>URYI01000242.1 GCA_900552055.1 uncultured Eubacteriales bacterium | reverse complement strand
CCCGGTGCAGGCTGCGCCTGCCAAACGCCGCCCCCGCCTTTAGCCCTTCTTGCCTGTTCACATGTTCATTTGTTCGTATTATAGCAAAAGCCCAGCGTTTCACCCTATCAATAATAATTTTCTGCCGTTAAAATATTTTAAAATAATTTATTGGAAAAAAATTAAATGAGTATAAAATTTGCATTCTTATCAAGCAGCTTTTCCGCAGCTGACTTGAATTTATTCTGCACCTCAACATTATTTACCGCCTGCTGTTTAATAATATATATGATGACAACAGAATTTTTAACAGAACAGCAATTCTGTCTAATAAATTTTGCGGGTTATCTGCTATAATTAAATATATATAGTCTTGCTCAATTAAACGAAGGCTGACATATATGGTGTTGCATACCCCCGCAAGCCATATTGTTTCATTACTCGCAGGCAGGCTAAAAGTATCCGAACACCTTTATTTATAAACTGCCTCAAAGCGCAAACTCTGAAGCAGCACATGCCCTTCGGTGCTCGTCTTGAATTGGCGCTGTTTGCATGCTGGACTTAATTGAGAAAGACAAAATAATATATTGGGAGGAAAATGCGTTGACATTTCACAGCCAATCCATTAACGACGTATTAAAAGAGCTTTCTGCGAATCCGCAGACCGGCCTGAGCGCTTCAAACATTGACGCCCTGCGCTCGCAGTATGGAGAGAACCGCCTGAAGGAAAAGAAAAAGAAAACCAATTTGCAGCGTTTTTTCGACCAGTTTAAGGATGTTATGATACTTATACTGCTGGCCGCCGCCGTGGTTTCTTTTGTCATAGCCTGCATAGAGGGCAATCCCATGGAATTTTTTGAACCTGCGCTTATTCTGCTTATCGTGGTGCTTAACGCTGTTATGGGCATGCTTCAGGAGAGCAAGGCAGAAAAAGCGCTGGACGCGCTCAAAAGCATGTCCGCCCCTCATGCGCGTGTTATACGGGACGGAGAAGAAAAAATAATCGATGCGGCAGAACTGGTGCCCGGAGATATAATAAAACTGGAAGCCGGGGATTTTGTCCCCGCTGATGCGCGTCTAATAAAAAGCGCAAGCCTTAAAAGCGAAGAATCCGCCCTCACCGGCGAAAGCGTGCCATCTGAAAAGGATGCTCTGGCCGAAGTTAAAGAGGATGCTCCTCTGGGGGATCGGAGCAACATGGTCTTTTCAGGTTGCAGCATCACCTACGGCGCCGCCACAGCCGTTGTTACCCAAACGGGCATGAATACTCAGATGGGTAAAATCGCGGGACTGCTGGATAACGAAGAGGACGCCCAGACGCCCTTGCAGAAAAAGCTTGCCCAACTTGGGAAATATCTAGGCTTCATGGCGCTTGCAGCATGCGCTATCATATTTATAGTAGGTCTTTTAAACGGCATAGACGTCCTTGAAATATTTATGACGGCAGTTTCCCTGGCCGTCTCAGCCATCCCAGAGGGTCTGCCCGCAATAGTTACTATAGTGCTTGCTATCGGCGTACAGCGGATGGTTAAAAAGAACGCGCTGATACGCCGGCTGCCCGCCGTAGAGACTCTGGGAAGCGCCTCCGTCATATGCTCTGATAAAACCGGCACGTTAACTATGAACCGCATGACTCTGGTAAAAGCCTATGTGGACGGCGCAGCTCAGCCTGAAAAAATAAGCGCAGACAATTCAGAGGAAATTAGAAAACTTTTGCGCTATGCCGCTCTTTGCTGCGACGGCTCAGTCATATTTAATCAGGATGGCACCGAACAGCATATAGGCGACCCCACTGAAACTTCAATAATAGTAGCAGCCCATAAAAACGGAATGGAAAAAGATGCGCTTAACAGCAGTTATCCGCGCCTGGCCGAACTGCCCTTTGATTCAGACCGCAAGCTTATGAGTACCGTAAACCATATAGACGGAAAAAATATCGTCATAGTCAAGGGCGCTTTTGACGTCATGAGTTCGCTCTGCGTATCGGGCGATATAGAAGAAGCCCGCAAGATTACTGAGGAAATGAGT
>URYI01000241.1 GCA_900552055.1 uncultured Eubacteriales bacterium | reverse complement strand
GTCCCTTCGGGACGGCCGCCTCTTTTGCGCCCCGCCTTTATTTGATCAGGATTAAAGCCGCGCATTTATAAAAAGAGCGCTCCCATAAAACAGGATAAAATAGATAAAACAGCGCCGCTTTTATGCTGTACGATTGAACTATTAAAACACGCAGCATGCAGACAGCGCTGAAAAATTGGACGTACAATAAGCTAAAAGGACAGTGCCGGCGAAAACTAACTATGAAAATCCGTACAACAACACGTTATTTTATTGAAAATCTTTTTCGCAGGCTCAAAATCCCCGCTGTTCTTCCGCTTATAACCATAATCTTTCTTGCGCACCGTCGTCTCTCCTGTATACTTCCTTTTTAGTTGCTTTTGCAGTGTTAAAACACACTCTAGCGTCCGGCAAATACGTTCCGATATTCTCCGGGCGCCAAGCCCTCGCTTCTTTTAAACGCCGCGTAAAAATAAGAAGCGCTTAAAAAACCGCAGTATTCTTTTATTTCATCTACCGAAAGGTCGGTTGAAAGGAGCAGCCTGCGAGCATGCGCAAGCCTGACTTTTATCAGATAAGCAACCGGGCTGTCTCCGTAAGCCTTCTTAAAAGAGCGGCAAAGATGTTCGGGAGTCACTCCCTCTTCCTCGGAAAGTCCAATAAGGCTTAAATTTTGCCCGTAATCCCTGTCCAAACGCTCCTTTATTCGGACACAGAAACTGCTGTTCTCCCCGCAGCTGGGCAGCTTGGCAATAAGGTCAAGCAGCTGCGCCTTTAGTTCCAGTCCCCGGCCGCCCGCAGCAAAGCTTTCAAATATATTTTTGAATTTAGCTTCAAATTCAACACTTCCCGAAAGCCGTTCCAGCTTTTTCAGCGCTTCAAAGTCCCTGGATTTTTTCGCAAGCTTTTCTAAATGCATGCTGTCCGCATCCTCAAACACCCGCTTTTGATATTCGCCCTCCAGTTCATCGTCATAAACCGCATCAAAAATCAGCTTTATTCCGGTATAGCCGTTAATGCGCTTTATTCTTGAACCCGGCCTGTGAAAAAACACCATGCCCGGACGCGCCAGCTGAAACCGCGGATTATATGCGATATTTATGCTTGCTCCGTTCCAGTCCGCATAAGTCCCGCCCTGTTTGAGCCAAATTGCCACCCCCTCCTGCGCATTATCAACAAGCCCGCCGAAATTTTCCTTAGTTATATTAAAGCATTTCTGGGGCAGGCAAAGCCGTGAAGTTCCAGAAAAAAATGGCCTGTCCAAAAGCAGCATGGCCCCGTTGCGCCCATCGGGTTCCATAAGCTCCATTTCCAGGCCGTGCATATCTTCCGCTGGTCTATCTCTCTGCTCGCTCCTAAAAGCCACCCATCCTGAAAACCCAGCCGGCAGCCTCAGACGCCCGGCCTTTTGAGGGACGCCGTGCAGGGAGCCTTCAGGATAAAGGCTGCTCCTCACCGGCTCAGCCTCAAAAGGCCGTTCACCAAACAGCATACAAACCTTCAGGCAGATATCAAAATTGCATACATTTTTGATATGTACGGCCAGATATGAAAATGATTTCAGCCCTTCATAACCTAAAGCTGAAGGTTCAAATTTAAGCCAAACAGACTGACAGCTTTTCAAAAGTCCGCCGCCCTCTCCGGTTAAAACATACTCAAGCTCATACCATTTAACCGTCCTCCAGGGATTTAAGGGCGTTTTGTCGGTTGAATCGCACAACGTGCATGAAATAAGATGTGGATTAAATAAAGCTGGCTGCGTATACATATTCCCTCCGCAAATGTGAAAATAATAAAAAGATATTGTGTTGTTAAGGGGGGTTATATAAGTTATTGTAATCAAAATACCGCAAAAGTCAATACCCATAAGAAAAAATATCTGATATTAAACATAATTCGGGCAGCATAAACTTTTTAATTTATCCATTTTCCTCGCCTTCTGAAGCTGTAATGTGCAATAAGTGTATAAAGTGCTGGGGAATAAAAAATATTAAAGCGGACCGTTTTTTAAGCGTGCCCCAAAAAGAGGGGGGCGTTG
>URYI01000240.1 GCA_900552055.1 uncultured Eubacteriales bacterium | reverse complement strand
AAAATGCCGGAATCAGGCCGCTGGAGGCGTGCATCCCCTTGTCAATTTAGGGTAAAGAACTTATAGCAATAAGACAATCATTCCCCGCGCCGCATTATGTCCCGTTTGCATTCTCCAATCGGGAGCATTAAACAATTAAAGCAAAAAACCGCGGTATAAGCATACCGGTCAATGGCAACAATACCCTTTGAAGGAAACGAAAAGGAGGAGCTGTCATTGGCCGGCAAAGTTGAGATTTGTGGAATAGACACGTCCAAGCTCCCGGTATTATCATCACAGCGTATGCAGGAGCTGTTTAATGAAATTAAGCAGGGCCGCGCCGGAGCGCGTGAAGAATTTATAGGCGGCAATCTGCGCCTGGTTTTAAGCGTAGTACAGAGATTTGCGCACCGCGGGGAAAACGCGGACGATTTATTTCAGGTAGGCTGTATAGGGCTTATAAAGGCCATAGACCATTTTGACGTAACTCAGGAGGTCAAATTCTCCACTTACGCGGTGCCTATGATAATAGGGGAGATACGCCGATATCTGCGTGACAATAATCAGATACGGGTAAGCCGCTCCTTAAGGGATACCGCCTATAAAGCCCTTCAGGCAAGGGAAAAGCTCTCTAATCAGAAAAACACCGAGCCTACTATAGAAGAAATCGCGCAGGAGCTGGGAATGCCGCGCGAGGACGTAGTTACCGCGCTGGACGCAATCCAGGAGCCCCTATCCATATTTGAGCCGGTCTATCACGACGGAGCGGACGCCATATATGTTGTGGACCAGATGGGGGACGAAAAAAACACCGACGGAAAATGGATAGAAAGCCTGGCGCTTAAGGATGCCTTAAGCAAATTGGGCAAACGCGAGCAGAATATTTTATATTTAAGATACTTTCAGGGCCGCACACAGATGGAAATAGCCCAGGATATAGGCATATCTCAGGCCCAGGTGAGCAGATTGGAAAAAAGCGCGCTGGAGCGCATGCGCAAGCTGTTCTAAAAATGCATATTTATTGAATTTAGAGAAATACTATCGTTAGCGTACAAAGTATAATGCGGCTCAATACAACTGAATTTGCACCCCGTTTGTGTAACTTTTCACTTGTCCACAGCACATGCCGTTTAAGTACCTTGCAGGGCTTCTTGTTGGCAATGCGTCCTTGAAAATTTGTATATTTTCAAAGCAGACGAGGGGGCATACGAAAACGTACACTGATTTAGGATAAAACCGAAAACAAGCAGATTTCCGGTTGAGACGAATTATCTCTTGTACACTAAGACTATAATTCTTTTAAAAAGAAAGGAAGTTTTTTAATTATGACCCCCAAAGAATTACTTTACATTCAAGATGCCTTAAGCCACGAACAGCACATGCAGCAAAAATGCTGCACTTATGCATCGCAGTTAAAAGACCCTCAGCTCAAAGCCTTTGTAGAACAGCTTTCCAAAAAGCACCAGCAGCATTATGACAGGCTGCTTCAGCTGCTTTAATCCCTATTGACAATAAGAGCAGAGAAAAAGCAAAAAAGCGCATACGAAAGGAAATTAAAAAAACATGGATGATAAAGCATTATTAGAAGATATACTGCTTACCACTAAGGGTGCGTGCGACCTCTATATGCACGGAACTATAGAATCAGAAACCGCCGATGTACACTGTACATTTGACAACGCCTTAAACGACACTTTGAAAATGCAGAATGATATTTTCAGCCAGATGTCCCAAAAAGGCTGGTACCAGATGCAGCAGGCGCCGCAGCAGCAGATAGACCGGGTAAAACAGCAGTTTGCACAGGCATAATCATAATAATTTTTTATCAAGGAGCGGGTAACTCGCTCCTTTTTTATTTTAATCTCAAATGCTTACCCTAAATTGACAAGGGGATACACGCCTCCGGCGGTCTGATTTCTGCGTTTTCTGCGTCGCCGTCAATGGGTGCACGTTCAGTGCGCCTCATTCCGCTTCCTTGAAAAGGCCGGAATCAAACCTGCCGGAGGCCGAAGAGTCAGACAGCGGCCGCTTCCCTGCCCTGCAAGGCGCTTGAAGGACGTGTACCGGACGTACACGGAGCGAAAAGCAA
>URYI01000239.1 GCA_900552055.1 uncultured Eubacteriales bacterium | reverse complement strand
TACCACTTTTTTGTAATCTTTTCTACTGCTTCGTCTTTGTGCGGTGTTGCCTTAATAAAATGAAAGGAGTATGTACATATGAAAAAGTTCCTTGGTATTCTTGTGTCCGTCTGCCTGCTTCTGGGCCTTATGGCAATTCCGGCTGCTGCTGCGGATGGGTTTGACTGGCAGGCTGAAGTAACCTTTGACGAAGAGGCCGGCACTGCTACCTTTAGCTATACTCCGCCTTCGGGAGCAAGCTGGGTAGATATGTTTATCCTGACCTCCAAACCGTCCTCGGAGGGTTTCTGGGATATTTGGAATGCGTATAGCGACAGCACTACTAACGGAAAGATTAAAAGGGATCAAAGCTTATATCATGCAACCTCCCGTACTGTCGGCGCTCTGGATAATGCTGATGGATATGACGAATTTGAGTTTGTTCCCGGCCAGACCTATTATGCGTATTTTGCAACTCCTGTAGGAGCAAATCAGGCTTGGGAAATATCAAAATGCTTTGAGTTTACATACCCCGGAGAGCTTGACGAACCGGTAACGCCGTCTAAATTCTTTTATGTTGACTGCGATACGGAGAATATGACCGCTAATATTTATTTTGAGCCCAATCAGGGGGCCTCTTGGTCTGAAATGGGTATTTTTACCGAGCCGCAGGAGGACTGGGATCAATATAAAGGTATATTGGGTCGGCTTAATAATATTGTTCCGACTTCTCTCTGGAGAGTGGGGCCCAGTTCCTTGACCAATAATGCGGAAGACGGCATGGTGGACGGCGTTCAGATACTGGACAGCTACTATAATTTTACCGTTGGCGAAACCTATTATATCTATATGGCGTATTATGATGGCAGTAATTGGAACGTAGTACCGGGCTATTATGAATTTGTCTTTGAAGAGGGCGCTGCCGACGGCGCGGCTTTTGACGCTGATGAGCTTATTCTGCTCAGCGACCTTAATAATACGACAATAACCGCTGAAGCAGGCGTAGGGCAGTATAGTGAAACCAACTTTGATTCTTTTGCCGAAGGTGATTACAGAGACAATTTTGATATCAATGTTAAAAAAGCCGCTTCCAGCATAGTATTTGATATTGTTAATAATGCGGGCGAAGCTGGCATTTCCTTCCAGGGATACCGCTGGAACGGCGGCACGACGGATGGAAACTATTATTTTACGGGCGAGGCTGAAGGCTGCGACGGAATTTATCTTGTGAGCAGAACAGGCGAAAGCCAGAGGGCAGAGGTGGTATATGTCAACAGCCGTTATCAGGTGATTATTCCTGAAGGCTTTGACGGTTATCTCTGTGTTCCCACCACCCGCTTGGGCAACAGCAACGCGGAAACCCTTGTCGGCAATTATGATCACAGCAATGACGAATACATACTTTACTGGGCTCCGCAGATTTATCTGGAGAACAGGACTGAAAATGCGAGCAGCATTACGCTGAACGGTTTTGGGAGCCTGTTCTATAAAGTGGGTGAAGCTCCCATAGAAGAACCTGATGATCCTGCCGAAGAAATTGAAGCGCTTATAGCTCAGCTTCCCGATAGTATCAATGCTACTAACTATACCGCTGTAAAAACTACATTGGATGCTATAAATGAGATGCTTACAGCTAATCCTGAACTTGAGGCGGATTACAGTGAGGCTTATGAAGCGATGCTGGCCGAGTATAATAGGGTAGTTCCCATTATAGAGGAGTTTAATGCGACCTTTGCGGAAATGGCTGAAATAGAGATGAATGAGCAGAATGAAGCGGAGTGGCAGGAGAATATAGAGACTGTTTATGGTCTCCTGAAAGCCGCAGAAGAAGAGGGGCTTGATATTACCGGCCTTATTGAGCAGGCGGATGAATTCGCTGCTGATTTTGAGGCTGCTTATGGCTATGCTTGGAATACTGATAAGCCTGATGATAATAACGGCGATTTCGCTACTCTGGCTTTTGCTCTTGCAGCTGTTGCAGGTTCAGGCGCGATTGCCGTAAGGAGAAAGAGAAGACAATAAAATTTGTTTGTAGGTTGGCAGCCGGTTGGGCTAGCTTATCTGCAAGTTTAATTGTTAAAAGTGGGGTTTATTAATAATTAAAAGCCCCTTGCGTCAGCCTAATTATAGGCTGACGC
>URYI01000238.1 GCA_900552055.1 uncultured Eubacteriales bacterium | reverse complement strand
GGCCCTTCGGGCCGCAAACGCGGCGCCCCCCTTCTAAGGCTGCTCTGCCCTATAAATAATTCAGCATTCCCCGCTTATTTTTATAAGTCGGGCAGTCCTGGGCGCCAGGTTTAATTCTATTCCCTGAGAGCATAAAAGGTCTCCCTGCATTTTTAGGACATTGTGAGTATCTATATCTTCAAGAGAATAAATTTTCTGCGCCTCTAATCCCTGCAGTACAGCGCGGTATGCCGTCTGCGTGCAGTTTTCAGGACAGAATACCATGACAAACCCAAGGTTCTCTTCTTTGTTAAAGAACATAAACGCCTTTATATCGGTATTGTTGTTAGAGGCTTTTTCCAGCTCATAGTAATTCCCCATATAAGCCTTATTTATTAGGCGCCACTCCTTTAAATGCTCTTTAAGCCTGTCAAAATCTATATTGTCTATTTCTTCAGGAGCAAAAGCACAGGATACGCAGGGATTATAAACTGTCCTTGCAGCATATTTGTCCAGTACACTGAACGGAGACATAAAGTTTTTGATATAAGGGAACCACCGGTAAAGCACCTGCTGCATGTATATAAATGTATTGGTATCCTGAGGGAACATGTCCTGATGGTCCGAATAATGCAGAGGCAGCATCAAACGCAAAGTCTCCAAATCATTGCGCCCTCCGCCCGAAGCGCAGGAATCCATAAGTATTCCGGGATATCTGGACTGTATATCCTTTAAAAGCTGTAAATAGCCGGCGCAGTAATGGTTCTCGGTTATGCCCCTCCTGTCGGGTCTGTCGTGCTCGGCCCAGATTTGCGCGGGCGGTATGTTGAAATCTATCCGGAAGATATTTGCCCCCGCTCTGTCCATAACCTCAAATATTCGTTCCTCAAGCCATTTACGGCATTCGGCGTTTCCTAAATCTATAAGCTGGGCGGTAAGTATAATACCGCACCATTCCTTTTGGAAGGTGCCAAGGAACCACTCCCGCTTAAACTGGGGATGAGCCTTAAAAAACTCTTCTAATTGCTCAGGAGGGGTGCGGACCACCTCAGGCTCAAACCAAAGCATAAAATCCCTACCTTCGCGCTTAAGAGCCTTGCCCAGCCATTCCAGCCCGTCGGGAAACGCTTCAAAGTTCATTTCAAAATTGACGCCGTGGTACCACCAGCCCGACTTGTTATGCGGGCCTGTTCCGTCGGTACCCCAGCCTGCGTCAAACCACCAGAAGTCATAGTCTATTCCATGTGCGTCGTAAGTTTCTTTGACCCGGCGCACTATATCGTTATTAAGTCCGGCGCAGACGCCGTTAAATGCCGCTAAAAGGGGCTTAACGCGCTCACCCTTGACAAGGGGCATATTGCAGTCAATATAGAAGCGCCGCCAGGCGTTGACAGGGTCAGAGCTGTATTCCTGAATAAGCATCAGAGGCAGCCTGAAACCCTCCCCCTTTTCCAGATAGGCGCAGATGTTTTTTTGCCCCATTGAAATATTTACTCCGTCCGCAGCCTGCTCAAATTGAGAGAACCATGCGCCCTGCCAGCTTAAAACCGCGGCAATCTTATTTTGGTCTGTTTCCAGGCGGTAATAGGGAAAAACATAATGAGTGGGCCGACCGGTTTCAGCCTCCTGGTATACACGTTCATTATCCAGAGAAAAATCAAATTCCTTATAGCCGCCCCCTTCGTCTCCGTAATTGCCCAGTAAGCGGCCGTGTGTTCCCGGTACATTCAGCTCATAGCGTATATCCGAAAAAATGCCGGTCTTTTCAGGCGCATAAATTTCCGCCTGCCATTCCAGAGCGTTATATTCAGGATAATGCCTTATAATCACCGTCCAGAGAGTACCGCTGGGTATATGACGGTACAGGGTAGTATGGCATTCTCCGCGGTTTATTTGTTCGGAATTTGAACTTAACTGTTCAAAATCCCTGTTAAAGCCCGAATACTCTTGCCCGTCGTAGGAAAAGACAATGGGCAGTTCGTTCTGTTGGAATTGTTTTTTTAAATCATCTATCAGCATAATAAATCACTCCTTTCTGGTGTTCCGTTTATTATATAGGATGCGCGTCCGCAATTCAAGAGGGAAGAAAAAATTTTTACGTTATTATTTGTAGAGCTACAATACATCTTGGACAGTAGAGATCAAAAAAGCGGATAAAAA
>URYI01000237.1 GCA_900552055.1 uncultured Eubacteriales bacterium | reverse complement strand
CCTGCCGGGACGCCCAAAGCCAAACACCGTCAATTAGTAATTTATAAATATTACTTTACAGGCAACAAGAAAAATATCCCTTTATCAATAAAGTAAAAGATGCTATAATAAGCAAGGAAAAATATAGTGCGAGGGATTTTATGGAGCAGAAAAAAATATCTCAGCTTACAGCGGGAGAAACCTTTGAAGGATTTGTAATAATAAAAAGCGCAATGGTCAAAACAGGCCAAACGGGGAAAAATTACATGGACTTGACCATAAGCGACAGCGAAAGCAGCATAAATGCTAAAATATGGGACTATGATGAGGAACGCTTTTCTCAATATAGAGCCAACAGCTTTGTAAAAGTGAGGGGAACCGTCACTTCCTGGCAGGGAACCCTTCAGCTACGAATAGAGCGCATAAGACTCGCACAGGAAAGCGACCCGGTTAAAATAGAAGATTTTGTGCCCAGCGCTCCCCTGCCTGGCGAAATAATGCTTGCTCAGATACGCAGTTACGCCGACAGAATTAAAAATAAGGACTTAAAAGGAATAGCTTTATACATACTAAATAAATACAACGATAAACTCTTATACTGGCCCGCCGCCGTAGCTAATCACCATTCAGTGCGCGGCGGCCTGCTGTATCACACCTTAACAATGCTTAAGGCAGGCGAAGCGCTTCTTGGCGTTTATACCTCCCTTGACCCAGATTGGGTATATGCAGGAGTAATTGTCCATGACATGGAAAAGATAAATGAAATTAACTCCAATGAACTGGGAATAGCCTCAGATTATTCAAGAGACGGCCAGCTGCTCGGCCATCTTGTGCAATGCACTATAACCATTCATGAAGCAGGCAACGCTATAAATGCCGATCCGGAGACCACGGCTCTATTGGAGCACCTGGTGCTGGCCCATCATTACGAGCCCGAATTTGGCTCCCCGCGGAGACCCATGTTTCCCGAAGCCGAGCTCGTACATTATTTGGATGTATTGGACGCACGCATGTATGACTTTGCCAAAGCACTTACGGATGTACAAGAGGGAGACTTTTCTGAACGCCAATGGGTACTGCACAACCGTCGGGTATATAAAAGGCACACTTCAGAACAAAAAGAAACCGAAGAGAATTGACACATATATATCATTAAGCGTTTAAAAAGCGCAATTACCATTTACAAGGAGAAAGCCAATGAAAATAGCTCAGGATTTTACACAACTTATTGGGCACACACCTCTTTTGAGGCTTAATAATTTTGAGCGGCATTACAATCTTCAGGCTGAGCTTATAGCCAAGCTTGAAAGATTCAATCCGGCCGGCAGTTCCAAGGACCGCGCCGCGCTTTATATGATTAATGATGCAGAAAAAAAAGGCCTTATAAATAAAGACACTGTAATTATTGAGCCTACCAGCGGCAATACCGGCATTGGCCTTGCCGCTATAGCAGCGGCCCGCGGCTATAAAGTTATTCTGACTATGCCCGAAACTATGAGCGAAGAAAGGCGGAAGCTGCTGGCGGCCTATGGAGCGAAATTGGTACTGACAGACGGAGAGAAGGGCATGAACGGCGCTATTGCCAAGGCCCATGAACTGGCCCTGGAGAATAAGAACAGTTTTATACCCTCCCAATTTGACAATCCGGCTAACGCAGCCGCTCACAAAGAAACTACCGCGCCTGAAATATGGGAGGATACACAGGGCGAATTGGATATTTTCATAGCCGGTGTGGGCACCGGCGGCACCATTACCGGAGTAGGCGAATTTCTAAAAGAAAAGAACAGCAATATTCGGGTTGTAGCCGTCGAGCCATTTAGTTCCCCTGTTCTTTCAGGAGGAACGCCGGGGCCGCATAAACTTCAGGGCATAGGCGCGGGTTTTGTTCCCAGTTTACTAAATACTTCAATATACGATGAGGTTATAGCCGTTAAAAACGAAGAAGCCTTTGAAGCAGGCAAAGTGCTGGCACGAAGGGAAGGCATATTGGCAGGAATCTCGTCAGGCGCGGCGCTTTATGCGGCCATGCTGCTTGCGCGCAGACCGGAAAATAAAAATAAGCGTATACTCACACTATTGCCCGATACCGGGGAACGTTATCTTTCCAGTACTATGTTTGAAGACTGATTGTCGTTTTTGGTAAACAATATTTAAAAAATTATATTAAAATTTCAGGCGGGGTTAAGGGCCGTTTTACGGCCCTTAAC
>URYI01000236.1 GCA_900552055.1 uncultured Eubacteriales bacterium | reverse complement strand
CGGAATCAGGCCGCTGGAGGCGTGTATCCCCTTGTCAATTTAGGGTGCAAAAAACAAATATGCAGCAGAGCATAATTACACAACAAGTCACGCCAAACCGCGCACCTGATATCAACCCTCAAGCAGCGCCGCGCCTATAATTCCGGCGTCATTGCTCATCTGAGCGCATACTATTTCCGCATGGGGCAAACTCTTATTGAGCACCAGCTCGGCCACCCGCTTTCTTAAGGGAACCAATAAAAACTCACCGGCTTTAGAAACTCCGCCGCCCAAAGCAATTACCTCAGGCGCCAGCAGATTTATAATACTGGCCAATAAATGCGCAAGATAGTTTACATATCTTTCAAAAAGCTCCACCGCAAGGGAATCGCCGGCTCTGGCCGCATCCACTACATCTTTGGCCTCCAGCCCGCTCTTAAGTACAGTCTCCCTTCCGGTCTTTATGGCTTCCTCCGCCTGCCTTATAAGGGCAGCCGCAGAGCAGTAAGCTTCTGCGCAGCCCTCTTTGCCGCAGGTGCATTTCACTCCTCCGGCCACCAGAGTAACATGCCCTAATTCAGCTCCTCCCAGCATTCCGCCCGAAAACAAATGGCCGTTTAAAACCAGTCCGCCACCTACTCCTGTACCCAGAGTAATAGTGATACAGCTTTTATGCCCGCGGCCGGCGCCCATCAAAAATTCAGCCCAGCCAGCCACATCTGCATCATTGCCCACATGCACAGGTATGCTGAAATGCTGCTTAAGACGCTCACCCAGCGGTTTATCGTACCATTGAAAGTTAGTAGAAAATACAATCTTGCCCGTTTCTTCCTCCGCTACACCCGGAGAACCTATTCCAATGCTGTCGCAGTCTGCTATGGACACGCCCTGCTCTTTAAGCAGATGCTCTATCGCCTTTATCATTGCCTGGACAGTCGCCTCAAATTCGCGCCCCTCTGGCGTCTCGGCATAGTATTTCCCCACGAGCTGCCTGTTTTGATTGACCAGGCCCACCCCTATATGGGTGCCCCCCAGATCCACGCCAATTCTGTACCTCATTTTCATCTCTCCCGTTTAGTCAAATTTTATATTATTCCTGCGCTCCAGCAATTCCTGAAGCGCGCTGTAACCTGTGGTTTTAAGCCGCTGATTGCGCGCCGCCACCTCAATAATTATAGCCAAATTGCGCCCCGGACGGACGGGCACCAGTATCTTGGGCACGCAGACGTCCAGAATTTCCATAAAGTCCTCCTGGTCGCCTAAGCGGTCATACTCCTTAGAGGACTGCCAATTTTCCAAATGTATAACTAAGTCTACTGACTTATTGGATATAACTGAGCTTATGCCGTACATGTATTCAACATTTATAATGCCTATGCCGCGTATTTCCATCAGATGCCGAAGCAGTTCGGGCGGTTCGCCCACAAGGCGCTGCTCGTTCACCCGTTTAATCTGCACGGCGTCATCCGCAACCAGCCTATGGCCTCTCTTAACCAGCTCCAGCGCCGTTTCGCTCTTGCCTATGCCCGATTCTCCAGTAAGAAGTATGCCTATGCCGTATACGTCCATAAGCACGCCGTGCACCGTAATGCATGGAGCCAGTTCTGCTACAAGATAGTTAATAAGGGTATGCTCCAGCTTGCTGGTCGCCTGATTAGACCGCATCAGCACCCGTCCATGCTTTTTAATCATGGAAAGCATTTCGCTTGAAGGCTCTAACTCCCTGCTTATAACAGCGCAGGGTATTTTATATGAAAACAGCCTGTCAAAAGCCCGCAGCCGCTCTCCCTCCGACATCAAATCCACATAAGCAGCCTCAACTTTGCCAAACACCTGTACTCTGTTAAAGGCAAAGTAATCAAAAAATCCCGCCAGTTGGAGACCCGGCCTGGTTATTTCACTGGTTTCTATCTCCAAGGAATCCTTGCCGCAGCTTTCCAGCACCTCTAAATTCAACGCGCGGGTAAAACGGTCAAGAGATATCTTAGCCATAACCTTCTCCTTTACATGTTTTTTATAGGATATACCAAAAAGGGGCGCGCTGTCAATGCCGTAACCATTGAAAATTTAAAGAAAATAGCCATTCCTGATATTTAATAGCCTTAAAATAAAAACAGGCCGCCCTTTATCCCTGATTGCCGCGTTGGCCCAGAGCCTTAAAGGGGGCGCGGCGTTTGGCAGGCGTTACGCCTGCCCGGACGGGCCTTCGGCCGTCCGG
>URYI01000235.1 GCA_900552055.1 uncultured Eubacteriales bacterium | reverse complement strand
AACTCAATCGCTTTTTTCTATACCTTTTGGTATCACATCTATTGTAACGCTACAGTCTTTAACGGAAAAAATATAAAAACATATTGCGCGCCGCTGTCTTTTGGGGTAAAATATTATATTAGGCAGCGGCTTATTTTTTATTTTACGCCCTGCCGGAAACGAGGAAACTTTAAATGAAATATTGCGATATAGGCGGTCAGGCGGTCCTGGAAGGGGTAATGATGAAATCCAAGGCGGGAGTAGCGCTGGCCGTAAGAACCCCTGACGGCAAAATCAGTCTGGAAAAGCAAAAGAAATCTCCTTCTGAAAAAGCAAAAAAAATAAGCCGCATTCCTATAGTCAGAGGTGCGGTGAATTTGGTGCTGACCATGATTGAAGGGGTCAAAATACTCATGCATTCGGCCGAACTGATAGGCGAAGAAGAGGATTACCAGCCCTCCAAATTTGAAAAATGGATTTCAGAAAAGCTGCATATCAAAATTATGGACGTAGTGGCCTTTGTGGCCGTGGTGCTGGCCCTGGCGCTTTTTATAGGACTGTTCATCCTGCTGCCCACCTTTATTGCGGGTTTTCTGCCCAAAAGCATGAATACATATCTGCGCTCGCTGGTGGAGGGTTTGATGCGCATTATAATTTTTATAGGCTATCTTATGGCAGTATCCTGCATGAAAGATATTAAAAGGACATTTATGTATCACGGCGCGGAGCATAAAACCATAGCCTGCTACGAGCATGAGATGGAGCTTACTCCTGAAAACGCCGCCAAATGCTCCCGGCTGCATCCAAGGTGCGGCACCTCCTTTATGCTGATAGTTATGATAATCGCAATACTTATTTACGGGCTGTTCCCTATAGAAGTCTGGTGGCAGAGAATGCTTGTGCGTATCCTTATGCTGCCCGTTGTAGCGGGGGTATCTTACGAAGTCTTAAAATTGCTGGCAAAGAGCGAAAATATAATTGTACGCGCATTGAGAGCGCCCGGACTGGCCCTTCAGAGGCTTACTACCAAGGAGCCTACAAATGATATGCTGGAGGTGGCCATAACCTCATTTAAAGGGGTGCTGGTCATGGAGGGGCTGCTGCCTGAAGGTGCGGATCTGCCCGCCCAAGCAGCAGAAGAACAGGTCTCCGAAAATGTCTCTGACATACCGCAGCCGGGTGAGCGCATGGAGATAACCCCTCCTGCCCAAGAACCCGGTCGTGAAAACACCGCAGGGCTTAACGGCCCCCTCCCCGCCGGCGGACCCGCAGTGGAGGAAGAAGCATGACTTTGCACGAGGTTATGCTGGCAGGGCGAAATAAACTGCGTCAGGCAGGCGTACCCAACCCCGAAACAGATATACAATGGATAGTCTGCGCCATAACTCACTTCAACAGGGTACAGCTGGCTATAAATAAAGAGCAGGTGCTCTCGCCCGCTCAGGTGGAAAATATAAAAGAGTGGGTCGCCCGCCGGTGTACGCGCGAACCCCTTCAGTATATTCTGGGCAATCAGAGCTTTATGAATATAAAGGTGCTGACTGACAAACGGGCGCTTATTCCACGGCCCGAAACAGAAATTTTGGCTGAACGCGCCATAAATCTTATACGCAAGGATTACCCGCGCTTTGAAAAATTTGAGCTGCTCGACCTGTGCACCGGCACAGGCGTGCTGGCTCTGGCAATAGCCAAAAAATGCACCAATGTTCACGCCGTAGCCAGCGATATAAGCGAAGAAGCGCTCTCCCTGGCTAAAGAAAACATAGAGCTGTGCCAGCTTAATGACAGAGTGGAACTAGCGTGCGGAGACCTCTTTGAGGCGGTTAAAGGACGCAGGTTCCACGGCATTGTTACAAACCCGCCCTATATAGCCTCCAACGTCATTGATACCCTGATGCCCGAAGTATCCAAATATGAGCCGCGGATAGCTTTAGACGGCGGCCAGTACGGGTTTGATTTTTATCAGCGCATTCTCACCCAGGCTGGAGATTACCTTTATCCGGGCGGTTTTCTGGCCATGGAAGCGGAGCATTTTCAGTTTTTCCCCATCCGGGATCTGTTGGAAAAGCTGGACATATATTCTGAACCAACATTTATTACTGATTTTGAAGGCATGCACAGGGTATGCTATGTTAAAAGGCTTTAAAATGCTGTATGCATCAATGAAACGGATATAGTTCATAGGCCGGTTTTGGCGGAACACCCGCAAAGGGGCGGGGCGGCTCTTGGGCAGGCTTCGCCTGCC
>URYI01000234.1 GCA_900552055.1 uncultured Eubacteriales bacterium | reverse complement strand
ACCCTGACGCGCGAAAGCAAGCGTCATATCATGGAGATAACCATTCCCTTTAATGGTATGATGCTCAGGAGCGAAGAGGAATGCGAGGATTTTTACAGCGCAATAGACGATATAGTCAACGCACTGGAAAGACAGATTCGCAAGCACCGTACCCGCCTGGAGCGCCGTGTGCGCGAAAACGCTTTTGCGGATTATGTTCCTCAGGAGGAGGATGAGCCTGAAAACAGCTATGAAATTGTGCGGGTTAAGCGCTTTGCCATTAAGCCTATGGATTCGGAAGAAGCTATAATGCAGATGGAATTGGTAGGGCATGATTTCTTTGTGTTCAGGAATGCCGAGACTGACCAGGTGAACGTGGTATATAAGCGTAAGGACGGCCGGTACGGACTTATAGAGCCTGAATATATCTAAAATTTGCTTCAGGCGTTTGCCTGTGTTTCAGAGAGCGGCGGCCGGCTGGCCGCCGCATTTTCTGTATATTAAGAAAGGGCTTTTGTTTATAAGAGGAAAGCTTTATGTTGAAAATTTCCGATAGAGCAGAGTTTATAATAAACAGGCTGGAAGAAAACGGCTTCCAGGCTTATACTGTAGGCGGCTGCGTGAGGGATATGCTTTTAGGAAAAGAGCCGTCCGACTGGGATATAGCCACGTCTGCGCTTCCGCAGACGGTTAAAAAGATATTTGATGGATATGATGTAATACCAACGGGCATAAAACATGGTACGGTAACTGTTGTGCTGGAACATGAGCCTTTTGAAATAACCACATTCAGAAAAGAGGACATTTATACAGTGCACAGGCGGCCTGAAAGCGTAAGCTTTGTGCAAGAACTTGCGGAGGATTTAAAACGGCGGGATTTTACTGTTAACGCTATGGCTTATAATCCCCAAAGAGGGCTGTTTGATTTCTTTGGCGGCAAAGAAGATTTGCAGGCCGGGCTTATTAAGTGCGTAGGAGAACCTCAGCTGCGGTTTGAAGAGGATGCGTTGCGAATTATGCGGGCGCTGCGCTTTGCCTCAGCATACGGATTTCAAATAGAAGAACAAACAGGTCTCTCGCTTAGAAGCTGTGCACATTATTTAGAGGATATTTCAATGGAGAGAATAAATTCGGAGTTCAGCAAATTTTTGCTGGGACAAGGCTTTTATCAGCTTATGCAGGATTGGGCGGATATAGTATATTCTGCCGTTCATATGCCGCCGGCGGCCGAGGAGCGTTTAAAGGCGGTTTGCTGTGCTCCACAGGTTCTGGATGTAAGGCTGGCGCTGCTGTTTGAAAACGCGGAGACGGCGGGTAAAGTGCTAAAAGGGCTTAAATATGATAACAGGACCATACATGCGGTTTTGCCTATTGTTCAGCGCCTTAAAGAGCAGGAAACTGAAATACCGGCAGTTAAAAAGGCTTTGGGGGTTCTGGGAGAGGAAACCTATTTAAAATTGCTGGCCACCCGGAAGGCGTATGAAAGTGCTGCGGGAACTGATTTAGGTTGGGAGCATACCTCTTCTTTGTTGGAGGGGATAATTGAGAGGAATGAATGTGTATCTTTAAGACAGCTGGCCGTTAATGGCCGCGATATAAACGAATTTGCCGGAGGAGCGCTAATAGGGCAGATACTGAATGCTCTTTTAGATGAGGTTATGGAGGAGAAGCTGCCTAATAAAAAAGAAATATTAATGCAGCGCGCCGAACAGCTGGCAACAAAACATTAAGCGCTGCGGTGCGATTAATATGAAGCTAAAGTTATGGGCGTAATAATAAGGGCAGGTATGCTGATTGTAAAAGAATTGCCGCGTTGGCCCAGAGCCTTAAAGGGGGCGCGGCGTTTGCGGCCCGTTCCGGGCCGCAAACGCCGCGGCTGCTGCCTATAAGACGCTTTTTTGTGCGCGAATAAAAATTTAATTCAGTTAAATAGGATTTGCTCTTGCTAATTGCCCAACCTTGGTTTTTACAATATAGACACGCTTTGTTTGCAGAAAATAACAATCTGAAGGCAGGAAAATTATAAAAAGTGCCGAATAATATTAATAACAAATTCAAAGGAGGGGTTGACTTTATGAGAATACATTATACTGAACGAGGCTGCGAAGCGTCTGATAAGCTCAGAGGAATCATTGAAAAGAAGCTGGCTAAGCTTAATAAATTCATTGATGAGGATACCGACGCATATGTCACCCTGACGCGCGAAAGCAAGCGTCATATCATGGAGATAACCATTCCCTTTAATG
>URYI01000233.1 GCA_900552055.1 uncultured Eubacteriales bacterium | reverse complement strand
GCTTTTTTATCCGCTTTTTTGATCTCTACTGTCCAAGATGTATTGTAGCTCTACATCTTGTTTTGAAATTAATTTAAATCAGCTATTGATTTACTGAAAAGAACATGCTATAATAATAGTATTAGATTTAGTTTTTTATACATTTAATGGTTATATTCTAATTTTACAGGTTTAATTTATCCGGTTATAAAGAAATGCATGATTCATCAGATAAATTTGTATAAGAGGTGATATTATCAAACTGCCCATTAATTTACAGCCGTTGGTAACGTCCAAAGAGCCCGAAGCTTTTATTTTCAGCATGCTAACAGCCCAGGATGATTCCCAGCTCCCCTTTTTACTCTCAAGATATATTTCTATTTTTGCCTATGATTCTGAGGAGTATGGGCCGGCTTTGGCTTTTAATAACAATTTTGAGGATTTTTATTTCTGGAAATGCGGGAAGTTATCGCTGTTCCCGGCACATCTGCCTAATTATGCGGTTTATCCTGGTCTTATGGTTAAATTGGCCAAAGCTATGCTGGACGAAGGAAGATATATTCTGGGTTTGTGGAATGAGCAGTACATTGAGGGGACAATGAGCTATAAAAGAGAATATCATGCGGCTGATTTTATACTGTACGGTTATTCTGAAGATCAATTTTACAGCTTCCGCTGGCAGGGAGGAATGCTTATGCCCTTTACTGTTTCGTATGGTGCACTGGAAAGTGCTTTGTATTTAGAAGAACCGGCTATGAATATGATTTGGGGCGCTGCTCTGGGCAACGGGGAACTTGAATTTGAGCTGGACAATGTAAAAAACGCGCTTTGCCAATTTATCAGTGGCGATGTGCTTAACGATTGCGGCTGTGCTTTTGGATATAAGAGCATAGAATATCTTGCTCAACAATTTGGCAGCCGCCAATATAGTAATAGGGACTATCGGGAATTGATATGTTTATGGGAGTATACTCGGCTCATGACTTTAAGAATAGAATATATACGTAAAATGGGTATTCATATAACCGAACAGGTACTAACCAAAACGCATGATATTGAAAAGAAAGCATTTGATTTGAAATATAATCGTATGGAAATAAAATTGGATTCTTTAATTGAATGTATTTTTGAAATAGCAGATCAGGAACGTGATTTGGCCTGTGAGCTTTTAAGCGTGCTGGGAAGCTAAATTCATATTTAGCTTAATAACTGAAAAGGGAGGGATATATGTTAATGCGGCTTCCATTTAATTTAAAGACATTTACCAATACATATCAGCCTGAAGCTTTTATAAGCGGGATTGTATTTGCTAAAGGGCAAAAGCACCTGCCCTATTTTTTGTCTAATTATATAAGGATAATGTATAATAAAGATGCTGCTGTCAAACTAGGTTATTATAATGACAATCATCTTCTGAAAAATGATGGGTTAATTAAAGAAGAATGTGGATTCATCCCAATGAGATATGCTGTTCAGGGTATTGATTTGGCTCAAATTGCAGTCAGAGCGCTGGATAACGGCAAATATGTATTCGGAGCTTTTAACGATGGCTGTATCCCAGGCAAAAGCGCGTATCCGGCTCAATATTATTGGCATGATTATTTGCTTTACGGATATGAAGGAGATGCCTTTATATCAGCGGCATACCTTAAAGACCAGCATTATAAAGAGTTTAAAATAAATATGCAGGATTATAACCGGGCAATGATTATAAAGGAAAGCGATGTATTTATTTATATGCTTACTTATGACGAAGAAAGTCCGCTTGGTTTTGATCTGCCAATGGTTAAATGGAAGCTGACCGATTATGTGACCAGCAAAAGACTTTCAGAAGATGATGCTATATACGGGATTTCTGCGTTTCGCTGGTTTGCTGATGACATAGAATATAAAGCAGATACGCAGCTGGATATGAGGTATGTTTGTTTCGCATGGGAGCATAAAAACCTTATGCGCATGCGCTTGGAATATATGCGGGATAATGGTTATATTTCTCTGTCCCACTATGTTGCGGAGCAGTATGCTGAGATGGCAAAGCGGCTGCACCAAGGAGTGATGTTGGCTATTAAGTATAATATAACTCATGACAAGCATATTTTAGAAAGACTTGCGCAGACATTGAGAGAATCTGCCGAGCAGGACGAAAGGGTGCTGGGAGACGTTCTGGCCCGGCTTTGAATGGGATTTGGGATATTAAAGCGGCGGTATTGTAAAAAGGCTTAAAGAAAGGGTTTTCTTTAAGCCTTTTTGCTTGCAGGCAGGCTCGCACCCGCCTGCAAGCCCGCCCTCCACCCCCA
>URYI01000232.1 GCA_900552055.1 uncultured Eubacteriales bacterium | reverse complement strand
AGCAGGACACTCAAACAGCCCTGTCCTGACCGTATATGCCCTTGTCAATTTAGGGCAGGGTTCTTATGACACAAAAAAGTTACTCATCAGCTTCTTCATAATTCATTGCGCGCCGGAAATCGCTGGGAGTAAGGCCGGTATCCTGGCGCAGGCTGCGCACAAAGCTTTGCTGTTCGCCGAAGCCTGTTTCAACGGCTATTTCCTTTATACTTTTATTGGAATAAAGCAGCATTCTTTTGGCGACCACGAGCCGGGTGCGGTTTACAAACTTCATAGGGGTTAACCCTGTTTGCTCTTTAAAAAGGCGAATGAGGGAACTGGAATGCATATTAGCCGCTTGAGCCAGGCTTTCCAGCGTTATATCCGCTTCATTGTAATGTTCTCCGATATAGCCGGCTAAGTCCAAAAGGCGCTGATCATATTTCTCAATTTGTGTGGGATCGCCGTAGGTTTGGAGGAACATGCAGAATAATTCAAGAGTAAAGGCTTTGCATTTAAGCTCGCTGATTAAAGAGTTATCTTCATGACAGCCGAGTATGTTCCAGTAGGCGTTGATAGCCTGCTGCAAGCTGTCTCCTTGAAGGCTGACACGGTTAGGAAATTGCAGCATATCCGAGATATCCAGCTGATATAAGTGGACGTTAAGATCAAATAATATATAATATCCAATCCAGGGATATTCTAAAGTTGGCTGTAAAATTTTCACACTGTATACGGAGCCTTTAGGTATAAACGCCATATTGGAGGTGCCCATTTTTAGGGCTGGAGAGGAATCAATGCTTAGTTCCAATTCGCCATCTATGCATATCATCAGCATATTGGAAGAGAGCAGCCGGTTCTGGACGTCTTCTACTACGCCTACAGCTTTATAAATAATGCATATATTATCTGTATACATCTGATGAATGGTGCGCATTTTTACCTCCAGCAACCTGCATATTTTTATAATATATCAATACGGCTTATTTTGCAATAGCATAATCATAGTCTACATGGATGACGCAGTGATAAATAGGATTTACGGCGGATATTTCCTTTTGAATGCGCTCCTGAAGCTTTTCGGGTTCTAAAGGGTACCCTGGAGGAACAACTACGTCAAAAAGAAGGACAATTCTGCTTGAACCGTCGATAATCCGGAAATCATGCAGAGAAAGACGTTCGTCTATTTTGGCAATCGCTTCTTTGGCAATATCACGAAGCTGGTTAGTTTTAGCATCATCGGTATCTATTGGGTCCATATGTATTGTAATTACTATATCCATTTGATTAAGTATTTTTAATTCGGCCTGGTCAATCATGTTGTGTACGTCTACAATATTGGCATTGCCTGGAACCTCTACATGTACTGAGGCAAATCGGCGTCCGGGACCGTAATTGTGCACTGTGAGGTCATGTATTGACAATACATATTCATTGCTCAGCAGTTCTTTTTTTATGGCCTCCACAAGCTCTTTTGGAGGGGCTTCGCCTAAAAGGGGATTGATTGTGTCCCGTGCGATGGAAAAGCCGGAATACATAACAAAACAGGCCACAACCAGGCCCAGATAACCATCCAAGGGAAAATCCGTGACCAGTACGGCAAGCATGGATATTATAGCGGCGGAGGTGGAGAGAACGTCGTTTAGAGAGTCGGCCGCAGTTGCCGCCATAGAAGCAGAATCAATTTTTTGTCCTAATTTTCTATTAAAAGCAGAAAGCCAGAGTTTAACTCCTACGGCTAAAAGAAGGACTATAAGAGAAACAATGCTGAATTGTGTTTTTTCAGGTTCCAGGATTTTGCCGAATGAAGAAATGCCCAGTTGTACTGCCAGTACCATTATAAGCAGAGAAATAAAAAGCGCGGAAAGGTATTCAAATCTGCCGTGGCCAAAGGGGTGCTGGGCATCTGCGGGTTTTTTGCCCAATTTAAAGCCCAGAAAAGAAATGGCGGACGAGGCTATATCAGACAGGTTGTTGAAAGCATCGGCGGTAACGGCGATATTTCCCGAAAGACTTCCGATAATCAGTTTGGCTGCAAAAAGCAGGAGATTGCATACTATTCCGGTAACGCTTCCCAGCATGCCGTAAGCGGTGCGCACTTTTGGATCACGCGTATTGTCTCTGTCTTTTATAAAGAGGCGTACTAATAATTGAGTCATAGTTTACTCCTGATGTTTTTTAATAATAAATGTTCTGCTGATTTGTGTTTAGAATTTAAGCAGGGTGGTTAACTGCTGTATTATTATATTATAGCATAAGGATGTGTTTTAGAGTTATTATTTTTGTTGTCCGGCATATATCCGGCGGGCGTTTGGCAGGCGC
>URYI01000231.1 GCA_900552055.1 uncultured Eubacteriales bacterium | reverse complement strand
CCGGGCCTGCGGCCCGGCTGCGGCCGGAACGGCCGCCAAGAGCCGCCCCCGCAGCCGTATTTTCTTTTTGCCCAAACATCTTCAGGCGCAAAGGCTGAAAAAATAAAGCGCTCCTTAATCTTATATACGCTAAGCTTTATAAAGCACCCGTGCCCCTTTTGTCCCATATTATATAGTGTATACTTTATTAAGGAGGCAAAAGACATGCGGCAGATTAACGACGCCGCCCCTCTTGTAAGAGTGGACGGCGTGAATATGAATTATCATACGCCGGCCGGGGAAACTCCGGCCCTTGAAAATATAAGCTTTTGTGTAATGCCGGGTGAATTTGTGGCTATAGTCGGACCGTCCGGCTGCGGCAAATCCACCATTCTCTCCCTTATTGCGGGGCTTATTTCTCCGTCATCGGGTGAAATATATATATGCGGCCAGCCGGTCGGCGGCAAGACCAGCCCTCTTGTGGGCTATATGCTTCAGCACGACCATCTTTTTCCCTGGTGCAGCGTTTGGGATAATGTGCTGTTAGGCTTAAAGATACAGCACTCACGCACGCCTCAAAAGGAGGAGAGACTGCGTTCCCTGCTGGAACAATATGGCCTTGCCGATTTTATACACAGCAATCCAAAGCATCTTTCGGGCGGCATGCGTCAGCGGGTGGCCTTGATACGCACTCTTGCCCTGGAGCCTGAATTGCTGTTATTGGACGAACCCTTTTCCGCCCTGGATTACCAGACCCGCATAAATGTTTCGGATGATATAGCCGGGATTATAAGGAAGCAGGGAAAAACGGCAATATTGGTAACGCATGATATTTCAGAAGCCATAAGCCTTGCCGACCGGGTTATAATTCTCAGCAGGCGGCCGGGCAGTATTAAAAAAATGCTGGATATTTCGCTGAGCAGTCAGAGCGACAGGGTAATAGATAAACGGCAGGCTCCTGAATTCTCAAAATATTTCAACGAGATATGGAAGGAGCTGAACAGCGATGCGGCTTAATAAAACAGAGGTTTCGGCCGAGCATCTTAAATACAGAAGGAATTTAAAAAGACGTAAAATAATAATACATGTTCTTCAGGTAGTGATACTTGTAGGTTTCTTTGGACTGTGGGAGCTGGCTGCCCGGTTAAACTGGATAGATCCTTTTATAGTTTCTTCTCCCAGCCGCTCCTTTGAGGTTATATACGGCATGTTTGCCGACGGCACCATATATGAGCATATAGGAGTTACCATGCTGGAAACTGTTATAGGCTTTGTTGCAGGTACTGTTTTGGGGGTTATAATCGCTGTACTGCTTTGGTGGTCGGAAATGGCGCAGAAAATATTCGACCCGTATCTTGTAGTGCTTAACAGCCTGCCCAAGATTGCCCTGGGCCCAGTTATAATAGTTTGGGTAGGAGCGGGTATTGGCGCCATTATAACCGTGACTCTGCTCATTTCCCTGGTTGTTACCATTATAGGGGTGCTTAACGGCTTTATGGAAGTGGATAAGGAAAAAATAATGCTGCTGCGCACCTTTGGAGCCAATAAACGCCAGATTTTTTCCAAGGTAGTGTTTCCGGCCAGCATTCCTACGACCATCTCCATTCTCAAAATTAACGTAGGCATGTCCTGGGTTGGGGTTATAGTAGGAGAATTCCTTGTTTCCAAGGCCGGCCTGGGCTATCTTATCGTTTACGGAGGCCAGGTGTTCAAGCTGGATTTGGTAATGGGAGGCGTGCTTATACTGTGCGTGCTGGCAGCGCTTATGTATTATCTGGTGGCCATACTAGAAAAAGTGATAACCAAACGGATGGGGGAAAAATAACCCGTATCCGTTTTAAGGATTGAACTATGCTTTTGAAATCAATCCTTAGCAGGTTATTTTTATGTATCTTGCCCTCAGTTTACAAAAAAGATGGTCAGAAAGTATAAAATATGTGTCCTGCTGCGCTGCTTTGGCTCCAAATACGCCCGGTACATGTCGTTTAAAAGCGCGTACTTTACCTGGAACAAATTTTATGCGTTCTGGCTCTGAGAGTTTAAACAGAGAGAATTTCTTCATTTTCAAGGCAGACGAAGAAACCGGTGAGTACGCCCATTGAGGATAACGCAGAAAATGAAAAAATTATCCCGTTTTGAAGCATGTAGTTTCTTGTAAACGGAGGGTATGCGGGCGTTAAAATTCAGTTGACTAATATCCCTGGTAATGCTACAATAACAGAAGCTTGGGGGTGTAGCTCAGCTGGCTAGAGCGCTTGCTTCGCATGTAAGAGGTCAGGGGTTCGAATCCCCTCATCTCCACCAAATTAAAAACGCCGTATATGCGGCGTTT
>URYI01000230.1 GCA_900552055.1 uncultured Eubacteriales bacterium | reverse complement strand
CAGGACACGGAAACAGCCCTGTCCTGACCGTATATGCCCTTGTCAATTTAGGGTACTTAATAAGTGATTTGCTGTAGCGCTTGCTGCCTTAGCAACAGGCCTTATACCCACAATTTTATCGCTATTATCGCCCAACATCGCCTAAGACTGGCACTAAGGCTATGCGTATGCTAACTTAAAATCTTTTTTGCTATTACAGTACATTCTTTTAGGGTTTTATTAAAAAGTTCTTTACCGAAGGATTGAGCAAATACGGTGAATATAGTTCGTGCAATGAACTCGACCGAAGTATTGCTTGTTATAAGATTGTAAATTTTTTTACATTCCAAAGCATATTCATCCTTTGGTGCGTGTGTAAGAAGTTCAATAGGATCCCAGTTATCAATAACAGTTTTTACTTTATTATAATTCATATAATCACCCATAGAATTGTTTGATAATATTACGCATATTAGAATCAAAATACTTTGATGAATATGTTCGCCGCGCTTGACCTCAATAAGCTGACCGATAAGGTCAACGGCACAGCTCCGGAGGAACAGAGCTATAACAGCAAAGGCAAGACAGCCCGCTGCATAGACTATAAAGCAGATCTCGCCTGCGAATACTCTTACGACCCTTTTTGGCAGGGACGCGGTCATAACTATCATAGGTATATTCTATGTAGCCGCCGCTGCCGTAGGTGGTTTTAGTCAGATGGCCGTTTAAGGCAGCGTAGGTGTTATTAGAGAGAGTATGGCCTCTGGAAGAGGTCAGGGGTAACATTGCCCCGGTTGTCGTAGGTAAATTCATAGTCAAAGCCGTTATGGGTAATATTTTTAAGGCGCCAGTAGTCGTTGTAGGCATAGCCTACAGTAAGCATAACCCCCTGGCTGGCCGTGGCCGAAACGGCGGTATTAAGTTAGTAGGTTATCCAACTATATTACATCTAACTTATATATTTCCCTCAGGAGTGCTGATATCAAATCATAAACCGAGCGGGTTATATATTCGACTGAATATAGAATTCATTAGTTCATAAAACCAAGCTCCTTCATTGCAGCAAAAAACATATTGGCCTCTCCATTTGAATTGGCTTTTTTGGTTGCTTCGATAATATACCATGGATATTCCAAATCGTGAATGATAATAGGAATAGGTTTGCCGAATTTACTTTTTATAAATCCGCTATCTTGCAGTTTTTTTGCAACAGCAGTTATTTCCAAAAGTAATTCGTAATATCCGATGGGACCTTTGCCAATATATTGCATGTCATTATTGTAACAGGAGTCATAATTTTCATATCCGATATTATCAATACCATTTTCCTCATACCATTCAAAAAGTATCCTCATACCCTCATTTTCATTATTTGCTTTAATTATCGGGGTTTCATTTTGACGCCAAAAAGCATAATTCCATCGTTCTTCAGATAATTCTCCTGTACCAACGCAGTCATTTTCTGTGTTATAACTTACGCAAAATTCCGTTACATTTGAATGGCCTTTATATACAAAAGCTTCATTGGAATAAACAAAAAATGAAATAGCATATATATCAGTTTCAGTCCACGTTGATATGACGTCGCGCAATTTTTTTTCAAGATATGCCTGTAAATCAATCATTTTAAAAAATTCCTTTATCTTGCAGGTGGTAAAATAGAACCATATGCATTAATGCTTTTTAGTCTCATCGGATTCCTACGGCTGAACGGACAAGAATTTATGTCCTAAGTAAAGATAAAGGTAACTAGTATTCCTGACTTGTCTTTTGCAGCCGGCCGCAATTTTTCAGCATGAATCCGCGATAACTGGTATTATCCACAATTCGTGATAATACTAGCAAGCATCGCCGCTGAACTTCCACGGCATTTGTCCGGAGTTTTTTGGAACCTTTTTAAGGGCTTGGGATTGTACCAATATCTTTAACATTTCTCTTCCCCAAAGCGATGCTTGCAAGTATGATAACATTACTTTTCTGTTTATCTTTTTCATTTTTTGAAAAGAAACGTTCAGCAGGCAATTAGGACAATAGCAATATCTTGTTCTAAATTCAACATCACCCACAAAGAAAGTATCTCCTACGGAGAAATCGTAATCTTTTGCTTCGGGGGATTTTGAATTAACAATTTTACTAACATATCTTAGTTCTACTTTGCCACCACACTTAGGGCAAATATGTTTTTTTCAATACACATAAAATGGATTGGCATCATATATATATTTAACAGCTTTTTTCACTCTTTTCTCCTCCGGTTATTGCTTGGGTGTAGCCGCGGTAGCGGAGGGGGTTGAAGTTGGCTACATGGGGAGCGTCAGGGGAAATGGTATTGCCCTGAGCGTCCAGAA
>URYI01000229.1 GCA_900552055.1 uncultured Eubacteriales bacterium | reverse complement strand
TTCCTTTGGAACCGGACGCGGGCCGCGCCGCCCCCATAAAACCGGGGCACCCTTCCGGCAGGAAGGGTGCCCCGGTGATATCCGTTCCTTGTCGGAACGGGCGTGCTGCGGTATGTTATCGCTCAGCGAGCGATTATATATTCCTATGGCATATGAAGGAACGGATATTATATAATATTTTCACTAAGTGGAAAATATATCATACGGCCGAAGCCGTATATCATATCTCGCCGGAGTTATATTGTTTTATTTACTTGCCGATAAAAACTGTTGCTTGCCAGATGTTTGGACCAATCTTAATATGAAACCCATTATGGAACTTTATGGTCAATTCTGATTATAAAGAAAACGGAGATGACTTCTTTACGGAACGTCTCCGTTTCCGCCTTTTTTTAATTCTGCAGTCTGACGCAGCTGTTGGTTTCAGCCCGCCCGGCTGAAAATCTCCTCCGCACCCTGAGAGAGTATAATCCCACCGTCCCGGCGCACCAGCACGGCGCTTACCCCTTCCAGTGAGTTAATAAGCTCAAGCGCTTCTTCTTCCCCTAGGAGCATGCAGATTGTGCTTAAGGCGTCGCAGTCTGTTGAATTCTCCGAAATGACGGTGGCCGAGGCCAGAGAATTATTTACAGGCAGACCGGTATCCGGGTCAAGAATGTGATGATAGCGTTCCCCCTCCCAGGAGGAATACCTTTGATATATGCCTGAGGTGACGGCGGAGCAATTAGTCAATTCCAAATATCCTATGACCTCCTGCGGGTTTTCCGGGTCGGCAATTCCTATTCTGAAAGGGTTTCCCTGCCGGCTGCCCAGCGCGTAGATATTCCCCCCTAAATCCAGGAGCGCGTTTTCCACGCCGTTATCGCGCAAAAACTGCGCCAGCCTGTCTGCGGCATAACCCTTGGCTATGCCGCCTAAATCCAGCTCCATGCCCTCCTCCAGCGTGACGGTGTCGCCGGATATCTGTATGCGCGTATAGTCCGCTTTGGCGGCCGCTTCCTTAAGCGCCTGGGCCGCGGGAGGCTCGTGCTCTCCTCCGTCAAAATTCCAAAGCCTGCTCACGGGCAGTATGCTGATATCAAATTTGCCCTTGGACAGTTCTCCGTAATATATGCCCTTTTTTATAACCTCCAGTGTTTCAGCAGAAACTTTTGCGCACTTATTTTTGTTCAGTGCGTAAATTTCCCCGCTTTCGCAGTATGCGCTCAGCTTTTCCTCCAGCGTCTGGGCCAGTTCAAAGCATTGCGCAAAGAATTCTTCATCCTCAGGATAGAGGTAGAGGGTAACAAAGGTGTCCAGCATAAAACGGGTCTGGGAAAGCATTTGTTCTTGGCTGGAGCAGGCGCTCAGGCCGCATAGTATAATAGCGGCAGTTATCAGGCAGATAAATTTTTTCAGCGGCTTAATTTTTTCTCTCTCCTTTGCTTTTTTGGCCCCCGCCCCATTAGGGCGCCCCACAACGCGGGGCGCCCTAATGGGGCGGGGGCGCTGCGGACAGACCGCGGCTTGCGCGTTTAAGAAAACGTTTCAATATAATATTTGCCGTTATGCTCAAACAGCCCGCCGTTAAAGTTAAATACGTCGGCTATAGCCTGGGGCGTGAGTATTTTTTCGGGACTGCCCAAAGCATACAGTCTCCCTTTGCTCATAAGAGCCATTTTTTCGGAATACTGCGCTGCCAGAGATAAATCGTGCAGCACGCATACTGCGCACATGCCGTCATTGCATAGTTCCCGTATCAGCGCCAGAAATTCGTGCTGAAAGCGTATGTCCAGACCGGTTATAGGTTCGTCCAGCAAAAGGTATGCGCTTTCCTGAGCCAGGGAGCGCGCTAAAAATACCCGCTGCAATTCCCCGCCGCTCAGCTCGCGCAGGCTGCGTTTTTTGAATTGTGCGGCTCCAACTCGTTCCAGAGCCATGTCTACCGCTTGGGAGTCATTAGCGCCTGGGCTTCCCCAGAAAGGCATGCGGCTGTACCTCCCCATCATTACTGCATCGTATACGGTAAAATCATATTCTGCGCGTCTGAGCTGGGATACAAACGCCAGTTTAAGCGCTCTTTTGCGCGGCGGCATGCGTCCGGGCTCTTCCCCGTCAATAAGGGCTTTGCCTTTTTGGGGAATAAGCTCTCCTCCCAGCAGCTTGAGCAGGGTACTCTTTCCTGAGCCGTTGGGTCCGCAGAGCATGGTCAGGCCCTGTTCAAAGCGTATATTTATATTTTCTACCGCCGCTTTATCAGGCGTATAGCCATAGCAGGCGTTTATGAGTTCAAGCATGCTTGCTCCTTAGAAATTGTTTAATAAAATTACAATACTGTGTAAGCTTGGTTATAGTGATTTTTGATTTAAGCGTG
>URYI01000228.1 GCA_900552055.1 uncultured Eubacteriales bacterium | reverse complement strand
CGGGCCCATTCTGGGCCCGGCCTGCGGCCCCGCAGGGGCCGCCCAAGAGCCGCCCCCGCCCTTATGGAGCCTTCCCTGCCGTGTGCAGCACAGCTGTTTTTTAGTCCGGCGCGTTAGCTTTGTGCTTTTAATAGTTAGTATTTTATTCTTGTTCGCGGGGGCAGGTATAGATTATAATAACAGCGTTTAAAACCGGCATTTAAGCTTGAAAAAATAAAAGGTGATTTATATGGATAAATATAATTTAACGGTAATGCTTAGATATACTGACGGCCGTATAAGCGGACTGCCCGTTAATAGCGGGCCGGGAAGGCAGAAAGTGACTGACGGGCTGATGGAGCTGGAAATTATTGCGGAAGAAAGGGGCGGCGTGCGCGAGTACAAGCTGGTTCTGGCTGCGCTGGAGGAGAAGGAGCTTAAATATCTGGACGTATTGGTGCATTCATCTGTTCTTGCGCCTGAGGCGCGCACCTATAACGCGGGCTTTACCACTAACTGCGCGGCGTGCATAAGCAAATATTCTGAGATGCACGGGCTGATTTCGGCGGGGCCGCTGCTTGTAAGCGGGGAATATATCCTGGGCGCGGCGCTGGTCAGCGCGGACAGGTTCTATTCTTATTTTAAGGTAATGCCCAATGAATTGATTATAAGGCACAGCATGGAGGATAAGCGGGTATATAAAAATCAGGAGTATATACTGGAGCGCTTCATATTGGGCGTGCCTGCGTCGGCTGAGGAGTTTTTGCAGAGCTATAATGAGATAGTCAGCTCATATTACGGTGTAACGCCCGAATTTTTGCAAAACGGCTTTGATCCGGTGCCCACGGGCTACTGTTCCTGGTCGTGCTATTATACGCTGGTGGATGAAGAAAAGCTTTTCAGGGCGGAGCGCGAGCTTATGAGGGAGTACGGGCAGTATGCGCCCAACTTGGTGCAGATAGACGACGGCTGGCAGATAAAGCATAATTTTTCAGGTTACTGGACGGTGGATGAAGCAAAATTTCCCGGCGGGCTGAAGCACCTGAGCGAAAGATGCGTCCAGGACGGCATGCGCTTCGGCTTATGGCTGGCCCCTCTGCTGGCGGCGGAGTGCACAGGCTTTTTTGAGGAGCATCCTGACTGGAAGAAAACCACCCGCAGCGGCGCCAATTCTTATCTTTGCGGCGAGGAAAAGGTTTATACGCTCAATCTGGACGACGAGGACATTCTAAAGTACATAAGCCAGGTATTTGCCCGGGCCAGAAATGAATACGGGGCAAGCTATTTTAAGCTGGATTTTATGGTCTTTGCCATTCATTCTCTCTTTGACCGGGAGGATGTGGTTATATATGAATCTGACTATTCAATAGCCGTTTACCGCAGGGCGCTTAGAACAATAAGGGAAGCCGTAGGGCCTGAAAGCTTCTTATTGGCCTGCGGCGCGCCCTTATTGGCGGGCGCCGGCATTTTCAACGGCATACGCATAACCCCCGATATAACCTGGGGCAAGAATAAGGCGCATCCCAGCCAGTGGGATTTGATACGCATGTGCTCAGTAAGCTGTATCATGCGCTGGTTTTATCATAACCATATTTTTATTAACGATCCTGACGGGCTGGTAGTAAGGGATTTTGACTATGACGACAATTATGACGTTACATATAATGAGGCGCGCTTCTGGGCGACGGCTGTTGCTTTAAGCGGCGGCTCCTCCCTGATAAACGAGCAAATTGAGAAGCTGGGGCCGGCGCGGCGGGCGCTTTACGCGGAAATTCTGCCCCCTTTAGGCAGAGCGGCGCAGCCAGCTGAATTTTTTGAATATCCCTGGCCGACGCGCGCGTATATTCCCTTTGAGGATGGTTCCCGGCTTTGGGGCGTATATAATTATTCGGATAAGCTGGAGGATATGCGCCTGGAATTTGATGCTGAAAAGCTGGTTTATGACTGCTGGGAGCATAAGGCGCTGGGCTGTTTAAAGAGTATGGAAATGAAGGATATGATGCCCCATTCTGCGGAGGTCATATATGCCTGCAAGCTGCCGGGGGAAGCGCGCGCAGTATTCTCCGACTGCAATATATTTGCCGGAAAGGGGCTTTTTGAGAGCAGTCTGAAGGGAGAATTTTTGGAGATAAATATAAAAGAAGAGCTTATGAATTGTCCTCGGCATGGTATATATGTATATCTTCCCTGCAGCAATGTTCTTGAGGAGGGCACGGAGGTGTGCCGCGGAGAGTGGGGCAGTCTCATGAAGCTGGAGGTACAAAGCAGCGGAATTATGCGCGTGAAATTAGCTTTAGATGGCGCTTGAGTATTTATAATAGCTGCGGGGCGGCCGCACGGGACGTGCGGCCGCAGCGAGGGGCGCTTAAAAAGGGGGGGCGGCTCCTGAGGCGGGCG
>URYI01000227.1 GCA_900552055.1 uncultured Eubacteriales bacterium | reverse complement strand
TGTTAGTCGCTCCAGCCCGGCCTCAAGCTATGCTTGAGGCCGGGCTGAGCGCCGCCCCCCCTTTAAAAAATTTATGGTAAGCAGATTAACTATTTTGGAGCACTCCTGCTATGTGGCGTTCGGCAGGCTTTGCCTGCCGGGCCGGGCTAAAAGCCCGGCTGCGGCCCTTGGCCGCAAACGCCGCATAACAGGAGTGCTCCAAAATAGTTTAAGCCCGCTGCCCATTTAAAATGGGCAGCGGGCTTTGGTTAATTATACGAAATATCAGTTGCCTGATTGTTTGGCCCGTCCGTATTCTCATCGGTTGGACTCTCAACTGCTCCGGATGGTGTGGCTGAGGCGGAGGGAGATTCTTCCGGACTTTCGCTTTGCTCTGGTGTAGAACTGGGCGTTTGAGTCGGAGTCGGCGTCGGTGTTGGGGTGGGTGTAGGAGTAGGCGTCGGTGTCGGTGTAGGAGTCGGAGTCGGCGTAGAAGCCGGCGGAGGTGTTTTCATGCTGTCCTCCGAAACCGGCTTACCATATTCCGGCTTAGTAAGAGCATATTTTAAAGTAATATCCTCTTCCTTATTGTCTGTTATATTTACAAAGGTATATTCCTGGACATTATCATATATCCATTTGGCATGCTCTACGAGTAAACGCACACAGCCTGCCGAGGCCTTTGAACCCAGTTTGTTATAAGAATACATGCTGGGGTCGTTCTTGTTTTTAGTCAGGAAAGAGAAGGAATGGAAAAGATACGGCCCGGTAATTCTTGTGATATACTGCGCCCAGGTGTTATCCCACTTGGGAAACTTCATCCAGGTTGTTTTAAATACCCTTCCGGTATCGTCATTGCTGGCATAATAAACCCCTGTCGGCGTAGGAGTGGCAGGCAAGCCCGTTGAGCAGACGAATCTGTTGATAATAACATCGTACAGCCCGGTTTCAGGATTTTTTATGTAAACATTAACGCATTGATTGGTAATATCCACCTCCAGCGCATAAGGCATATTGTAGCCCGCCTTTGGCTGCTTTTCGGGATACCACGGCCCTATGGTCAGAAGCGCTTCAGGTACTATGGATTCAGTTGGATAATTAGTGGGCGCAGGCGTCAGCGTCGGAGTGGGTGAAGGCGAGGGTGTGGGTGTAGGTGTAGGTGTAGGAGTTGGCGTAGGCGTCGAAACAGGCGTTTGCGTAGGTGTAGATGACGCTTCTTCGCTCTCAGCAGGTGTCTGCACCGGCGTAGGGGTAGAAGTGGGCGTAGGCGTTGCCTCAGCAACGTTGTCCGGGGGGTGCTCTGTCAAAGTTGACGTTAGCGTTGTTCCAGGCAGAAGCAGAGCTATAACAATGGTTACAGTTATAATTATTATCCTCTTCTTCATATTCTTAGCCTCTCTTTAATTATCCTCCAGCTTTAATAATTTTGCTGCGTTGTCATATAGTATCATCTGACGTTCTTTGTCAGTTAAATCAAGAGCCATGAACCGCTGTAATTCTTCGGTTGCGCAGGCAAGAGGATAATCCGTCCCAAAAAGTACTTTATCTATTTGATGGGCGCGTATCATTTCCTCCATCTGTTTATTGGTAAGCCCGCAGAATGAACTGGACGTATCTATATATACGTTGCTGCCTATGAGATATTCCATGGCTTCATCCCATTGTGAATATCCTCCCATATGAGCTGCAATAAAAATTTGCTCCGGAAATTTTTCCATCATGGCGGCCAGTGCACGCGGGTTGGAATATTCAGTCTTAGTGTCCCCTACATGTATAAGTATGGGCAGTTTACCCTGGCAGGCAGAATAGATTCGCTGCATGCGCTCGTCTTCTATAGCGACATGCTGGAAATCCGGGTGCAGCTTAACGCCGTGCAGTCCAAGCTGTATTATGCGCTCAACCTCTTCTTCGATATCAGGGAAGTCAGGGTGCAAAGAACCCAGACATATTAAAAAATCATCTTCTTTTTGGCATGCGCTCAGCCAGTTGTTGACGCTTTGAGTCTGATGAGGTGTAGTAGCCGTGGAACAAACCACCAGACGTGTTATATTCGCTTTATGCGATTCCTCCTTCAGCTGCGCCATAGTGCCGTCCCCATACATGGGCAGGCCGTAATATTCCTCCAGAAAATCCCGTGCTTTTTTTGCTATAGCATCGGGAAAAGCGTGCGAATGGAAATCTATTATTTTCATAAATGCAGATGACCTCGGTGTCAGAACATAATGTTAGTTTATTTCTAAATATATAATATCAAATATATGAAAAAAAGAAAAGCCCTTTTATGGCATTTAAAATAATTTTATTTAAAAGTAAGAGTTTTGTAATAAAATGTATTTATTAATGAAAAAAGTTAATAGAAAGATTTTAACAGAAGCAGCTGCGGGGCGGCGCCCGACCT
>URYI01000226.1 GCA_900552055.1 uncultured Eubacteriales bacterium | reverse complement strand
CCTGCCAAACGCCGCCCCCGTTTTTATCTGCCCTTTGGTTTAGTCTGGCCTAAGGGGCTGTTAATTTTCTTAACAGAGGCTTATGAATTTTATATCCTTAATCTATTTTGGGAGCATGGGCCAGCAGATATCTTTCTGCTTCGGCGCACCATAACCCGTTATTGCCCTTTACTATTTCATCTAATTTTTTAAACAGGGGGTCGCTCTTGCCCTTTTCTTCAAAATCAGCAATAGCGGTTAAATCAAGCTTAATGTTGTTATAAATAAGCTTTTTGCCGCCGGGTATTTTGGGCAGGTTCAGGGTGGTATCAATAACTGCGTTAAGTCCGCCTATATGAGTTACCATAACAGCCGGATTGAGCAGCCCTTTGCTCATCATTTCCAGAGATTCAATCATATCCGCCGTATTTCCGCCCGATGTGCCCACAATGTGCGTTCCCGCGTAGTGTACATTGTAGAAATTAAATTCAGCTCTGAATTCAGGGTTGGTTGGGCCGGCAAAGAAATTAAGGCAGCCGTTATTGCCTAAAATGCGGTCACCCTGCTCTACAACTGATTTTACAGGCGCATATACATATACGTCGTCGTAGCCTGTGCCATTGCTGAGCTCCATCAGCTCCGCAACAGGATCACCCTCAGCGGTATTCTTGTAGATGAGCTGCACGCCGTTTTTAGCGGCATCTTCTTTGGTAAATATGGACGCAGCCCTGTCCAGCCTTTCCTGGCTTATATCTGTTACAACCAGCAGGGACGGCTTTATGGGGCCGTGAAGCGCATAGTCTATTGCACCCAGACCCATTGGCCCTACACCAGCTAGAATGGCCATTTTGCCGCCTTCAACTATCCCCATTTTATGTTCGTAGCTGCCCTGGACTGTATGATACTGAGCATGATATCCGCCTACAATGCAGCTCATGGGCTCGGCCAGCGAGCCGCCGAAAAAGCTGTCCCCGTCATATTTGAGAAGGCAGCCGTATTCCATAACTACGGCCGGAATTACGATATAGGTTGCGTCTCCGCCTATATATGGGAAGGAATATCCGGGCGCAGCGAGGGAACCTTCGTTGTTTATGGCTGGCTGAATGGAAAATTTATCTCCCGGCTTAAACTGATTTTGCCATTTCTTGCCTACTTCCACAATCTCGCCGCAGAATTCGTGTCCGATTATAACGGGATTTTCGCTTACATCGTTTGGCACGCGCTTATGGTCGGCTCCCTGAATGGACGCCTTGTAGCTGGACATGCATATGGAATCAGAGATGACATGTGCCAGTATTTCATCCTCTTTGATAGCGGGAAGTTCAAATTCCTCCAGCCGCAAATCATTTTTTCCGTAAAGTCTAACCGCTTTGGTTTTCATTTATATTCCTCCATGTATAAAAATAAATTATGCGCAAGGCGCTCTAAAGCACCTTTACTCCACATTCTTTAGCCTCTTTTGCCAGGCTTGCGGGCATATTGTCCATAATAAGGTAATTTAATTCATTAAGGCGCGCAAAGGAAAAAGGCATGCGTTTATCGGCCTTGGACGAATCCATGAGCATTATTTTGCTGCTGGCCTTATCCAGCACTGCGCGCTTTAATTCACATTCGCTGTAAGTACCGCTTGTAAAGCCCGTTTCATGCGCATAGCCCGAACAGGACATAAAAGCCATATCAATATTTAAGTTTTTGAGAAATTCCATGGAATTGGCCCCTGAAGCCGAAAGGGTATTGCGGCTTAAATTGCCGCCTATTAATGTTACGCTGGTGTGCTGGCGGTGTATGCATTCCAGAGCAATGTTCGGGTCGGCGGTAACAATATAATAACCAGCGTCTGGCAATGCGCGCGCAAAGCACATCATAGTAGAACCAGAATCCAGGAAAATAGAACAGCGTTCCCGTATCAGGGTAAGTGCCTTGTGAGCTATATTTTGCTTTTCGCTTATATTCAAAGCTGCACGGCGCGCGTAAACGTCTTCGGACACCATAGAGGTAACATTGGCGGCTATAGCACCCCCGCGTGTGCGTATTATATGACCTTTTTCTTCCAGATAGGCCATATCCCGTCTTAGCGTCATTTCTGACAAGTCGCTCCAAATTTCTTTCAGCTCTTTTAAGCTGGCATGACCCCGTTCTTTTATGTAATTAAGGATTGCCTCACGTCTGTCAGAGTTCATGCGCTTACCTCCAAGGCTTTTATAATGCGTTTACTTATAAAATATTATAATGTCTGCCGGGTTATTTGTAAACATAAAAAATATATTTTAATGCAAATATCAGCGCAGCCGCGGCTTGCCACGGGCGTTGTCAGATGTTAATTGAATAAGCTTTCAAGGGTGTTTTGTTTTTAATATTTACGGCCTTCGGCCAGCGCTGGCCATGTGCCCGACGTCCCTGCCGTAAACGGCAGGGACGCAGGCACACAGCC
>URYI01000225.1 GCA_900552055.1 uncultured Eubacteriales bacterium | reverse complement strand
GCCGCCGGGAGCGGCCGTTATGGCTTTAATTGCAGGCAGTTTATTTTGCATGGTAAGCCCAATTTTCCTGAACGCATTTGTTTATATGCGGGGAAAGCTGCCTGAGCGCATTCAGCTCTTACGCTTTTTCCATTTTAACAGAAGTGCTGAATTGACAATTACCAGTACTGAACCGACATTATGCACCAGTGCGCCTACCACCGGATTTAACAGTCCTGTTATGGCCAGTATTATTGCGATGAAATTAAGAAGCATGGAAAAGGACAGGTTGCATTTTATGGTAAGCATCATACGCTTAGATAGTGCTAAAAGATGGGGCAGCTCTTTTACTTCGTCGTCCACCAGAGCTATATCCGCCGCGTCTACCGCTATATCGCTGCCGACGCCGCCCATTGCTATGCCTACCGCAGCCTTTTTTAATGCAGGCGCGTCGTTTATTCCGTCTCCTATCATGCATACAAGCTGGTTCTGCTCCTGACAGCTGTCTATAAATTTCAGCTTATCCTCCGGCAGGCAGTTGGCTTGTACCTTGCGGATATTTAGCTGGTTTGCTATTGCAGAAGCGGCTTCCTGGTGGTCGCCGGTTAAGAGCACGGGCATTGCTCCCAATGCGGCAAGCCGGCTGATCATCTGAGCGCTTTGAGGCCGGAGGGTATCAGCCAGGGCAATAAAGCCGGCGAAACTGGTGTTGACGGCAATCAATATGATTGTGCAGCCGGCGGCTCTGTAATCCTTAGTTTGCTCATCTAATGTTTCGGGTATAACTATGCTTTGTTCCTCAAGAAGTTCCTTATTGCCCGCCAGTACCCTTTGACTGTTTACCAGTGCCGTTACCCCGCGGCCGGGCAGCATATTAAAGTCGTTGGATTGTTCCGGCGCCTTGCCGGCGTCCTTTTTATAGCAGCGCACTACCGCTTTGCCTAATGGGTGTTCCGAGCGCATTTCGGCCGAGGCGGCCAGTGCGTAAAGAGTCTCATCTGAATATTCCCTGTTCAGGCTTTTGACTGCCTTTACTTCGGGAGTGCCATATGTAAGAGTGCCTGTTTTGTCAAATGCTATTAGGCTGACTTTAGACAGTCGTTCCAGAGCGTCCCCCTCCCGAACTAAAAAGCCGTGTTTTGTAGCATTTCCAATTGCCGCCATGATAGCGGTGGGAGTTGCAAGAACCAATGCGCACGGGCAGAATACAACCAGAATGGTAACAGCGCGTATTATCTCGCCTGAAATTATCCAGGTCAGAGCGGCGGCAGTCAGGGCTATTATTACTATCCAGGTAGCCCAGCGGTCGGCAATTCCTACAATTTTCGCTTTTCCCGCATCGGCTGACTGCACCAGGGAAATCATGCGCTGAATTGAACTGTCTGAGCCAACGCGCGTGGCCTGCATGTCAAAGGAGCCGAATTGATTGACTGTGCCGCTTAACACCTCGTCTCCGACCGTTTTATCTACGGGCAGCGCTTCTCCTGTCATAACCGCCTGGTTGACGGAGGTTTGCCCTGATAAGATTATTCCGTCCACCGGCACGCTTTCGCCGGGCAGTACGCGCAGGATATCTCCGATTTTGACCTGTTCGGCAGGTATAATAGCTTCGCTGTCTTTCTTTATTAGACGGGCTGTCTGCGGCGTAAGATGCACAAGCTTTTCTATTCCCGCCCGCGCTTTAGCCACGGTTAAATCTTCAAGAAGCGCGCCAAGCTGCATTATAAAAGCCACTTCGCCCGCGGCAAAATCTTCACCGATTATTATGGATGCGATTAGCGCTATAGATACCAGAACGTCCGCTTTAATATCAAAAGCTGTTATTAGACCTATAACAGCTTCCAGAACAATGGGAACGCCGCAGAGTATAATAGCCGCCCAGGCCGCGTCAAAGGGCAGGGGAATTAAATCAAAGATGCTGATAATAAGCGCTATTCCTGATATAACCAGCAGGGTTATATCCTTTTTAACTCCGCCCAGCTCTAAAAGATGCTCCAAACCGTGCATAAGCTTTTTCATTGTCCAAAACACACCTCCCTATATACCCCATGGGGTATATTTATTATACATATAGGGGTATAGGTATTACTATAAGGTGATTATACCCCAGGGGGTATACCCTGTCAATAAAGAGGAAAAATTTTATGAAATACAGCCAGAGGGAAAAAGCCAGGAGGCAGACAGCTGGAAAGGGGCAGAGGAATGATAGCGGAAAAAAGAAAAATCTAGGGAGAAAGAGAGATAGACAGGAAACGCCAGACAGAGGAAAACCGGAACCATCAAGGAGAGCCGTTGGGAAAATGGGTGTGCCTCAGCCCAGACCCAGTGGGCTGGACGGGTATAAAATTATCCATAAAAAGCGGCTACAAACGGCAGAAATACGTCAATATTAAAATGCTGTCCCTTAATGCGGCTTGAAGCTGGTTTTTATCGGACAGTGGCTG
>URYI01000224.1 GCA_900552055.1 uncultured Eubacteriales bacterium | reverse complement strand
GCCTTGTTCAGGAGGAGCAGGAAGGAGAGAACGGAGGAAGTATGAGGACGTTTGAGACGCTTATGGATATGAATTTTCGGGCAGCGCCCAACGGCACAAAGCTGGACCTGATTTCCAAGGGAGAAAGGCTGACGGGAGAAGTTAAGGTGAGCGGGAGTGTGGGCTGGCTGTATACAGCGTATAACGGCAAAAGCGGCTGCGTAGCCGTACTGCCTGAGAGCCGGGGGTATGCTAAAGAGATAATCTCCAGCCAGCCGGACAATCCCAGCGAAGATTACAAGGCGCTTTACGAGCAGGCGAAAAAGGAGTTAGCCGATACGCAGAGCGAGCTGGCCAGGCTGACGGCGGAGCGGGACGAGTTAAAGGAGAAGCTGGAGCAGATTAAAAAGCTTGCGGGGGCGTAGTAATGCCCCTTATAATATTTATTTTTAAATTAAATCTCTGCTTGTATATAGCAAAATACCGGGCCAAGAAAACGGCGCCGGTACTTTGCTTTGTTATTTATAACAACTGAAATCGACATTGTTATTATATGGCATATTATACAGAAATGTCAATAGTTTTTTTGTTCATAATTTAAGGTGTGCAAAAAAATTATTTTAATTTTTGCCGCACATTTTATAGCTTGCTGTGCAGCCCGTCAATATAAGATTTAATTTTTTCTTTATCTGTTTTATTAGATTGTCTGTAAGCATACAGGATTTCTAACTCTTCATTAGTTAAGTCGCTCTGTTTCATTGGTCGTTTTATATCAGATAAACCTACTAAATAGTCTATAGAAACATTGAAGAAATTAGCTAAATTTATCAAAGTTTTCATATCAGGATTTCTTGCTCCTGTTTCATATGTACTGATAGTAGTTTGAGAAATATTAAGTTTTATAGCTAAACTTTTTTGATTAACATTCTGTTGTTTTCTTAATTCTTTCAAACGCAACACATAACCACGCTCCTTTATATATTCTACCGCATTTTATTGCAAAAAATATTCGAATATGATATAATTAATATTCGAATTTCGAATAAAATTGCGATATCGACATGTCTGCCGCTAGTTATGCATGATAATGATATATAATTAAATAATTATAAGGAGAGATTTTTATGCCGCCTTGCAAGCAAAAGATAAGCATAACTCTGGATGAAGATATTATTATGGAGATAAAAAAATTGGCTGTACTGGATGGACGCTCGCTGTCCCAATACATAAATATCATTCTGCGAAGGCATATTGCCGGTTATTCAGACCAACTTTTATATCACAATAACGGCCGGGGCAAATAATAGGCGTTGAATTGTTTATATTAACTATATTCAGAGGCATATGTGATTAGAGTATTAATGTAAAATGAGCATTAAGGGCAGGCTGGTTTACTTTAAAGGGTTTATCCGGTATAATAAGTGGCGAGCGCTTCGGGCGTACGGATTTAAGTGCAGCCGGGCGGACAGAGAAATACTGCTTTTAAGGAAGGTACAGGAATATGCTGGTAAATTTGAATCAGGTGCTTAAGCATGCGCAGGAGAACCATTATGCCGTGGGACTGTTTAACACTACTGATACTGATATGCTGCAGGCGGCAGTAGAGGCGGCGGAGGAACTGCGTTCCCCCATTATAATCGGAACGGCGGAGACACTGCTTTCGTACGGTGCTTTAGAACTTATCGGCCCGGCCATAATTAATTATGCAAAACGGGCTGCGGTGCCGGTAGTAGTGCATTATGACCACGGCCTTACTTTTGAAAGGTGCATGACTGCACTGAAGCTGGGATTTTCCAGCGTTATGTTTGACGGTTCGGCTAAAGATTATAAGACTAATATTGCTCAAACGCGGGAGATTGTAAAAATCGCGCATGCATTCGGAGCAACGGTAGAAGGGGAGATAGGGCATGTAGGGGATGCCGGGGCGGCAGACGGAACAGTCGCTGATGAATATACTACTCCCCAGGAGGCGGTTCAATATATAAAGGATACGGGTGTGGACGCTCTGGCTATAGCTATAGGCACCGCTCATGGCGCTTATAAAAGAAAACCGAGGTTGGATTTTGACAGGCTCCGGCAGATTAGGACAGCTACTGATATCCCGCTGGTGCTGCACGGGGGTTCTGGCTTATCAGATGAAGATTTTATAACAGCTGTCCGTGAAGGTATTGCCAAAGTCAACATATTTACTGATTTATGTTTAGCGGGAGAAAGGGCGGTTAGGCAGGCTTTGGAAACAGAAATGGGATACCTGGATATGAGGAATAAAAAGGTAGAGGAAATAAAAAAAGAGGTAATGAAAAAGATTAAGCTGTTTGGGTCTGAAGGAACTGTTTAGGAACGCGCAAGCGCTTTAAATGCCGGGGGCGGGCGGCGCGGCGCCCAGCCTCCAGCAAAGCTGGAGGCTGGGCCGGCGAGGTCAAAAAGGGAGGGAAAGCAAAGCTTTCCCTCC
>URYI01000223.1 GCA_900552055.1 uncultured Eubacteriales bacterium | reverse complement strand
CTGCGGTTCCCGCAGGACGGCCCCTTTATAAATCAGAGTGAGGATATAATTTATAGTTCATAATGTATCCAAATCCCGCTTGCGCATATTATTTTTTAAATATATAATATAAAAAACTAACAATACGGAGTAATCAATGCGCAGATTTTTTACAGATCAGCAAATAACGGACAGCAATATATATTTATCTGAAGCAGAATCTCATCATATTAAAAACGTACTGCGCATGCGCTGCGGTGATGAAGTTATAATATGCGATTATGCCGGGGCGGAATATAAGGGCCAAATCGTAGAGCTTGACGCAAAATGCGGAGTAAAGATACTTTCTCTCTTAAAAAGCGTTGCCGAGCCGGAGCTTAAGCTTGTTTTATGCCAGTGCCTGCCCAAAGGGGATAAAATGGAATGGATAATCCAGAAATGTACTGAATTAGGGGTTTCCAGGGTAATACCGGTTCTGAGCGCGCGCTGTGTAAGCAGGCCGGAGAAAAAGGATGCTGTTAAAAAGACCGCCAGATGGCAGAAGATTGCCGAGCAGGCGTCCAAGCAGTGCGGCCGGGCAGTGGTACCGCGTATAGAGGCTATTACGCCCATTAGCTCTCTGCCCGATTCGGGCCGCCGGCTTTTTGCCTATGAACTGGAGGACACGGTCTCCCTGGCCAGCCGGAGTTTTGATAAGGCACAGGAGGTGTATTTGCTCATTGGGCCGGAGGGGGGCTTTGAAAGCGCCGAGGCAGAAAAATTGCAGGAGCAGGGCTGGGAAACGGTGGGACTTGGCCCGCGCATACTGCGCGCAGAGACTGCGGCTATAGCCGCTTCGGCAGTAATAATGGCCATTGCGGGCTGTATGGAATGCAAAGCCGGCGCCCAAAATGAGTTGGATGCGGATGGGGTGAATTTATGACCAGAACCCAAACGGCCCCAACTGCCTGTAAAATGGAATGTTCAGGCAGCGCAGGATGTCAGAATAAAGGCAAGGGCTTAACCGCCGCCGTTATCACTCTGGGATGTAAGGTTAATCAATGCGAGGGACAGTCCATAGCCGAACTGTTTGAAAAGGCGGGCTATTCAATAATTCCATTTTCCCGGCCGGCAGATGTGTATGTTATAAATACATGCAGTGTTACGGCAATGGCCGAGAGCAAATCCCGCAAACTGATACACAGAGCTCATACGCTCAATCCGGATGCGCTTGTAATAATTACGGGCTGTTACTCCCAGCGTGTGGGCGGCGAACTTTTTAAGCTGCCCGGCGTAAAAATAATTGCTGGCAACGCGGGCAAGAGCCGTTTGACCCAGCTTGCGGAGGCATATTTTAAGAGCAAGAGCCCAATACAGCGGGTTTCAGATATTTCTCTGCAAAATACATATGAGGAATTGCCATTAAGCCGTCATGACAGCCGTACAAGGGGCTATATCAAAATACAGGACGGCTGCCAAAATTACTGTGCTTACTGCATCATTCCCTATGTGCGCGGACCCAGCCGTTCCCGCCCTCTGGCGGCTATAATCAGCGAGGGGCGCAGACTGGCGGATATGGGATATAAGGAACTGGTGCTGGGGGGAATACAGCTTTCGGCATACGGGCCGGATTTGCCTGATAAGCCTGATTTGGCGGACGTTATAGAGCAGCTTTCTGGTATAGAGGGAATAAGCAGGATAAGGCTGGGTTCCTTAGAGCCGCTGCTCATTAATGATGAGTTTGTGCGCAGGCTTAGGAAATGCGAAAGCCTTTGTCCGCAGTTTCACCTTTCCCTGCAATCCGGTTCGGATTCTGTGCTTAAGCGGATGAACAGGAAGTATAATACAAATGAGTACGAAGGGGCAGTAGCCTGTCTGCGTGAAAATTATGATAACCCTGCAATAACTACTGATATAATAGTGGGGTTTCCGGGGGAAACACAGGAGGAATTCGAGCAGACACAAGCTTTTATGCAAAAGATAGGCTTTGCGTCGGTTCATGTTTTTGCCTATTCGCGGAGAGCGGGGACGGCGGCGGATAAGATGCCGGGCCAAATCAGCCCTGAGGTAAAGAAAGAACGCAGTCATGTGCTTTTGGAGCAGGCGGCCAAGGATTCACTTGGTTACTGCCAGAGCTTTGAAGGTAAAATAAGGCCGGTGCTGTTTGAAACCTTTAAGGCTAATGTGCTTAAGGGGCTTACACCTGAGCACTTGGAGGTAAGGGTTATTTCTGATATAAATCTTGCCGGAGAGATAAGGGATGTGCGTTTAACCTGCGGGCAGGACGGTTTGACTGGAGAACTGCTGGTATAGGCATATAAATAACGATGGGAGAACGGTTTAAATTTATATTATATGGGAGAAAGGGCTTAGGGGCGCGGTGCGCTCTGTCCGGCGTTTAGCAGGCGCAAAGCGCCTGCTGGGCCGGGCTTAAGCCCGGCCCGCGGCCAAAGGCCGCAAACGCCGGACAGAGCGC
>URYI01000222.1 GCA_900552055.1 uncultured Eubacteriales bacterium | reverse complement strand
GAAAATGCCGAAATCAGACTGCTGGAGGCGTGTATCCCCTTGTCAATTTAGGGTATGACCTATTGAAATATCTTGCTTGCACTGCTATAATGAATACATAGAGCAATAGCTACAGTGTTATGTTTTTTAAATAAGCAGCTAGATAGCATAAGTTTATTTTTAAGTTTTTATTGTACTTGTTTGGAATGAATTTTATATTGGGGGATGATAGAATGAAAAAAATTTGCCGAATGCTGATTCTTGCTTTGATGATTTGTATTTTGTTTTCGCATGGGGCTTCAGCAGAGACAACTGACGATTGGAAACAGTATTTCTTTCTGCCGGAGGACGGCAGAGACCTGCGCCTGCTTTGGGAGGATTATTTGCAGCATGAAGATTGGGATTCTGAATATGGCTTGGCCGGCACTTTGGCGCAATATGGCAGTCCGCAGATGAATTTTTCGCAGGCATTTGTATTGTGGGAATTTGACGATCTCGGCTGGGAATGGTATGAAAAGTATCCGAATTTTACCGAGTATTATGCGGACAATAGGAACTTTGACGGATTTCCGGCCCATATGAGAGAGATATGTTGTATTGCCCGCATATTCTGAGGAGGAATTAAAAGTTGGAATCAGGTTCTGGAATATATATCCCGAATTAGACAAACGGCCGGTACCAAGTGAACCTGTAGGCGGATTTCTTGCACTTTACGAGCTTTGGGGCGAGTATGATGCTTCTTTGGTTAAAGAACTTTTTGCAGGAGCAGAAGGAGCATATAATGCCGTGAAAGCGAAAGGAGCAGAAATAAAGAAAATAGCAGTGGGAAGCGGGTGGGACGAAATTCCGGGGGGCAAAGATCTGGATTTTGTCCTGATGGTTACGGTAGAAGATGCCTGCGGAGGGTATGTGTATGATTATATTAATGACAGGCTGTATACCTTTGAAGAATTTTCCGAAAGATTAGCAAACGATAATTGGCCGACTGCCGAACATACCCCTGCGCCTGAGCCTACGCCCCTTCCAACCCTTACGCCTATGATTCTGCGCACTTCCACGCTCCGACCGACTGGTGCAGCTCCGACTGCCACTCCCAGCGCTAACGGAACAGCTGCGCCCGCCCTTACGGCCACCGCATCCCTTTTGCCCTCGTCCTCAAGTGCGCCTGAACAGAGTGCAGGCAGTACGGTGCTGATTGTCATTGGAGGGGTATTGGTTGTTGCGGCAGTGGGTGCGGCTGGATGGGCAGTTTTCCGTCAGAAAAAAGGCAAAGAATAAGCAGGCGCTGTACATCGGTTTCCGCAAAAGAATATTGTTTTTCTGCTTTTATCAACGTTAGTGTATAAAGGATAACGAGGCTGAAAATAGCCGCATTTTGGTTCCTGCTGTTTTACTATTTCCCAACGTACGCCCGGTATATGTCGTTTCTGTGCCTTGCAGGGACGTAAATTCAATCATTTTTGACTCTGAAACTTCAGCCCATGAACATTTTTCTGTTTTCAAGGCAGACGAGGGAGGCTCAGAGGCTTGCACATCGACCGGGGATAACACATAAAAGTATAACAACTGAGGATAACACAGAAAACAGGCAAAATTTCCGGCTGCGCATTATCCTTTGCACAATTACGCTATTATTTGTTTATAAGTTAAGGCGGTTATAAATCAGGAAAAAACGGCCTGATAAGCAAAAAAACCAGCAGAAAATTGCTGGAGCTATTGAACGAGATATTTAGGACTGTTATAATATAATAAAGAATGCATTTTATGGGGATAGTGAAAAGTGCTCATTGCCCGCGCCGGGAGTTTTATTTTCATTGTTTGTAAAGGGGATTAATTTGCAAAAGGGGGATTTTAATGGAACGTATTAGATACATAATAATATTTACTATTTGCCTCCTGATTTTTGCGCCCGTCCTTCCGGCCAGTACCAACGCATCGGAAGAATGGGAAAAGGCGCTGTATTTATCAGAAAGGGATAGGACGCGGTTATTCGAAAATATTGAAATGTTTTACTGGCAAGATGATCTAGATAATGCTCTTTCCGAATATCAAGCTGAATTAGATTATTCCAGAGCATTTATAAGATATAGATACTCTTATTATGACTGGAGCCAGTATTACGAAAGAGAATCCGACACAGTGTCTTTTTACCCTAATTACGACGGGTTACCGGATCTTGGCATGCGATACATAGTTGTTCCCGCATATCATGGGGATAAACTTATTGGCGAAATAGAATTTACGGACTGGAATCCATATGATCGTCATGAAATCTGCACACCTAATCCTGATTATCCATGCGGTGTTGGCGGAGAAACGTATATGACGTTCGACGAGAGGTTTATTAGAATTCGCAGCGAAATTGACGAATGGCAATATATAGAAAAAGGCTATGATGTTCTTTCAGCCGCAGGGCTAAACGTCGAAGCAATATTATGTAATGTAGATAATCGAGTGTTTTTTA
>URYI01000221.1 GCA_900552055.1 uncultured Eubacteriales bacterium | reverse complement strand
CCCTAAGGCGCCTCCCTTGCGGCTCTTTTTTTGTGAGCCGCAAGGGAGGCGTGTAATTTCCCAGGCTTTCAGTATGAAAAGAAACAATTTCAAATAGCCGGGCCAAGATTTAGATTTTGCAGCTATATATTAAGACGAGCTGTTTTTTAATAATAAAATCAGTATGCAGGTTTTACAATAACCAGGAGGGCGTGATGGGCACAGCCACATAATGCAATATTTTATATAATGCACCGCGCTTTGCCGAAACGGCGCTTGTCCTGGCGGGCAAGCGCAGTTTCCGTGCGGCAGTGAAATTGATTTGCAGTGAAGCTTGTTTTGCCATAGCTTTGCGGCAGACTTAACTTCGCATTTGACAAATACTTCACTGTAATTTATTGCAACTTCACTTCAAACCGAAGGTTTGAAACTTCGCAAAATAAAACACCACTCGAAAAAGAATTTTTTGGTTCTTCTTCGAGTGGTTCTGTTTTATACCATAGCAGCAAGCATGGGATTTGTATGGCAGATTCCCGGCTTGTTTTATAGAAATACTTCCTTATTGGAGATGCCCGATAATTTATGCCTTCTGACCGTCTTCCTTGTAAACTGAGGGTAAAAACGGTTTATATTATTTTAGCTCGCAGCTTTAAAGATGAGATATGCAGGCCTGAACTGTTATCTAGGCATAGTATCGGCCAGTTCCAGGCCGCTGTTGTTTTCCAGCGCCCAGCGTATGCTCCAGTCGTTTTCAAAAAATATAACAGGCCTGCCTTTTGAATCTTGTGCAGTTTTGGCAGAGGAGGACAGCTTGAGCCTTGCGGTATCCCATTCTCCCTTTATCCAGCGGACGTATTTATACGGCAGTCCCGAAACATTGACTTCGGCGTTATATTCCGCCTTGAGCCTGTATTGCAGCACTTCCAGCTGAAGCATGCCCACAACTCCTACAATAAGCTCTTCACGGCCTATATTTATTTCCTTGAATACCTGTATAGCGCCCTCCTGGGAAAGCTGCTCAATACCTTTTATAAACTGCTTGCGCTTCATTGTGTCCGGAGTGTACACTCTTGCAAAATGCTCAGGCGCAAAAAGGGGTATACCGTCAAATAATATGGACGCGCCCGTGCAGACTGTATCGCCTATGCCGAATATCCCGGGGTCAAACAATCCTATTATATCGCCGGGATAAGCGATTTCCACGCTTTCGCGCTCCTGCGCCATAAACTGCTGCGGTTGAGCCAGCTTTATTTCCTTGCCTGCATTGACGTGCTTTACCGTCATGCCCTTTTCAAAGACTCCTGAGCAGATCCGCATAAAGGCTATGCGGTCACGATGGGCTGGGTTCATATTGGCCTGGATTTTAAATATAAATCCTGAGAAACGGTCGTCTTTGGGGGTTATCAGCTCGTTTCCAGCTTTGCGCGGAGAGGGAGGGAGAGTAAAACTAAGGAATTTTTTCAGGAAGGATTCCACCCCGAAATTATTCATGGCACTGCCGAAGAAAAGAGGAGTAAGCCTGCCGTTTAAAACCTTGTCCATATCTAAGGGGTCGCCGGCGACGTCCAAAAGCTCTATTTCTTCCATAAGCCTGTTATGGTAATGTTCGCCCAAAAGCCGCTTAAAGGTTTCGTCCCCAATCTCGCCCGAAACAGAATCTACCTTTTTCTGCCCGTGGCTGCCGCCGCTGTAGAGCTCTATGGTGTTTTCGCCGCGGTTATATACGCCCTTAAAATCGCCGTCAGTGCCTATGGGCCAGTTGATGGGACAGGAGCGTATCCCCAGTACGTTTTCCAATTCCTCCATAAGTTCAAAGGGATGCTTGCCTGCGCGGTCCAGCTTGTTTATGAATGTAAAAATGGGTATTCCGCGCTCCGAGCAGACTTTAAACAGTTTTATCGTCTGGGCTTCCACGCCTTTGGCAGCGTCTATAAGCATTACGGCGCTGTCCGCTGCCATAAGGGTGCGGTAAGTGTCCTCTGAAAAGTCCTGGTGGCCGGGAGTGTCCAGAATATTAATTCTGTAGCCATCGTAATCAAAGGCCATAACAGAACTGGTGACGCTTATGCCGCGCTGTTTTTCAATTTCCATCCAGTCGCTTGTAGCGTGCCGGCTTGCCTTTCGTGCTTTAACCGAACCGGCCAGATGAATGGCGCCTCCGTATAAGAGCAGTTTTTCGGTCAGCGTGGTTTTTCCGGCGTCAGGGTGGGATATTATGGCGAAAGTTCTGCGCCTGTCTATTTCATTTTGAGGTGCCCTCATTAATAATACTCCTTATAAATAATCTAATCTATTCTATACTTTGGCGGACTTTCTGTCAAACTATACTGCTGCCGGAGAATAAATACATTCAATATTTAGGACGAATAATAATGTCCAAATATTGTGAAGCGGATGTCCGGCCATGGAGTGAAAAGGGCAGGGGGGCGGCGCCGCGCGAGCTTCGCTCGCGTGGCCGCCTGCCTGACGGCAGGCGG
>URYI01000220.1 GCA_900552055.1 uncultured Eubacteriales bacterium | reverse complement strand
CCGGGCTTTGCCCGGCCAGCGGCCTTTCAGGCCGCAAACGCCGTATAACATGGAGACATGGCCTTTTGACGCCTAAAGGCGTCAAAAGGCCGCCGCTGAACACTTTAGCGTTATACTGTTTTAATACAGTGACATAGATTGCTTTTCCTTTACAGCCAATAAAAGTATATTATTATACTATAAGATATACAATTATGCCTATCAGCATTAGAGCCAGACTGGCAACTATAATATTAGCATTGGATGCTGAAAAGCCGAAAACCATTAAAAAAATGCATGCAATTAAAAATACCGTCAGCAGCAGTTTGCTGTACATGCGCAGAGCGCGCCGAACCGGCGTATTTTTCTTTTTTTCTTTTTCTGTAACATATTCGGCTATTTGTCCCTGTTCCATTTCCGGAACAATCAAATTTTCTCCGCATTCTTCATCTTTTTTTCCTGCCGGCACATATTTTCCGTTAATAAACGGCATTCTTATCACGCCCTTTCAAATGTATTTTATCACAGTTGCCTGTTTTATATTCATATTATGCGTCCTTTTCGGTGCTTTTTCGCGGATAAAAGGCAAGTTCTTTTCTAAACTCTTCTTTAAAGCTTGGCGTATTACATATATGCAAATTCTGCGCAACGGTAGCTATATATTCTGCATCGGCACGCGCGCGGGAATTTAAAAGTATAAGACCGGCTCCAGTACCAGCGGCATTTTCAAGGAAAGCAGGCGCTTTTTTTATTTGAGCTGGCGGTATTCCTAAAGTGTTGAGGGTTTTGGGGCTGATGCTGAAGTTAGGAGCGCCGGCAATGTATAAAGCACTGACATCTTTTGGGGACACGCCGGCTTCTCTGAGCAAAGTATTAATACCGGCTGCTATTGCAGCTCTTGCGCGCATAAGAGCCTGCACATCCTTCTGATTTATGTAAATGCCTTCCTTTCGGTTGATTACAAATACCCATTCACCGTTAACATTCTTCATCATACGGCTTTTGCTTGGTTTCATCTGCTCAGGAGTAAGAATTGAGCTTTCTTCGTCAATTATTTCTGCCCGCAGCATGATGCTAAGAGCATCCATTGCTCCCGTGCCGCAAATTCCTATAGGAGCCCTGTTGTTAATAACATCGCTCATTATTTTATATTTGTTTTTACTTACCCGGTTTATGCCGCCCGGAATGGAAGCGCAGCCGCAGCTCAGACCTATGCCGTCCAGAGACGGAGTGGGCAGCGAACAGGTAAGCATAGCGCTGCGACTGCCCAAAATTATTGCAGTATTTACTCCTATATCTATAAGCAGTACAGGAGTATCGCTTTTATACAGCCCGCAGGTAAGTATTGATGCGACCGTATCCGCGCCGTTCCAGCCTGAAATAACGCCGGGGAGTTCGACTATCGCATCGGGAGCGTATTTCAATCCGAGACTTTTGCCGGTAAACTGCAGGGCGTCTTTTGTCAAAGGCTGAAAAGGTTCTTTGCCCAGCGGAGTAATATCTACATTTGCTATTATATGCTGCATGCAGGTATTGCCTACAATAGTTATGCGCTTAACCTGCTTGGGGCGGCCTGAGTATTGTTCGAGCAGTCTTCCCATGCATGCATCCAGAGCGGATAAAACCGCTCTGCGCATTCTGGTTTGCGCGCCAGGTCTGGAACCTGCATATTGTATTCTGGCAACTGTGTCAGAGCCGTATTTGCTTTGAGGATTGCTTATAGAACTCCAGCCTATTAAGCGTTCTTCATCCAAGCTGTAAAGGTAGACGGCAAGAGTAGCCGTACCTGCGTCTATTGCAAAGCCCAAGGTTTCGCCTGAAGCTGTCCCTGGCTGCTCAGATGGGGCAACCGTGGGAAAAGCTACTTTCAGCAATTCGCTTGAGGATGAGGAATCCTCGGATGCAGGCTTGTCCAAATACAAGGTAATATTTCCGTGTATGCGGGTCATACATGCCAGGCGCCAGCCCTCCTGCGCTTTATCACCCAGCAGCCGGCGTTCATTATTGGACATAGGGCTGATCTTTCCGCTGGTTTTTATAAGGCATTTGCCGCACAAGTTGCGTCCTCCGCAAGGTGCATGAACGGCGTCCACCTTAAAGTGGCCGTTTACTAAAAACTGATAGATGGTTTGGTCATATACGGCGGTAAATTCTTGAATTTTATCAGGGGATGCTATGGTAACTTTACATTCCAGCCGCATAAATAACCTCCATTTAGATAATAGCCGGGTGTGCGCATTGTACCTGTATCCGGCCTTACTGCGGCGCATAAGGTGGACTGCTTAATGCTGCTTTCTTCCGAATCTGACATGGTTCGCAGTACCTTATCGCGCAGAACCCGATACAGGTACAATGCGCACACCCGGTGTAATTATTATTATACAGGAAAGTAAAAATAAAAGCAAGGATATTCCGTAAACTGTTTATTAAAACTTGTAGAGCTACAATACATCTTGGACAGTAGAGATCAAAAAAGCGGATAAAAAAG
>URYI01000219.1 GCA_900552055.1 uncultured Eubacteriales bacterium | reverse complement strand
CCTGCAAGGCGCTTGAACGACGTGTACTGGACGTACACGGAGCGAAAAGCAACACGGCAGGACACGGAAACAGCCCTGTCCTGACCGTATATGTCCTTGTCAATTTAGGGTATTAACCAACGCTATGCCCAATTCGTCAAGCTGCGCTTTTTCCACCTGGGAGGGCGCGTCCGAAAGCAGGCACCGGGCATTCTGCATCTTGGGAAAAGCGATGACATCTTTTATATTATCCGTCCCGCACAAGAGCATTACCAGTCTGTCCATGCCAATGGCAAAGCCGCCGTGCGGAGGCGCTCCGTACCTCAGAGCATTTGTAAGGAAGCCAAAGCGCATTTCCACGTCCTGCTGAGTAAAGCCCAGCTGATTTAATATCATGCTCTGCATATCGCTGTCGTGTATTCTTATGCTGCCCCCGCCCAGTTCATAGCCGTTGAGAACAATATCATAGGCCTTGGAACGCACTTTATCGTTATCCTTCCCTATTAGGGAGATATCTTCATCCATAGGCGCAGTAAAGGGATGATGCTTAGCGTAATACCTGCCGTCCTCCTCGCTGTATTCAAACAGCGGAAATTCGGTTATCCAAACAAAGCGGTATGCGCTGTCGTCAATTAACCCCAATTTGCGGCCCAGTATCAGCCTAAGCTGTCCCATAGCGGTCAAAGATATTTCAGGCGTATCCGCTACAAAGAACATCGCGTCTCCCGGCTGCGCGCCCATGCGGTCAATAAGCGCCTGCATCTGTTCAGGGCTCATAAATTTACTAAAGGAGCTTCTTACGCCCTCACTGCTTAAAACAGCCCAGGCCAGCCCCTTAGCTTTATAATCCTTGAGCATTTCAGCCAAGGCGTCAATTTCCTTCCGGGTAAGGCCGCCTGCATTGCGGGCAGTAATGCCAGTCACCCTGCCGCCCTTTTGAACGGCCGAAGAAAACACTGAAAAGCCGCAGTCTTTAACTGTCTCTGAAACGTCAATAAGCTCCATGCCAAAGCGCATATCGGGTTTATCCGAGCCAAAGCGCTCCATAGCCTCGTTAAAAGTGAGCCTTTCTATAGGCAAACCTATTTCCATGCCCTTAATATCCTTAAATATACGCGCGATAAGCTTTTCGGCAACCTCCATAACGTCAGAAGTATCCACAAAGGAAAGCTCAACGTCTATCTGGGTAAATTCAGGCTGTCTGTCTGCTCTTAAATCCTCGTCTCTGAAGCACTTAACAATTTGATAGTATTTATCAAAACCGCTTATCATTAAAAGCTGCTTAAAAAGCTGAGGGGACTGCGGAAGCGCATAAAATTCCCCGTTATGCACCCGGCTGGGCACTAAATAATCCCTCGCGCCCTCAGGAGTGCTGCGGGTAAGCACAGGCGTCTCCAATTCCAAAAAGCCGTTTTCCTGCAAAAAAGAACGAGCAGAAAAGGCCGCATGGCTGCGGAGTGCAAAAATCTCCTGCAAAACAGGCCGGCGCAAATCCAGATATCTGTATTTATATTTAATGTTGTCATTTACAGATACATCGTTATCTATGGCAAAGGGCGGAGTTTGTGAAGCAGAAAGGATTTTCAGGTCAGACGCTATAACCTCAATATCTCCCGTCTTCAATTCACGGTTTATATTGTTTTCCTCCCTGAGCACCACTTCTCCTTTAACGGCAAGCACATATTCGCTGCGCAGTTCCTGTGCGCTTAAAAAAACTCCGGGATATTTGGACTGGTCAAATACCACCTGTACTATACCCGTTCTGTCCCTCAGCCAAATAAATATAAGGCCGCCTAAATCCCTGCGGCGCTGCACCCACCCCATAAGGGTCAGGCTCTGCCCCAGCATTTCTCTATTTGCCTCGGCGCACATGCAGCTGCGCTTCCAATCTCCAATCCCCGTCATTTTATCTGCTCCCCTTTTCTGTAAAATAATTTATAAGCTCATTTTCCTTTATTGCCTGCTCTTCTCCGCTGCTCATATTCTTAAGCCGGTAAATACCGTTATTCAGCTCATCCTCCCCTATTACCAGCACATTTTTAAATTCCAGCTTGTTGGCATACTTAAGCTGCGCCTTAATGCTGCGCCCGCTGTGGTCTGATTCCGCTTTAACGCCCGCGCTCCTTAAAATGCAGGCCAATTTTAAGGCTTTAGCCGCGGCTTGCGCTCCCATAGAAGCTATAAAAAGCTGCGCCGGCTCAGGCCTAGCAAAATCCAGGCCCTGCTCAGACATAATCATGAGCACACGCTCCAGCCCCATGCCAAAGCCCGCTCCAGCCGTCTTTACATCCCCCATCTGGCTGGTAAGCCCGTCATATCTGCCTCCTCCGCAAACCGTAAGGCTTTCGTTCTGCGCATTCGTATATATAATCTCAAAAACAGTCTTGCTGTAATAATCCAGCCCGCGCACTATCATTGGGTCTATCTTATAATTAATTCCCAGTTGGTCCAAAGTCAGCTTAAGATTATTAAAATGCTCCTCGCATTCAGGACAGAGATAATC
>URYI01000218.1 GCA_900552055.1 uncultured Eubacteriales bacterium | reverse complement strand
ACCCCTTGATCCATAAATACAACACGATTTGCAACTTCACGGGCAAATCCCATTTCATGTGTAACTACAACCATAGTCATACCTTCTCTGGCAAGCTCTTTCATAACGTCCAGAACTTCTCCAACCATCTCCGGATCCAAAGCTGACGTAGGCTCGTCAAAAAGCATTACTTCAGGGTTCATGGCCAGCGCCCGCACTATAGCCACGCGCTGCTTCTGTCCCCCCGAAAGAGTGGACGGATATGCGTCTGCTTTATCCTCCAGCCCTATGCGCTTAAGCAGGCGCATAGCGTTCTCCTCCGCTGCTTTTTTTATTTCCTTTTTAGAAGGAACGGGCTGCGTACTCTTGGATTTACCCAATCTGCGCTTCCACAGCTCTCGGCGCCTGTTCTTCAAGCCTATGCTGACAGGCGCAAGAGTTATGTTGTGCAGAATGGTGTAATTGTTGAACAGGTTAAAATGCTGGAACACCATGCCCATCTTCTGCCTGTGTACGTTTATATCCACGCTCATATCCGCAATATTTACCCCGTCAAAGATAATTTTGCCGCTTGAGGGGTCCTCCATGCAGTTAAGACAGCGCAGAAAGGTGGATTTTCCGCTCCCCGAAGGACCGATAATAGCTATTTTTTCACCCTTGTCTATATGCAGATTTATGTCTTTAAGCACCGGCAGCTTGCCGAAGCTCTTATAAAGCCCTATAACATCAATCACTTCTGGCCAGCCGCCTTTCCATTAATTTTATTAAAAGAGTGATAATCAGCACTATTATAAGATATACTGCCGCCAATGTAAGATACGGAATTATGTATTCATAGTTGGCGTCGGCTATATCCCTGAACGCTTTGGTAAGGTCGGTAACTGCTATAAAGCTGGCCACCGACGTCTCCTTAACCAATACTATAAATTCATTGCCCAGAGTAGGCAGTATGTTCTTTATCGCCTGCGGGATAACTATTTTAAACATGCTGACCGAATAGCTCAATCCTACGGCGCGCCCCGCCTCCAGCTGCCCGCGGTCCACTGAATTAATGCCTGAACGCATTATTTCCGAAACATACGCGCCGCTGTTAAGGCCGAATATAAGAATGGCTACGCCCAAAGGCTGCGCCGATATTCCCAGCGCCGGCATTAACACAAAGTACCCTATCAGAAGCTGCACTACCATAGGCGTGCCTCGGAAGATCGCAATGTAAACACCTGCAATCCCCGAACATATTCTAGGGAAAACATGATATTTGGGTACAACTTTAGCTATAGCCAGCACAGTGCCTATAACTATGCCTATCAACAGGCCGAAAACCGCTATTTCCGCCGTAGCAAGCAAGCCGTCCAGCACTTTTTTATAGCCGTTGTATGTAAACATCTGGTCGTAGAATACCGACCACATGCTGGCAAAATCCATATCTCACACTTCTCCAATCAATTACTTGGACTTAAGAATGTTTTCCACATCCTCGGCGCTCTGGCAGGAATCAAAGGTATCGTCATCCTCAAGCACCAGCACCATCTGGGAAGCCTCATAATAGGATTCAGAGAAATTAACCGACTGCTTGCGGGTCTCGCTTACAGTTAACCCAGCCATAGCTATGTCCACTCCATTTTTGCCCACGCTGGTAACAACCGAATCAAAATCCATATTCTGAATAACCAGTTCCATGCCCAGATAATCAGCCAGGGCCGCGGCTATTTCCATATCAATGCCGGCATACTTATCCCCCTGCATATATTCAAAAGGCGCAAAGGCTGCGTTGGTGGCGACTACCAGCTGCTCATCCGCACGGCTGTTGTCCAGTTCCGCGCTCTCAATGCCGGTAATATCCCCTTCGTTATTAAAGTATTTATTCATTATTCCTTCTATAGTACCGTCCGACATAGCCTGCGTAATAAACTCATTAACCTTTGCCAGCAGCTCATCGTTATTCTTATCCACGCCGAAAGCATATTCCTCATCGGTAAGCTTTATATCTATAAGCTTAATGCCGCTGTTAGCCTTAACCAGCTCGCCGGCAGGACCTTCGTCCACCACAACTGCGTTCAGATTGCCGTTAAGCATATCCTGAACAGCAAGGCCGGCGTTATTGTACTTATGCAGATCAATATTAGCAAAGCCCTCAAAGCCCAGCCCCTCGTCTCCTTCAATATAGAACTGTCCGGTTGTGCCGCTCTGCACACCCACGCTGTACCCGCTCTGGGAACAGCCTGCAAACATGCAAGCCGCCATAGTCAGGCACACAAGCACCAATAAAATCTTTTTCATAGAATTCCTCTCCTTTGATATATAAAAATTAACTTAAGTATAGCCATTCGCTCCCAAATTGTCAAGATAGGCGGCCGGATTTTTTTCAGGTTTTCGGTATTTTTATGAATTTTTCAAACTTAAGCGGCTTCTGGAAATCATGAGGGAGAATGTATCGCCAGCGCCCTTTATGCGCCCTCTTTTATACCCTAAATTGACAAGGGCATATACGGTCAGGACAGGGCTGTTTGAGTGTC
>URYI01000217.1 GCA_900552055.1 uncultured Eubacteriales bacterium | reverse complement strand
TATTCCGCCCCGAACCGGGGCGGAATAAGCCAAGGCGCCACTTCCGCCGCTCCCGGCAGCCCTCCCCTCTCCGTGCCCTTGCCCGCTATTTTAATTGTATTGTATTTATATTATCCAAAGCAGTGCCGTACATACGCCCCATTCCAGCCTAAATATTTAAGAGGACAAACCCGCCTGTAATATGCTATAATATTATTACGATAATTCCCGCCGTATCTTGCGGCGCTCTTAAAGAGGTTCTTAATTATGCCGGTATTTGTCTGCTCTCCCGAAAATCCCTTCGGAGATATATTCGCAGTTGAAGGGGAGTTCGTACGCTCCTTTTTAGCCGAGACTCCCTCAGACTACGTTAAAGTATACATATATTGCCTCTATTCCCTCTCCCCCTCCAGCCCCTGCGCCAACCTTAAGGATATAGCCAAGGGTACGGGCCAGACTGTCGAGCAGGTCAAAAGCGCCCTGGAATATTTTGCAAATGAAATGCTTTTAAGAGTGGTAAGCGAACGCCCTCTTTCAATAGAAATACGCTCGGTCCGGGAAGCCGCGCGCCTGAAGGCCGCTTCCGCTCCCGCAGGCATGATGGATTACGCCGATTATTTTGCCTCCCTGCGCGCAATCCTGGGAGGCCGGGAACTCAAGCCCGCCGAAATGGAAAAGGCGCGGGACTGGATAGAAGTATACTGCCTGCCCCAGGACGTGGCCGTATTAATGGCCAGCCATTGCCTGAATAATCTGCAAAAAGAGGGCAAGAGCGCCCGCAGTCCCTTTAATTATATGGACAAGGTGGCTCATTCCTGGGCGGAAAACCACATAACCACTATGGAGGCCGCAGAACGATATCTTACCATATACGAGCTGGAGCATCACGACGTCAACCAGGTCATGCTGCATCTGGGCATAAAGCGTATGCCCTCCATTGAGGAATTAAAGCTGTATCAAAAATGGACGGGCGAATGGGGCCTTTCTAAGGAAGCTATCCTCCAAGCCTGCTCCCAGACAGTCAAAACTGCCACCCCCTCCTTCGGCTATCTGGATAAGATAGTGGAAAAGCTGTATAATAAGGGGAATTCAAGCGAAGAAGAAGTCAAAGAGACATTAAGCGAAGAAGCGCAGCAGCGTGCTGAAGCAAGCGAAGTGCTTAAAGAACTGGGCCTTAAGGGCATAACCCCCGAACTGCTTGAAGCGGTCTCTGCCTTTAAAGCTATGGGCTTTGATATGGACGCTCTGCTGCTTGCCGCGCGCGAAACGGCCAGAAAGCCCGTGCGCAGCCTGGAAAAATACATTCAGCTTTTGGATGAATTGGCCTCTCAGAAGCTTTTTGACACAGAGAGCATTAAAAAGTATCTTAAGCAGAGTAAAAAGCCGTCAGTACAGAAAAAGACCAGCGCCCATCAATTTGACGAACGTACCAAAAGCGATTATGACGATGTAATTATAGATTTATAATTTAAATCTTTTTCGGCCGCACCGCCCGCATTATCCTTTCCCCTTCCATAGCAGGACGCGCGGCCCTGTAACATATTAAAGCAGGAGATAAAAACATGAATGACGCTTCGGTTATCCGCGGTCTGGAAAAAGAATATGAGCAGAAAAACCGCCGCGCGCGCTATCTAAGGGATGAGCGCGTTCGGGAGCTGTTTGAAAAATATCCCTCGCTGGCCCGGATAGATGACCTGCGCAGGGAAGCGGTTCTAAATAAATTCCGTTTTAAACGCGCTCAAAATACATCAGAAGAAGCCGAGCAGGATAAAAAAATAGCCTTGCTGGACAAACAGTTTGAACAGGAATTAAACAAGCTGAATATAGACAAAAGTGAATTGGAACCGCATTACCAATGCCCCAAATGCCAGGATACAGGCTTTATTTCGCCCAATGAGCACTGCCCCTGCTTTAAGCAGAGGCTCCTGGAAATGCTCTACGGCCAAGCCACCCTGGAACAGGGCGCCAAATTAAGCACTTTTGAGCAGTTCAGGCCGGAGATATTTCCCGATACGCCCCCCGAAAGCTCACAGCGCCGCGCCATGCTCAAGCTCAAAGAAATCATGCAGAGATACTCCGAGGCCTTTCCTGACAATCCCGCGCCCAATATTATCCTGACGGGGGAAACGGGCACGGGCAAAACCTTTATGCTCTCCTGCGTAGCCGCGCGGGTACTGGAGAGAGGCTATACCGTGCTGGCTCTGACCTCTGCCCGCCTTATAGAGCTGCTTAAAAAGAATCTCTATTCAGAAGGAGCGGATATGGAGCGGCTTTACTCAGTGGATTTGCTGCTTATAGACGAACTGGGCATGGAGCCTATGCTCAACAACGTGACCATAGAAAGTCTTTTTGCCGTGATAAATGAAAGGCTGAGGCGCAGAAAGGCGGTTCTGGTAACTACAAACCTTACGCCCAGCGATATTAAAGCCCGATATACCGAGCGCATCGCCTCCCGGCTGCTGGATAAGGGCTCTTCGCAGGTTTACCGGCTTTCAGGCATTGATTTGCGCACCGTACAGTTTTAAACCGGGTTTGAATATAATAAAAAGCCTGCCCTGACAGCATAAAAACATTGCTAAGGGGGGCGGCGCGGCGCCCGGCCTCAA
>URYI01000216.1 GCA_900552055.1 uncultured Eubacteriales bacterium | reverse complement strand
TAAAGACATTCTTTTTTCTTTCCCCAATCTGTAACACATCATTGACAAACCTACATCAATAATATTTTGCGCCGCTTAATACTTTTTGACGTTCCGGGCCGTTTAGGCAATACAGGCAGGGCATAAGGCATTTTTCGGGGAGCGTTAGCGGCGTATGCGCCTATTCTGTCTTTCCATGCGGCAGTATGCCTTTTGCCCGTCTTGCATCCTTTTAGGGGAGTTCTCCTGCGCAATCTGTAATTGCAGGCGAGACGGATTTTTCAGTCCGCCAAGCAGGAGGACGCGGGAATAACGGCGCAGGTCAGGGACAATGGCGCTGACAGCGGGAAAAATCCGTCTGCGGCGCAGCGTACCCTGATTGCACCGCCTAATCTATTTTGACCTCAGGATGCTTTTTAAGATAGTCGTCAATAGCTGCCTTAACTGCTTCTTCAGCCAAAAGGGAGCAGTGCATTTTCACTTCGGGAAGCCCGTCCAGAGCTTCTGCAACGGCTTTATTGGTTAGTTTTAGGGCTTCTTTAAGGGTCTTGCCCTTAATCATTTCAGTGGCCATAGAGCTGGTGGCGATAGCTGCGCCGCAGCCGAAGGTTTTGAATTTAACATCCTTTATAACGCCGTCCTCAACTTCCAGAAACATCTTCATTATATCTCCGCATTTGGCGTTGCCTACGGTGCCTACGCCGTCTGCATTCTCGATTTCGCCTACATTGCGCGGGTTGCTGAAATGGTCCATAACTTTTTCGCTATACATATTCCTTTTCCTCCGTTTCTTTATATAATGGGGACATATCCCTGAGCCTCTGGACTATGGGCGGGAGCTCGGCCAGGACGTAATCTATGTCCTCGTCGGTAGTAGCGTCCCCGATAGTCAGCCGTAAGGAGCCGTGAGCCGTCTCATGCTTAAGACCTATTGCCAGCAGCACATGAGAGGGGTCTAAGGAGCCGCTGGTGCAGGCCGAGCCGCTGGAGCCGGCAATGCCCCGAAGATCCAGGCTTAAAAGCAGTGCCTCTCCCTCTATATAAGAGAAGCTGAAATTCAGGTTGTTGGAGAGCCGCTTTAATTCATGGCCGTTTAGGCGCACGTCCGGGATGGTATTCATTATTCCTTCCTTAAGCCGGTTGCGCATTTCCAGCAGGCGCAGATTGTTTTCCTCCATATGCTCGCAGGCCATTTCCAGAGCCTTGGCCATTCCTACAATTCCGGGGACGTTATCTGTGCCCGGACGCTTATTGCGCTCCTGAGCTCCTCCGAACATCAGATTGTCAAAGCGCACGCCTTTGCGTACATAAAGCGCGCCTACGCCTTTGGGACCGTAAAATTTATGCGCGGACATTGAAAGCATATCTATATTCATGCTCTGGACGTCTATAGGCTCATGGCCGGCGGCCTGCACGGCGTCAGTATGGAAAATAATTTTATTTTCCCGTGCGATTCTGCCTATTTCAGCTACCGGCTGGATAGTGCCTATTTCGTTATTAGCGAACATTATTGTTATAAGGCAGGTATCTGGGCGTATTGCTGCTTTTAAATCTTCAATGCGCACCAGTCCGTATTCGTCCACCGGCAGATAAGTTACCTCATAGCCCATTTTTTCCATGCGCTGGCAGGTATGCAGCACAGCATGGTGCTCTATAGAGCTGGTTATAATATGTTTGCCTTTTTTGCTGGCTGAAGCGGCGCCCATTATGGCCATATTATCCGCTTCGGTACCGCCGCTTGTAAAATATATTTCGTTTTCCTGAGCGGCGTTTATAGCAGCAGCAATTTTGCCGCGCGCTTCTTCCTGAGCCTTTTTGGCCACCCGTCCGTATTCATGCACGCTGCTGGGATTGCCGAAATCCTTGCCGAAATAGGGCATCATCTCGGATAAAACCTCTGGTTTAGTATAGGTTGTGGCGGCATAATCCATGTAAACGTATCTTTTGCTCATTTTTTCATCTCCTTGGCCGCTTGGCCCTTAAAATAATCGTCCACCATATTTTGCAGGGTTATTTCCTCCAGCGCGGTGGTAACGCTTTCGGATATACGCTGCCAGACGGCCTTTGTAGCGCAGGAATCTTCATTTTTACACTTTTTTCCCCTCTGGCATTCCACAATGGTCATATCTCCCTCCAGGGCGGTAAGCACCTGGTTTACCGTGATACAGTCGGGAGGAGCGGAAAGAGTATACCCGCCTGAGGCGCCGCGGACGGTTTGCACAATACCGGCCTTTTTAAGCAGGGCTAAAAGCTGTTCGAGGTATTTTTCGGCAAGCTCCTGAGACTGCGCTATGTCTTTTAAAGGAATGGGGTTACCGCCGTAGGCCCGCGCCAGCTCAAATGCCGCTTTAAGGCCGTAGGTCCCTTTTGTAGTCAGCTTCAAGCGTTCTCCTCCTTTGAATTTAATCTCTAGTATTTTACTAGGCTTTAATTGTAGCACTGCGCTATCTTATTGTCAACAAAAACAGAGGAATTATTTATAAAAATTTTTCTTAACGGGGGAGGGTTAAAAAAGTGGTTCTCACAGGTATGTTTTAATGGGGGAAGCGGTTGCTGAATAAACGGCAGAAGGCGGGGGCGGCTGGAACTTTAGGCGGCGCATGCGCCGCCTA
>URYI01000215.1 GCA_900552055.1 uncultured Eubacteriales bacterium | reverse complement strand
CGGCGGCCAGTGGCCGCCGGATTTTGGCGCCCGATTCGGGCGCCAAAACTCCGCGCCGCCCCCTTATTCCAGCTGTTTGGGGGGTGACGTCGGGTAATTTTAGCGTTCAGCTAAAATTACCCAAACATTTATTTTTTTATCTTTGCATTCATGGCTTTAACCATTTTTTCTGCAATATTTAAAGCTAGGGCATTTATTTCCCCTTTGTTTTCCCCTTCTATCATTATGCGTATTAATGGCTCTGTTCCCGAAGCGCGCACTAATACCCGCCCTTTGTCTCCCAGACGCAGCTCCGCTCCACTAATTGCTTCGGCTATTTCGGGATATTCGCTGAAATTGTTTTTTGCGGCATTATCTACCATGACGTTTACTATTACCTGGGGCATATTGCGCATAACGCTGACCAGCTTGCTCATTTCCAGGCCGCTCTTTACTTTTGCGCGCAGCAGCTGAAGCGCCGAGAGCATGCCGTCTCCCGTTGTATTATAATTTAAGAAGATTATATGCCCGGATTTTTCGCCGCCTATGGTGTATTTATGCGCCAGCATTTGCTCCAAAACATATCTGTCGCCTACGCCGGTTTTTTCAAGCTGTATGTTTTGCTGTTTAAGTGCTTTTTCAAGCCCCATGTTGCTCATTACCGTGCCGACAACAGTGTTGCCCGCCAGTTTGCCCTCCTTATTAAGGGCAAGCGCGCATACGGCAAGAATATGGTCTCCGTCAATTTCTCCGCCCCGTTCATCGCAGGCTATGAGCCGGTCGGCGTCTCCGTCAAAGGCAAGGCCGGCGTCTGCACCTTGTTCTACTACGAGTTCGCTTATCCGATCCGGATGCGTTGAACCGCAGTTTTTATTTATATTGTGACCGTCGGGATTATTGTAAAAGGGCAGCACTTCTGCGCCCAATTCTTCAAAAAGCCTGGGTGCTATTTCAGAACTTGCGCCGTTTGCGCAGTCCAGTACCAGCTTTAGCCCATCTAAACGCACATCTATGGTTTCAAGCAGAAAATCCATATAATCGCGTTTAGGATTTTTTAATTTAATTAAACGTCCCAGATTTTCACCTGTAGGCCGGGGCAGTTCCTGTTTTTCCAAGATAATTTTTTCAATGCGCTCTTCCAAAGCATCGGGCAGCTTGTAGCCGTACGCATCAAAAAATTTTATGCCGTTATCCTCCATAGGATTATGTGATGCGCTAATCATTACTCCCGCGTCACAAGAATAGTATCTAGTTAAAAAGGCGATGCCGGGGGTGGGGATAACTCCTACGGGAATAACATCGGCGCCTACGCTCATTATTCCGGCAATCAATGCGGCCTCCAGCATATGTCCTGATACGCGCGTGTCTCTTCCCACCAGTATCCTGGGCTTATGTATTGCGCTGGTAAGCACAAATGCGCCTGCGCGTCCAAGCTCATAGGCCAATTCAGCGGTTAATTCGCTGTTTGCAACCCCTCTTACTCCATCTGTTCCAAATAGTTTTTTCATATTTAAACTCCATGCTTATATTATTTTTAATGTGCCTGTTTTTTGTGTCAATTTATTGTCCCAGATTATTAATATATTCAACAGCACTCTCGGCTGCCAAAGCGCCGTCTGAAGCGGCGGTTATAATCTGCCTGAGGTGCTTTTGACGACTGTCTCCGGCTGCAAATATGCCGGGAACAGAGGTGCGCATTTCCTGGTCGGTTACAATATAGCCATTTTCATCTAATTCGATTGTGCCGCGTAGCATGTCAGTATCCGGCTTATTTCCCACAGCGATAAAAATTCCCTGTACTTCCAGTTCGCTTTGGAGACCGGTGGTCTTGTTTAATATAGTTATTGATGAAAGATTAGGCTGCCCGTTTAATTGTGCAACAGTCGAATCTGGTATAAATTGAATGCGCTCGTTACTAGCAATTCTGTCCTGCAGCAGCTTGGCGCCTCTTAATTGTGCGCGCCGGTGTATGAGATATACTTTGCGGGCAAATTTAGCTAAATACAGCGCGTCGCCCAGAGCGGTATCTCCTCCGCCTATAACGGCGACGTCCTTTCCTCTGAAAAAGAATCCATCGCATACGGCGCAGTAGGACAGGCCATGCCCTATGTAGTTTTCTTCATTTTCCAATCCCAGGCTTTTTGGCGACGCTCCGTTGCAAAGGATTATTGAGCGGGCTTCTATAGAGGAGGATAATAATTTAACAGTAAAATTATCACCGGGATTGATGGAAAACGCCTGGTCGGATATTATTTCGCAGCCCAGCCTTTTGGCCTGGCGCTCCATTAGGGAAGCTAGTTCCTGGCCGCTGATACCATCGGGGAAACCAGGATAGTTTTCTATAAGGTCTGTATTAAAGGCTTGCCCACCAGCGTATTGTTTTTCTATTATAGCGGTATCCAGTCCAGCTCGGCAGCAGTATATTCCCGCTGTAAGGCCGGCTGGACCTGCTCCGATTATTAAAACATCTTTCATGCTTGCCCCCTTAAGGATTTTTATATTAGCTTTTTTATTTTATCATAAATCTTAATTAATTAAAAGCATAAATTGCATTTAACAAAGAATAGAGATTCTGAAAATTTTGTTTTGTTAAAGGCAGCCATCCGCGGCGCAAATGC
>URYI01000214.1 GCA_900552055.1 uncultured Eubacteriales bacterium | reverse complement strand
CCCCAGGCGCGGCCTGCGGCCGCAGGCCGCCAACGCCGCGTTTAACCGCCATAGAACGGGCGCAGGGGCGGGAGCCCCGCCCGGACAAACAAGCTTTTTCCGTATAATCCGTTATAAAACCAGCTTAATACCCCTTCAACCGGTCAACATACAGCCTATCCTATAAGCGGCAAAACTGGCTGCATATGCAATCCCCAGCTGCATCGCTGCCGTCCCCAGCGCCCATTTCCAGGAATTCATTTCCCTTTTTATAGCTCCAAAAGCGGCAACGCACGGTATATATAAAAGCACAAACACCATAAATGCATAAGCCGCCGCCGGATTAAACAGCTCAGGCAGCATTTGACTAAGCGCTTCCTGGCTGGCCGCCCCATAAAGTACCGTCATGGAAGAAATAACCGCTTCTTTTGCCACCAGCCCCGAAAGCAGCGAAACCGCCGCCTGCCAGAACCCGAATCCCAGCGGCGCAAATACCGGCGCTATGGCTTTCCCAATTCCTCCCATCATGCTATGCTCGCCGTTTTGCACTGCATGGAAAGTAAAGTCAAAGGAACGCAGCACCCAGATGATAACTGTCATAGAAAATATCAACGTGCCTGCACGCGTCAAAAAGTCCCGGCACTTATCCCAAAGGTGCAGTATAAGCGTATTAAGGCTGGGCATCCGGTATTCAGGCAGTTCCAGCACGAAAGGCGAGTCGTTATCCTTAAACAGCGTGCTTTTCAAAATGCGTCCTGCCAATAATGCAACCAGTATGCCTAAAATATATAAGCTGAATACCACAAGCCCCTGGTGCTCTTTAAAAAAGACTCCGGCAAACATGGCGTAAACGGGCATCCGCGCCGCGCAGGACATAAAGGGCACCAGCATAATTGTAAGCCTGCGCTCCTTCTCGTTTTCCATGGTCCTTGCCGCCATCACCGCCGGCACGCTGCACCCAAAGCCCATGAGCATAGGTATAAAGGCCTTGCCGTTAAGCCCGGCTTTTCTTAAAAAGCCGTCCATTATAAATGCGGCTCTGGACATATACCCGCTGTCCTCCAGCAGCGAAAGAAATAAAAACAGCAGCATTATCTGGGGCAGAAAGGATACAACGGCGCCCACCCCTGGAATAACCCCCTCCAGAAACAGGCTGCACGTCCATTCGGGCGCCCCGGTTTTATTAAGCAGCTTGCCTGCCGCGGGAGCCAGAATATTATCAATTATATATTCGGCCCCGCCCTTTAAAAAAGAGCCCACGCCGCCGAAAGTCACCATAAAAACAGCCAGCATTACAACTAAAAATATAGGTACAGCCAGATATTTATTGGTTACAACATTATCTATTTTATCTGATAATGTATTTTCTTTCCGCGGCTTGAGAATAAGGTACCTCTTCAAAAGTCCTTCTATGTACTCATAGCGGGCATGGGCGGGCATTGCCTCCCTGTCTCCGTCAGGGCGCGTGCTTTGATATTCTTCTGCCGCGGTCTCTATCTTTTGAAAGACCTTCTCTTTTAAATCCAGCCTTTTTACAAGCCCGGCATCCCCTTCCAGCAGCTTAGCGGCACAGAAATTGAGATATTTAGGCGGCGTGTCCGTATTTTCAGATAAAATCCTCTTAATCTTTTCAATTCCCTTCTGGGTGCATGCGTCATATTTCGGCGGCGGACAGGCTCGTTTTATTTGGGCAGCTTGAAGCACCTTCTCCATCAGGCGGTCAATATTTTTTCTCTTTTTAGCGGATATAGGGACAATCGGAATGCCCAGCGCTCCCGACAGCCCTTCAAAATCACATTTATCCCCTCTTGCCTGCATGCTGTCCGCCATATTTACCGCCATAACCATAGGCAGGCCCAGTTCCATAAGCTGCGTCGAAAGATAAAGATTGCGCTCCAGATTTGTGCCGTCTACTATATTAAGTATAACATCGGGATTTTCATCCATTATATAATTCCTGCTCACCCGCTCTTCCATAGTATAGGGGGAAAGCGAATATATACCCGGCAAATCCACAAGCTCTATTTCGCAGCCCTCTATTTTTAATACGCCCGACTTTTTCTCTACTGTAACTCCCGGCCAATTGCCCACATATTGATTGCTTCCCGTCAGCAGGTTAAACAGGGTGGTTTTGCCGCTGTTGGGATTGCCCGCAAGGGCTATCTTATATCTTGCCCTTTTCATTTTGGCGCCTCTGTTTCTATAAGGCCTGCCTCTTTTCTGCGCAGGGTGAGCCTGTAGCCGCGCAGGGTTATCTCCATTGGGTCGCCTATTGGAGCAGTACGCCGTACAGTTACCATTACGCCGGGGGTTATACCCATATCTATAAGCCTGCGCTTAATTGCTCCTGTACCGTTTATCCGCTTTACTACCGCTCCAAGCCCCGGTTTAAGCTGCGCCAGAGTTTTAAGAACCATTTCCGCACGCCTCCGCCCTTATAAAAAATCCTGCCCGCTAAAATAAATTCAGCTTGGCCTTTTTTATATATTTACTGGCGTGTCCCCGGTTTTATGCGTATAACTTAGCGGGAGCGCATGGGGGCCGGGCGGCGCTGGCGGCCTTCGGCCGCAGGCCGCGCAAAGCGCGGCCTGGCAAGCGGAACGCTTGCCCAGCGCCGCCCGGCCCCCCCCGCGCTCCC
>URYI01000213.1 GCA_900552055.1 uncultured Eubacteriales bacterium | reverse complement strand
TGAAAATGCCGAAATCAAACCTGCTGGAGGCCGAAGAGTCAGACAGCGGCCGTTTTCGTGCCCTGCAAGGCGCTTGAAGGACGTGTACTGGACGTACGCGGAGCGAAAAGCAACACAGCAGGACACTCAAACAGCTCTGTCCTGACCGTATATGCCCTTGTCAATATAGGGTAAGCAGCTTTGTAACATAAACTGTGAGATTTGGACAATCACTGAAGCGGTATGCGGATATATATTGAGTGAGCCGTACAATCATTTCCTATCTATACGTCCTTTCAGCCGGTCCTTTCTCTAAAGAAAAGGCTTTTTGCTTTTCTTTCCTCTTTCACCATATAAGATGTCTTATAATACTGTATTTTTCTAAAGGCAGACGGGCATATTTGTTTTGGTGAGGTATAGGTTTGGTGCCGCTTAATTAATAGTTCACTGTCGTTAGTATTAAATCAGAGGACATGAAAATATAAAAAGGCTGGGAATTGAGGTAAAACCACTTGCATTATTAACATAATTGATATATAATGTTAAAAAATAGGTGATATTTGGAGGATAGCATGAGGGCAGGCAAGATATTTATGCGTGGTAGAGGCGGTAATGGGAGGTTTATTAAACTTAGAGCGAGATTTTACAAGTATTATGTAAAATGTCTGGAGAGGAGCATTAAAAGTATAGAAAACTTTTTGCGGGCGCATGGAGAATATAATAATTAACTGTTGCTTTTTTTAATAGCACATATTATAATTATTTCATCATATGAGCTTTGAGCGCATATGGATGATAAAATACTATACCGGTCAGGGGTGAAAGAATGAGAATAAAGTAATTGCGAATTAATTTTATAGGCCGCAGATGAGGGCGTGCTCTGTTTGCTGCTTTTATTCGGAATTGCTTTTTCTTATTTAATTTATCTTTGAATTTATACCGGCATGCGCAATGCCTGTTTATTCCGTTTTTGCAGCTGTAACGTCTGCGGAAACGGATTTTTTTTCGGAGGTGGGCATATAATGTCGGTTATAGATGTGAAAAATTTGACGTTTGGCTATGACAGCCGTGAAAATGTATTTGAAGATGTCTCCTTTAAAATAGATACTTCCTGGAGATTGGGCTTTATTGGCCGCAACGGAAAGGGGAAAACCACTTTTCTCAAGCTGCTTATGGGGGAATATGAATATGCCGGCCAGATAAAAGCGGCCGTGCAGTTTGAGTATTTTCCGTATGAGGTAAAGGATAAGGGCCAGAGGACCCGCAGCGTACTTGAGAGCATAGCGGGTGAAGCGGAAGACTGGCGCCTGGCGCGCGAGCTTAATATGCTGGAGGTTGATAAAGCCTGCCTTGACAGGGAATTTAGGCTGCTGTCAGGCGGCGAGCAGACAAAGGTGCTTTTATCTGCGATGTTTATTAAGCCTAACGGCTTCCTGCTTATAGACGAACCTACCAACCATCTGGATAAGCGAGGGAGAGAGCTTTTATCAGCCTATTTAAAAACTAAAGAGGGCTTTATACTTGTATCGCACGACAGGGCTTTTCTGGACGGATGCGTGAACCATATATTAAGCCTGAACCGTTTAAGCCTGGAGGTACAGGACGGTAATTTTTCCTCCTGGTATCAAAATAAAACTCGGCGCGACGCCTTTGAGCAAGCGGAAAATATGAGGCTTAAGAAGGATATTGAACGCCTGAGGGAGGCCTCCAGGAAAGCCGGTCAATGGGCGGAGAGAGCTGAAGACTCCAAAATCGGCGGCGGGATTCTCAGAAAGGAAACTAAAAGCATAGGCGGCCGCGCATATATAGGAGAAAAATCCCGGCGGCTTCAGCAGACCAGAAAAAATATTGAGAGACGTGCTCAAAATGCGATAGAAGAGAAAAAGGGACTGCTTAAGGACGTGGAGGAAATCCGGGAGCTTAGAATGAATAATTTATTCTATCATTCCGAGAGGCTGATAGAAGGGAAGGATTTAAGTCTGTTTTATGGTGAAAAGCAGGTGTGCGGACCGTTAAATTTTAAGATAGGCAGAGGAGAAAGAATAGCCCTGGAGGGACCAAACGGCAGCGGTAAAAGCAGCCTTTTAAAATTAATCTGCGGCGAAGATATATCTTTTACCGGGCAGCTTTATAGGGGCAAGGGGCTAAAAATATCCTATGTTTCGCAGGACGCTTCGCTTTTAAACGGGAGCCTGCGTAAATATGCGCAGGAATGCGGAATAGATGCAACTCTGTTTATGGCTTTGCTCAGAAAGCTGGATTTTACAAGAGAGCAATTTGAGCGGGAGATGCAATCCTATAGCGATGGGCAGAAAAAGAAGGTGCTTTTGGCCAGATCCCTTTGCGAGCAGGCTCATCTATATATCTGGGACGAGCCGCTGAATTATATTGATATTTTTTCCCGCATGCAGCTGGAGGAAATGCTTTTAAAGAGCGGGGCCGCAGTATTGTTTGTAGAGCATGACGGCGCTTTTCTGGACAAAATCTCTACTAGGCGGCTCAGGCTTGACGCTTAGAGGGCAGGCCGCTTAAATGCAGGCAGCGCCGGTTCTGGCGCAGTTTAAATCAGAGGGATAAATAGGCGGCAGACAATATACGGGGCGGCGTTTGGCAGGCGTTCCGCCTGCTCCCGGCCGCGCCTG
>URYI01000212.1 GCA_900552055.1 uncultured Eubacteriales bacterium | reverse complement strand
ATGGGCCGCAAACGCCGCGCCTCCTGCCTGACGCTCTGGCCCAGCCTTGCGGCTCCCGCCGCAAGGCTGGGCCGCTGCGCCGCCCCCCCTTTAAGGCCTTTTCTTATCCGCAGCTTTACTTTTTTAAACTATCTTAAACAAATACTCATTTCTTACTAGAATAATACGCTTCTATCGCCCTGGCAAGCTGGTCGGGACAAGACGTATCTCCCTGGCACTTTATCCCTTTAAGCAGACTGCTTACCTCGTGAGCGTTTTTATTTATGCACAGTTTTGCCACACCCTGAGTATTTCCCCGGCAGCCTCCCTCAAAGCTTACGCTCTCTATAATATCATCCTTATTTATTTTCAGTTTTATCCTTCTGGAACATGTACCCTTAGTCTTATATTCAAACATATTTCTTCCTCCGTTTTTATATGGATATATTCTTCATTATTAAACCAAATCCTTTAATTTAATATGCTTTAATTAGCAGTCTGTAAGCTATTCCGCATTTTAACGCAATTATCACCCATTCCACCATGCGGACATAGTATGTATATCAGGAGCGGCATAAGGGAGGGTTTAAATGGATGGTCTTTTAATACTTCATATGCAGGATGAAATAGGTTTTATACCCAGCGGCGAAAACGCCGTCTCTTTTTTCCATCCTTTAGGCACAGAAGCACAGGCCGGACTGCGCTCAGGCACCGTTTCTAAAAATACACTCTATGCCGTTGGCGCATACAGCGGTATGCTGTATACATTTAAACTGCCCCAATTTACGCTCGCATGCTGCCGCAGCTGTGTTGGACGGTACCCGTTTAAAGTTGAACTGAAAAACAGCAGTCTTTATATCGCGTGCGCTGACAGCGATACAGTACATATGCTTTCTCCCAGCAGCGGAGAACAGCTTTCTTCCTTCAGAACAGGCGGATATCTGACCGCTATGGCCGTTTCTCCTAAATACTGCCTGCTGTGTACGGCCAATACCCGCAAAATATTTTTACTCGCAGCTAACCAGCTTTATCCAATATATGAAATGAACCTTCCCGTGCTGCCCAGCTGCGCTCTTTACGATGAGGAAAAGGATATTTTCTACATATGCGGGACAGCTGAAGACGGGGTAAAGGGCAGCTTATGCCTGCTGAGCGGCGAAGGAGAGCTTATAAAAATATGCGATACAGGCAATATTCCCGTAGATATGGCGCTTTACAGGGGACTGCTTTTAATTTCCTGTTCAGGCCAGGACGTTATAGCCCTTCATGCAAGGAATAACGGCCGTACAATGGGCTGGATCAAAGGTCCCATAATGCCCGACCGGCTGGCCGTATGTTCTGAAAGAGGCCTTTTATATGTTTCCAGTCAGCTTGAGGATGTTATAGAAATTATAGACCTTGCCGGCCGGAAAACCCTATATACAATCCAAACCGGTCGTGAACCCTCAGCTCTTATAATATGCCGCTAAAAATTATTTTTTCCTTTAAGCCTGCTTAGCAGGGTAAGCATATCTTCGGGCATAGGCGCATGAAACTTAAGAGTGGTTTTCTCAAGCGGCTGAATAAGTTCAATATAAGCCGAATGCAGTGCGGGGCGCGTTATTCCTCCGGAAAATTCTTGTCCGTAAAGCCAGTCTCCGTACAGCGGATGACCTATATACGCCATATGCACCCTTATCTGGTGGGTGCGCCCTGTATACAGCCTGAGCTTAACTAAAGAATATTCCTCTCCGCACTCTAAAACCTCCAGCATTGTTTTTGCCGGCTGGCCTTGAAGTGAAACTGTTCGCTTTATTCCTTTTTCAGGCGAAAGAATAGGAGCGTCAATAATACCATTCTGGTTTATCCTGCCTTGAACTATTGCCAGATAACTTCTCAAAAACTGGTTTGTATGCAGCTGTTTAGCTAAAACAGAATGAGCAAGCGCATGCTTACCCATGCAAAGCAGGCCGCTTGTCCCGCTGTCCAGCCGGTTCACAAATCTGCACACTATATTCTGACCATGAGCGGCATACCAGCCCGTTACTATATTTGCAAGGCTGTCTTTTTCATGTCCCGGCGAAGGATGCACAGGTATTTCGGGGGGCTTATTTAATATTAGAATATCCTCATCTTCATATACAATATCCAAGCTTCCCTCTGTTTTTATTATATCTGAAGAAGCTCCTTCTTCTTCTAAAATAAGAGTTAGCATATCACCCTTGTTCAGCACTTGAGTTACTATAGCGCGTTCCTGATTTAGATATATGCCGTTATTCGCTTTCAACGCTTTAATTACTCTAGTTGAAGCGCTTAAAGCCTGCCTGAGAAAATCTTTTATGGTTTTAAACTGATATTCTTCTTCTATTTTGACAGTATATATGCGTTTCATTTTTTCTCCGGTTTTTTTATAATATTAAATATTTTTAGTTAGTATATAAGAGATAGTACTATAAAAATAGATGAATTTATTTTTCTGTTATCTTACTCCATATATGTCCGCGGACATCTGTTATATAAGTATCTCGCAAGGATGTAAATCAGCATGTTTTTGCTTATATTAAAAGTATGAGAATATGCCGATTTAGGATGATATAAAAAAGAGGCGAATTTTAAAAACGAAACTTATTATGCATTATGCTCTAACTCTGAAGCTTCTAGAACGCCGCAAAGCGGGCGGGGATTTATTAATAGGCCCGGCTCGCCGGGC
>URYI01000211.1 GCA_900552055.1 uncultured Eubacteriales bacterium | reverse complement strand
CTGCCAAACGCCCCGCCCCACCCTTGGGCGCCGGCGCCCGCCGCATAGTGCATAATTATGCGCAAACATACAGCAAAAACTTTTATTTCGCCCTCCGACGGTACAGCCATAGAAAGAAGGGCGCTCCCAGTATGCTGGTAAATACGCCGACAGGCAGGGAAACAGGCGCCGCCAGCGTGCGGGCCAGCAGGTCGGTCAGAGTCATAAAAGCGGCTCCCACTATAAAAGAAAGGGGAATTAAGCGCCGGTGCCCCGGCCCGACTAACAAACGAAGAATATGGGGAATTATAAGCCCGACAAAGGAGATAATCCCGCTTATGGCTACTGCCGCAGAACAAACCAGAGCGGTAAGAAACATAATGCCTATAGTAGTTCTCTTTACGTTTACTCCCATATGAGCCGCCTGAGTGCTTCCCATGAGCATTAGGTCAAGAGGGCGCGCCAAAATGAACAGCAGAATACAGCCTATTATTATAAGCGGAGCCGCCCAGGCCAGTTTTTCATAGCTGGAAGAAGAAAAACTTCCCATAGTCCAGGAAAGCACAGAATCCATCTGGCTCCGCGCCAGCATCATTATCAGAGTCTGGGCGCTTGTCAGCAGGGAAGAAATGCACATGCCCGCCAGAAGCAGCCCCATCGTAGAACTGCCGGCGCGGGAGCGCGAAACAATATATACCAGTATAACGCTGACAACGCCTCCTATAAAGGCGCAGAGAGTAACGGCTCCGGTTCCTAAATAAGCGTTCAGAGAAAAAACTATCGCCGCAGTCGCGCCCAGGCCGGCCCCCGAAGAAACTCCTAAAACGCCGGTATCAGCCATGGGATTTTTAAATAGCCCCTGAAGCGCGCAGCCGCAGACGGCCAGCGCGCCGCCTACCAATGCTGCCGACAGCACTCTGGGCAGACGTATTCCCGCAACTATGATGTCCGCCGTCTCCGAGCTTTCAAAAACCCCTCCTATAAGAGGGAGCTTTTTTAAAATGGCCCCCAAAGCGTCTGAAAAACCTATATCTGCACTGCCCCATAGGCAGGCAAGCATTATTGAACCGAACAGGGCCGCACAGCTAATCGCCAGTACGGCTCCGTAACCTAGCCTGGAACGCATAAAATCATTCTTCCCAAATTAATTTAGCAATTCTGAGCGCTTCTTCCATCATGCGGAGGGTAGGACGGCTCATAATATTACCGTCGGCAAATATAACGCTGCCCTCTTTTACTGCGGTAAGCTCGCTGTAACCCGCGGCGGCAGCCAAATCTTCAAGGGTGGCTATATTGCTGTCGCAGATAATTATTTCAGGGTCAGCCGCAGCCAAATCTTCTATTGCAAACATGGGGAAGGAATATTCCATACCTTCGGTGATGAATTTGAGGCCAGCCATGCTTAATACATCATATATAAAGGAGCCGGGGCCTGCCGACCAGTCGCCGTATTCGCCGTAGGAAAGTATGTAATAGGCGCTCTTTTCGCCGCCGGCCAGAGCTTTGATTTCGCTCTCCAGCTGCCTTATGCGAGCTTGAACCTCTTCTATTGCTTCCTGCTCTGCGCCTCCGAGAGAACCTATAAGCTCAACTGATTGGAGCAGCTGTTCGTAGGAGGTAGGCTCTGAAGCCGCCACCGTTATGCCGGCATTGGTGAGCTGTGATATAAGCTCGGCCTGAAGGGTATTGCTTGCAAAAACTATGTCAGGCTGAAGAGATATTATTTTTTCTATATCCGGGGAGGTATAATCGCCAACTATGGTTATCTCTTTAACTGATTCGGGATAATCCGAATAGGAATCTACGCCTACGAGCTTGTCTTCCAGCCCCAGTTCGCACAGCATTTCAGTATTGCTGGCTGTCAGAGAAACTATTTTCTTTGGCGCTTCCTCTAACGTAACCATGTTGTCCAGAAAATCGGTAGCGGTAACCGGAGTGGCTTGGGCTGCTGCTGTTGAGGTGCTTTCAGAACCCGTGCTGGATGAAGGAGCTTCCTGGGAAGAATTGCAGCCAGCCAGAGAGCACAGCGCCAATGTCAGCGCCAACAGGAGGAGCAAAATTTTCTTTTTCATAGAAATAAGCCTCTTTCCGCCCCGGCACGGCGCAGACAAAGAGAAATCCTTTAAAGCAGCTATAATTGAAACTTAATATATCAAAATGATATAATGCTTTTCCCCATAATCCCTTTTTACTGACGGGTACTTACCGCATTTGAAGGAAGGAAAAAGCAAACCAATAATAAAGCATATATCTTAATATAAAATCCGGCGTCAGTTACATATTCGGGCGGCAGCCCAAAATGAGTAAACTTAATAAGCCACATTATATATGCGAATTTGCAGCCTTTCTCCCTCCGAGAAAGTGCTTTGTACCCCATGGCGCTTTGCATTTAGCAAAGCGCGTCAGCAGGCAGGTCTCCTGGCTTAGGCTTTTTTCTGCCGCGCCTTCCCGGCCTGCTTTTACGGCCAGTGACTGCACATTTAAGCGCTGCGGCAGAAAACGGCGCGTATAGATATCCGAGTTGAATCGGATAAATTGCGCCCGCCCTTACAGTAGCGGGGGCTGCGGCGGCCTTTAACCGCCTTCCCTTTTCACCCTTCCATTGCGAAGGACACCATACTGAGGCTATTAAATTATTTGCCTTAATAAGACATATTAATATGTTATCATACAAAAGTGTGCTTGTCCAGGATAAATTTTGTCCCCCAGCCTGCGGG
>URYI01000210.1 GCA_900552055.1 uncultured Eubacteriales bacterium | reverse complement strand
AGCGTAAAATTAATCTATATTTTTTATACCGCCGCGCCGGCTATAAGAAGTTACTCCACTATAGCCGCAGTGATATTCTGGGCGTATACGCGTATAAGCCAGTCGTTGGGATGGTTGATATTGTTGCCGCTGGTGGAAATATAATTCTTATACTCCAATATGCTCTCATGCACGGCAAAGAAATCCACTACCGCGCAGTTCTCTTCCTCCGCCAGCTCCTTAAGCGCGGCTCCAAAATACCGCTGGTTGCCGTAAAAGCCCGCCGCCTGAGGATTAGGCACCATGCAGGAAACCAGCACTACCTCTACGTCCGGGCTCTGGGTACGCACCTGCTCGATAATCTTCCGCGTGCTCTCCTTAAAGGAATCCGCGCTGGTATTTCCGTTATTCATGCCGAAGCTCAGAACCATAAGGTCCATGCCGCTGTACCTGTTTGAATAATTGTAATTGCCCACATTGCCGGTAAGGGCCGCCAGGCCGTTTTCCACCGTCCAGCCGCCTACCGAAATATTATTCATATTTACACTCGCGCCTGTTGCACGCTCTATCTCTTCCTCAATAAGCTCGCTCATCATGGGCATGCGCGGCTCCCGTCCATACATGCCCGAAGCATCGCAGCCCGAAAAAATACTGTCCCCATAAAAGAGCACGTTCAAATCTTCGCCCTTCTCTAATTTTTCAACAGTATTGGGCAGTTTATCTCCCTGGTACTGAGTATATTGAATGCCCTGGCTTTCAACCTGGGCCGTATCGTATTCATAGGTAACGCAGATCTGCTTTTCATAGAGGAAAGCCCCTACGCAGTAAAGCACGTTGCCCAGCCGCGCCCGGCCCGTGCTGTCAAAGGAATTGTCCCAGTTTTTAACGTATGTACTGGAGCCTTCTTCCTCCAGGCCCAGCAGAGCGCCTTCAAAGAAATAGGGGATACGCGAGCCCTCCAGCCAGTTAATCCGGTTGGTGCCCTCAACCCACTCATAATCCACTCCCTCAGTGTATTCCTTTTTGAGCCCTACATCCACAACTGATATGATGCGGTCGGGAACAAACAGCAGCGTGCCGTAAATTTCGCTCCCCTCCTGAATCATAGCCATGCTCTCGTTGTACATGGTGCCCTCCTCCCAGAAGGGGGTCATGCGCTGTTCGTCGGTATAGGAGTATTCGGGATTGGTAATATCGCTTAATTTTCCAGGCAGCTCCTCCGCTTCAGGCATCTCGCCGGCATAGAGCAGCAGTCCGGTAATGTCTACCGGCTCGGAGCCCGCCCCCGCTACATGGAAGCCCACTTTTTCCAGCGCGGACCGGCTGTCTATCCAGGCCTGACCATCATTCATATTAGGATTATTGTAAATTCTGGAAGCAGGCACCAGCAAATGCCCTTTGAAATTTGCAGGCACAGTGGCGCACCAGCGGCCGGAGCTCATATCTCCCGGAGCGCTGTAAAGCCTGCCGTCGTCATAGGCAAGGAAAATATCCTCTCCTTCCTCGCCCATAAAGAAACTTACGCCGCCGTAAGAGCCCTGGAGCCCGAAAAGCACATCGCTGCTCTGGTTATTTATAATTCTTATTCCGAAATATGTAACGTCCGAATAATCGGCGGAGGTTAAATCCTCACCGGCGTAATTGTCGTAGGAATCGGCAAAGCTGCCGCCGGTATAGGCCGAAAGAACGCCATCCGCATAATCATAAGAGCCGTAAGAGGTATTGATGTTTACTGTACCCACTGAAAAATCCGTCAGCAGCCGGCCCTGGTACATCTCGCCGCCCACATTGAAATTGTAGGTGCCGTCCGCGTCAATAACAGGCTCCTTAACAGGGGAAGACGGCTCCTGAACGGGCACCGTTGCCCCGGCGGTATTCTGGCTGGTATTATCTGCCGTTGCGCCGCTGGCAGCAGAAGAGGAAGCAGCCGGTTCATTCGAGCAGCCAGATACCAGCATGGTCAGGCTCAGAGCCGCCGCTAAAACAGTAAAAAATCTTTTCATTGTATCCGTCCTTTCTAAATGTTTGTAAAATGACCGCAGCGTCAGTATACAAGAAATAATACGCCCCAGCCGGAGAATCCGCCCGTTTTAAGCTTTATCCTCAGCCGCCGTACACTCTCTGCGCTTTCCACAGCCGGCGCAGAGTTTTATAAGCCGCTCTTCTCTGACTTGAAAACAGGCAAATAATTTTCAAAAGACCGCCGGACCAAAAATACAATAATATATCTTCCACGCAAAGGTCCCCGACGGCATGCGCCGGGCGTACACGGAGCGAAAACAGCCCCGCAGGAACGCAAATAAGCTCTTAAATGCCCAATTATCCCTTGTGTACTTAGGCTGTACCGTCCGCTGCGCCGTCGCCGGGCATAGCCCGAACCCGGGGCCTGCGCCGTGCCCGGCAATGCAAGGCGGCGCCGCATATCCCCAATTTGCCGAAGCGCCCGCGGCCGGCAGCTCTGCTTATTTACTTCACTATGCCCATCCGGCCAAGGCGGGCCGCCTTTTCCGTCCCGCCCCGCGCGGCAGTTCTCCCGTTCCATATAAGGGCCATGCAAAAACAACCCGGCTGGCAGGCAGAACATGCCGCCCCGGCCCTGCCTGCTTTGGTTCTCTTAGGGCAATATTACTATAATACCTTAATATTTTAGTACCCTTATACGCCTTTTACAATGCTTAATATTAATTAATTCTAGCACAATACTAACTCATGAATCAGAAATCTGCTTTTGATAATGAATTTGCTGCATATAAACAGGCGCGCCCCTTCCCGCTGAATAGCGGGA
>URYI01000209.1 GCA_900552055.1 uncultured Eubacteriales bacterium | reverse complement strand
CCTGATTTGTTTTTTGCGCCCATTGGCAAACATTTTTCTTAAACATTTCGTTTTTCAATTATTCAGTAACGACTATAGCTTTAGCATACAAAGGATAATGTGCCGCAGTCAGAAAATTTGCCAGTTTTCTGTGTTATCCCCAATCGGTATGCCGCTTTCTCTGCGCCTCCTCCGTCTGCCTTAAAAACAGACAAATTCCCATGGACTAAAGCCGCAGAGTCAAAAATGCTTGAATTTGCATCCCTGCAAGGCACAGAAACGACATTTGCCAGACGCATATAGGAGAACAGGCGGCGCTTGGGCAGGCAGAGCCTGCCTGGCCGGGCTGCGCCCGGCCCGCGGCCGAAGGCCGCCAAGCGCCGTGCAAATTTTGATTTTTAACCGCACTGTCCCTTGTTCACTAATGCTAATAAAAAACCAAAAAATTGAAACTTTTTTTAATTAGCATCTTGAAATCCCTTTTAAAATATATTATTATATTAAAGGCGCATGTTACCGGCGGCAGCAGGCGCCGTGCTTGACAAATTTTTAAAACCCGCCGGAAACGGAGGCATTATGACTGAAAATACTCCGCCCGTTCATATTTTTATAAGCATGTCCTGTTAAAATATAATATGAAAGGGGCTTTATTATGCAATATAAAGCGGAAAATATACGGAATATAGCGTTCATGGGACACGGCGGAGACGGAAAAACCACCCTTACCGAATCCATCCTCTTTGGTACGGGCGCCGCGGACCGCTTTGGAAAAGTGGAGGATGGAAACACCACCAGCGATTACGACCCCGAAGAAATTAAAAGGCACATTTCAATAAGCGCCTCCCTGGCGCCTGTCCAATACAACAATACTAAAATAAATATTATAGATTGTCCGGGATATTTTGATTTTCTGGGCGAAACTGTCAGCGCTCTTAACGCAGCCGACGGCGCAGTAATAGTAATGAGCGCGGTTTCGGGTTTGAATGTTGGCGCTGAAAAGGCCATGGATATGACCAAAAAGAAAAAGCTCCCGAAAATTATTTTCATTAACCAGATGGATAGGGAAAACGCAAATTATTTGAAGGTGCTTACACAGCTTGAAGAAAAATATGGTTCTTCCATAGCTCCAATACAATATCCCATAATGGAAAACGGAGTTATGACCGGTTATGTGGACGTCGCCTCCAATGTATCATATAAATTTAACGGCAAAAAGCTTGAGAAAATAGATACTCCCGCCCATTTAGCCGACCAGCTGGCCGATGCGCGCAGCAGGCTTATTGAGGCTGCGGCTGAAAATGATGAGGAATTGCTGGAAAAATATTTTGCAGAAGAAGAACTCACAACTGATGAAATAATAAAAGGCCTTCTCGAAGGCGTACACAGTGGCAGCACCGTGCCAGTCTGCGGCGGCAGCGCCCTGGAAAGCAAATGCACTGACTTTCTGCTTGAACAGATTATAGCGTTTATCCCCTCCTGCGCCGGAAAAAAATATCCCTGCAAAAAGGCGGACGGCTCGAACGGAGAAATAGTATGCGATTCATCCGGCAGTTTTGCGGCCCAGGTGTTTAAAACCATAACCGACCCATTTGTAGGCAAGCTATCTCTTTTTAAAGTCATTTCGGGTATAATAAAATCTGATACTCCGCTGTATAATCCCAATGTTGATAAAGCTGAAAAAGCAGGGACCATATATACAATGCGGGGCAAAAAACAAATACCCGAAGAACAGTTAAATGCCGGAGATATAGGAGCGGTGGCAAAGCTGCAATATACTCTTACATATCACACGCTTTGCACTGAAGCCAACAAGGTTATATTCCCTATACCTGAAATACCCAAGCCCTCTATAACTATGAGCGTATTCCCAAAAAAGCAGGGCGATGAAGACAAGGTATTTAACGGCCTGCGCCGCCTGGAAGAAGAAGACGTTACCTTTAAGCTTTCTAAGAATGAAGAAACAAATGAAATGCAGATAAGCGGCTTAGGCGAAATGCATCTTGACGTTATAAGCAAAAAGCTTAAAAATAAATTCAATGCTGAAATAATACTGGCCGAACCGAAAATTCCATACCGCGAAACCATAAGGAAATCAGTAAAAGCCGAGGGCAAACACAAAAAGCAATCGGGAGGCCATGGACAATACGGACATTGCTGGATTGAATTTGAACCCATTACCGACGGAAGCGCTAATTTTGAATTTGTAGACAAAGTAGTGGGCGGAGTGGTTCCCAGGGCTTATATTCCCGCCGTGGAAAAAGGCCTGCTGGAATGCGTTAAAAAAGGTGTTCTGGCCGGTTATCCGGTAGTAAATCTGCGCTGCACGCTTTATGACGGTTCATATCATGATGTGGATTCTTCCGAAATGGCCTTTAAAATTGCTGCATCGTTAGCCTATAAAAAAGGCCTAAAGGAAGCTAATCCCGTTCTGCTGGAGCCCATATATCATGTTGAGGTTATAGTGCCCGATGATTATATGGGAGATATAATAGGAGACTTAAACAAGCGGCGCGGACGGATATTAGGCATGAGTCCGGTAGAGGAAGGGCAAAAAGTAGTTGCCGAGGTTCCCTATGCAGAAATGCTGAAATATTCTACTGACCTTCGTTCAATGACTCAAGCCAGAGGCACATTTGATATGTGGTTTGAAAGATACGAGGAGGCACCGCCCAACATAGCTGCTAAGGTCATCCAAGCAGCGGCAGCTCAAGCAGAAGAATAAAGCAGCTTTGCTTTATATTTTAATATGTTATAAATACCAGAGCGGCTATTAAAAAGCCATAAAGGCTTTTTAA
>URYI01000208.1 GCA_900552055.1 uncultured Eubacteriales bacterium | reverse complement strand
GAAAATGAAGAAATTATCCCGTTTTGAGGCGTGTAGTTCCTTGTAAACTGAGGGTGGACTTTTGCTTGACTGCGAATGCAAGTTGCGTTAGAATATTTTAAGTTAGTTTTGTTTAACTGCTGGCCCGAACTGGCCGCGTTTGCTCTGCAAGCAGGCCTGGGGTTCAAAAGCAGCCGGAATTTTCGCGGCATACGGCATGATATTAATGTAATTAATTGTGCAGTGGATGATAAAAAACCGTTGTAAACTTATGAGAAACAGCTATAATAAATTAAGGTAGGTGATAGAGTGAAAACTGAAAAATATAATGTTACCGGCATGACTTGTGCGGCCTGCCAGGCAAATGTGACACGCTGCGTTCAAAAACTGGACGGCGTAGAGGATGTAAACGTGAGTCTGCTGGCAAATCAGATGACCGTATCATATGACGAGAATAAGCTCAGGCCTGAAAATATAATAAGCGCTGTGGAGGGAGCCGGCTATGGGGCGTCCAGCATGGAAAAAGCCCTTGAAAAAGATACCGGCTTCAGGGGAGAATGGCAGTTAAGAAAAAAGCAGGCTGAGGACAGCCGGCAGAGTATGAAAAAACGGCTGATTTATTCGGTTGTTCTGCTGGTGCCCCTTATGTATATAGCAATGGGTTCAATGCTGGGCCTGCCTGTCCCCGGCTTTTTTACAGGCACTCAGAATGCGCTTGTTTCTGCGCTGGCTCAGCTGCTTTTAACTGTGCCTATAATTTTTATAAACAGGCATTTTTATCAAAGTGGATTTAAATCTCTGTTCCATGGCGCGCCCAATATGGATTCCTTGGTTGCCATAGGCTCAGGGGCGGCTCTGGTATATGGGCTTTTTGCAATGTTCCGCATGGCCTACGGCTTTGGCCATGGGGACATGGAGCTTGTGCATGAATACGCCCATGCGCTGTACTTTGAATCGGCGGCCATGATTCTGACGCTGGTAACGGTGGGCAAATATCTTGAAGCCAGAAGCAAGGCTAAGACTTCGGATGCTCTGGATAAGCTTATGGATTTGGCGCCGAAAACGGCGGTTGTATTGAGAAACGGGGAAGAAGTAACTATACCTGCCGAGCAGGTGGCCGCTGGCGATATTGTTGTAATCCGTCCGGGCGAGGGCATACCGGTTGATGGTGTTGTACTTGAGGGGCACGGCTATGTTGACCAGGCCGCCATAACGGGCGAAAGCATTCCGGTAGAAAAAAATCCCGGCGATACAGTTATATCGGCTACTATTAATAAAAACGGTTCCTTTCAGTTTCAGGCCTCTAAAGTAGGGGAAGACACCACTCTTTCGCAGATTATCCGCCTTGTGGATGAGGCGAGCAATTCCAAAGCGCCTATTGCGCGTCTGGCTGATAAGGTAAGCGGTATTTTTGTGCCGGTAGTTATAGGCATAGCTATTGTAACCGCTGTTGTATGGATGGCTGTTGGCGAAGGATTTGAGTTTGCCCTTTCCAATGCCATATCGGTGCTGGTTATTTCCTGTCCCTGCGCACTGGGGCTGGCTACTCCCGTTGCTATAATGGTAGGCACGGGTAAAGCTGCCGAAATGGGCATTCTTATTAAATCGGCCGAGAGCCTGGAAAACCTTCATAACGTAGATACGATAGTTTTGGATAAAACGGGTACCATAACCTCAGGCAAGCCGGCCGTTACCGATATAGTGCCGCTGACGGCGGAGTTAAGCGGGGAAGAATTGCTTATCCTTGCAGCCTCTGCCGAGATGGGCAGCGAACATCCTCTGGCGCAGGCGATAGTAGATAGGGCCAAAGCTGAAAAGCTGCCTTTGATCCAGGCTGAAAGCTTTGAGGCGGAGTCGGGCCGGGGAATAAGGGCTAAAGTAGACGGCAAAGATATTTTAGCGGGCAACGCCGTTTTTATGGAGGAAAACCGACTGCTTGACGGCGCTGACGCGGGAACGGCTTCTGAGCGTGCGCGCGCTCTTGCGCAGGAAGGCAAGACCCCTTTGATATTTGCGCAGGATGGGAAATTAATAGGTATAATAGCCGTAGCAGATACTATACGCGAATCCAGCAGAGCGGCCATAAAAAGGTTTGCCCAAATGGGGCTGAAGGTGGTTATGTTGACAGGGGACAATAAAGTGACTGCTGAAGCTATCAGGAAGGAGCTCAATATCAACGAGGCTATAACCGATGTGCTGCCTACTCAGAAGGAGGCCCATATCCGCGCGCTTCAGGAGCAGGGACATAAAGTGGCTATGGTGGGAGACGGCATTAATGATGCTCCCGCTCTTACACGCAGCGATGTGGGCATAGCTATAGGCGCAGGAACGGATATTGCCATTGAATCGGCCGATGTGGTTCTGATGAAGGATTCGCTTAATGACGTAGCGGCGGCCATTCAGTTAAGCAGAGCGGTTGTGCGGAACATCCATATGAATTTGTTCTGGGCCTTCTTTTATAATATTCTGGGCATTCCCCTGGCGGCAGGCGTGCTTTTCCCCGTATTTGGATGGCGGCTTAGCCCCATGATAGGATCGGCGGCAATGAGCCTAAGCTCTGTATGTGTTGTAACCAACGCTCTAAGGCTGCGCTTCTTTAAAGATAAGGATAAAATTCCGGATAATGAGGAAAATGACGGTACAATAGAAAAACAGGAGGCAATTACCGCTGATGAAGCGGAAGAGAAAGGAGAAATATTGATGACAAAGATAATAAAGGTAGAAGGCATGATGTGCGCGCATTGCTCCGCTCATGTGGAGAAGGCCCTAAACAGCCTGGAGGGTGTTCAGGCCACCGTGAACCTGG
>URYI01000207.1 GCA_900552055.1 uncultured Eubacteriales bacterium | reverse complement strand
ACCACTTTTTTGTAATCTTTTCTACTGCTTCGTCTTTGTGCGGTGTTGCCTTAAATCTTTACACCCAGATATTAGCATTAACAAACAAGAGTAATACAACACTCAAATAGCTTGATTGACCTCTTTATGCGCTGTTTTCCCTCCACGCATGACCAATATATGCTCTTGAAAACGCCTTGCAGGAACATAAATCAGAGCACATCCTCAGCTCCCTGTCCCAGAAAATTTACCTGTTTTCAGAGCAGGCATGGGCAGCGCAGGCACACATCCATTGAAAATAACGACCAAAGCAGGCAGAGCCGCAAAACAGAGGCGCGTTATCCCTTGTACCTCAACGCTGATATTATTCGCCAATCTTATTCTACTGTCACGCTCTTTGCCAGGTTGCGCGGCTTATCTACGTCACAGCCTTTTGCGCACGCCACATAATATGCAAACAGCTGCATAGGCAGTATAGCAAGTATGGGCGCAAATTCAGGCTTGGTTTCAGGTATTGTCCATACCCAGTCCGACTCCTTCTCAAGCGCCGCATCATTGCTGAACGAAACGGACAGCACCCTTGCGCCTCTTACCCTGCATTCTGTTATATTGCTTATGGTCTTTTCCAAAAGCGCCTTCTGCGTAGCTAAAGTAATAACCAGCGTACCCTTTTCTATAAGCGCAAGCGTTCCATGCTTTAGCTCGCCCGCCGCCAGAGCTTCTGAATGAATATATGTTATCTCCTTCAGCTTCAGGCTGGCCTCCTGCGCTATATAATAATCCAGCCGGCGGCCAAGATAAAATACACTCTCCTGCTCCTTAAATTCCTGCGCAAACTGTTTAATTTTCTCTTTACCTGCCAGTATCTCTTCCAACTTGCCCGGCATTGAAGCCAATTCCCTGAGATATCCGTCCACTTCCCTGCTGTCCAGCACGCCTCTCTTAAAGGCTATATCCAGCGCAATAACATAAGTCATGACCAGCTGGGATACATAAGCCTTAGTTGAAGCGACGGCTATCTCCGGCCCTGCCCAGGTATAATCCGTAAAATCAGCCTCCCGCGAAATGGTAGAACCCACCACATTGCATATGGCCAGTACCTTGCACCCTCTTTTCTGCGCTTCCCGCATGGCGGCTATAGTATCCATAGTTTCACCCGACTGGCTTATTACTATAACTAAATCCTCCTTATCCAAAATAGGGTCTGAATATCTGAATTCAGAGGACAATTCCACATTTACGGGCACCCTCATCAGCTTTTCTATAAAATACCTGCCAACCAGCCCGCAATGATAGGCTGTACCGCAGGCAACAATATGTATTTTTTTTATGCCCTGAGCATACTCCTGACTGAGCTGGGTCTTATAGAGCTGGACGTTTAAAAGTCCGTTCTGCTCGGATATATTGGGCATTAATGTATCCCGGACCGCCGCCGGTTCTTCATGCATCTCCTTAAGCATAAAATGCTCAAACCCCGCTTTTTCAGCGGTTTTAACGTCCCAGTCCACATGCATGGCCTCTTTTTTGACCGGCTGCATGTCCTTATCAAAAACTTGTACTCCCTCTCTGGTGAGCAGCGCTGTTTCGCCGTTATCTAAAAGGTAAACATCCCTTGAATACTCAAGGATAGCCGGGATATCTGATGCAATAAAAGAACCGTCCGGCGCAGAAGCCGCCACCAGCGGGCTGTCCTTGCGCGAGCAGTACAATTCGCCCGGCCTGTCGGCAAACATTATGCCCAGCGCATAAGAACCCCTGAGTTTGGCAAGGGTCTTTTTAATAGCATCCAGAGCGTCGCCTTTATAATATACGTCCAGCAGCTGAACAATGGTTTCTGTATCCGTCTGGGTGTTGAAAACCACGCCCTGGGCCGTAAGCTCGTCCTTTATCTCCTGATAATTTTCTATTATGCCGTTATGTACTACCGCAATGGTGCCCTTATTGTTTGAATGCGGATGACTGTTTAAATCGCTTGGCTCACCGTGGGTTGCCCAGCGGGTATGTCCTATACCCTCAAACCCCTGGGGCTGAGCCTGCTCGGTTTTTTGGCGCAGAACGCTCAGTCTGCCTTTAGCCTTATATATTTCTATCCCCGCTTCATTCATCACCGCTATTCCTGCTGAATCGTAGCCCCTGTATTCCAATCTGGCCAGGCCGTTAAGCAATATCGGCGCAACAGGCTTCTCTCCTATATATCCTATAATTCCGCACATATTATTATCCTCCAGCTCCTGCCGGCCGGGCGCCCTTTATGCTGGGCCCAACAACCCGTTCGGCACGGCCAAAATATTAAGTATCCGCTGATACGGACATTATATTATATTCTTTTAGAGGCCTAGGTGTCAAACGCTAAAAATGCTGCACTGTTTTTATATGAATTTTAATAGCGCCAGTATATTAAGAAATAACGCGCTTCAGTCGGGAAACGTGCCTTGTTTTCTGTTTTATCCTTTGTATGCTCAGGGACTTCTTCACCGGCTTTGACAACAGACAAACTAGTTAAGGGACTTAATGAGCACGACTAAAATATACTGATTTACCTCCATGCAAAGCACTTAAACGGCATATACCGGGTCACACATGGAACCAAACCTGCACAGCAGGGACTTAATAAACTTTTATGGCATTATCCCCATTAAACAAGTATCATTATTAATTTCGCAGGCTGCCTGTACGAAATATATAAAAAATTACTTAAGCAGCCCTAATATTTTTAAGCGTCTTATATTGACAACCCCCAGGCTGCCATAATTGTTGGCCAAACATCTTTCCGCCGGCACAGGCACCAGCGTAAACGCCGGTGCCTGTGCCGGCGCTGACTGAAGCAGGGCG
>URYI01000206.1 GCA_900552055.1 uncultured Eubacteriales bacterium | reverse complement strand
AAACTTGCTGCTTTCTTTGAATCTCTCGCTGTACAAAATGTTTGACAAACCTACAGAAGAAAAAATTTTTACGTTATTATTATTCGCAAATAGGGAACCAGTGCTTCGGCGTATATGCTTTATATGAAAATGATTATATAAAAGTGCGCCCGCCTGTATTAAATGCATGGCGGGACGCTGGATAAAAAAGAGAGGTATAGAGGGATTGAGCAAAAACTCAATAATGTTTTTGGGAAAGCTGCGTAAGCCTAGACGGCCTGCGTCTGAATGCTCATGTGCAGCTGTTCGCCGGGCTCTGCCGGCCGTATATGTATTTTATATTCTTCAGGGCCTTCCTTGTTCAAGTCTACTTTGCAGCCGTTTCTTTCCAGCGCGCCTAAGATATCCAGCAGGGAGTTCAAATATAAACGGTTATCGGCATAAAGCTGGGTGGAACGCAGGGATTGGAATATACCTGAGGAATCGCTGTCCGCCTTGAGCAGCTGAACGGGCAGGCCGGGATCATTCAGTTTTTCCATAAGCAGCTTTAAGGCGCGCGCGCCGTCCTTTTCGGTCAGGGAAACCAGCGTATACAGCATTTGTACAGGAGGCAGCTTGGCAGGAGGAATTTCCATAAGCAGGCGCTGAAGTCTGTCGGGCAGAGCATTGAGCATGTTAAGCTGGGTATCTTCTGAAATATTAAGGGCGGAGGGCTCTATGCCGGATTTTTGTACACGCTCTATTATGCGTGCTTTTTCCAGGGGGTGCAAATCGGCGCCTGAATGGACGGCAAGAAAGAATTGTTCGCGGCTTAATGTGGTTTTAATTATGCAGGCGTCCACTGTTGGGGCGTTAAGAAGCATTAGGGCGCGCATGCGCCTTTCCCCGTCCAAAAGATGGTATTTGCCGCCTTTTTCCCGTACACATATGGGGCAAAGCTGGCCCACCCGCTCTATGGAGGCGGCCAGGGACACGGTTTCTCCCGGAGTAAAGACTCTGGGAGAAGGATGGGGAAGAATAATTTCAGAAAGGGGCAGATTTATGCGTGAAATCTCCGGGCTGATTTTTTTACGGGTTAGATTTAATCGCTTGCCTGAAGTAGAATCGGGGTTATTTGAGTTGGCTTTAGTCTTTTTAATGATGCTCATGTTATTTGCTCCTTTGTATGACTGGAAGAATCCGGAGCGGGGCCTTCCCGCCCGCGCTCCCGCCTTTTGTGGCGGGAGCACAATAAGGAGGACGCGCCCTGAATTTAACGGCGGTTTATTTTATAATGGCGCACGCAGCTTTAACTGCTTAAGGCGCGCCCGGATTATTAAGGCCCACCCGGCCCCGCGTCCCAGCGTCGGCGTAGGGGCCGGTCGGTATTATTTTAAAGCGGGTGCTTAAGTTGGGCACATTCTTGCCGGGCTTGCTTTAAAGCGGCGTTTTTAAATATATGGGAGTCTTTTAACCTCATTTATATTTAAAAACGGGCCGCAGATTTATTTGCCAGCATTTATAAGCTGGAAAAGGACGCTTTAGCATAAATGCTGTCCAGCACTGGTGTGAGAGGGATAAGGCGGCCTGAAATGGGCCGGATTTGCGTCCCTGCTATGGCGGCTGCTTATATGGCTTTTGTTCCAGCAGGCACATGCCGTTTAAGTGCCTTGCAAGGGCGCAGAACAGTATATTTTCAGCTCCGCAACATCGGCTATCTTGCCTGTTTTTAAGGCAGAAAAGGAAGGCTCTTCCGGATACGCCGAATGAGGATATCGCAGAAAACAGGCAGATTTTGGGTTTAAGCGTATTATCCATCGTATACTAATGCTATCTCGGTTATTGTATTATAAGAGGGAGTGTGAAAATAAAAAAGAAAAAGCGTGCGACTTAATTCGCACGCAGGAGCTTAAAATAAAGGAGATTTTGAGGGAATACCGGCTTTTCTGGGAAAAGCCGCCGGAGTATGTGAAATTTTGCGAATGATAATCAGCTTATGCTGGTTTTCCAGGCCAACGCAGTCTTTTATATTTGGCGGGCTGCCGCCCAGACGCTTTAAGGGGTTTTCACAGTTGGCCAGCTCGTTTTGGGCGTCGGGGCCTTTATAGCATATGAGCAGGCCGCCCGGCCGAACTAAGGGAAGGCATAACTCCGAAAGCACTCCCATGCGTGCAACGGCGCGGGTGCATACGCAGTCAAAATATTCCCTTATAGAATGTCCGGCGTCCTCCGCACGGCTGTGCAGCAGGGTGCAGTTTTTAATTCCGGCCAGCTTAAAAAGCTGTTCTAAAAAAACCAGCCGCTTTTTTTGTGCGTCGATAAGGGTAAATTCTAAATCAGGACGCATTATTGCGAGGGGAACGCCTGGGAAGCCTGCGCCCGTGCCCACGTCCGCACAGCGTTTTTCAGGCTTTATTAAGTCGATGGCAAGCGGATATATGCTGTCCAGAAAATGCTTGCTCACTATTTCGGGAGGGTAGGTAATAGCGGTAAGGTTGACATTTTGATTGTATTCCAGCAGGAAATCGCAGTATATCTGGAATTTTTCCAGCTGTTTGCAGGTTATGGGAATATTCAGGCTTTCGCAGCCCTTTTTTAGAAGAGAAGTTATATCCAAGCCCAGCCTCCTGTGATATATTTTATATTTATGCAGTCATTTTTTCCGAACGGGTTGGTTTATTTTATTATTCTGCGCAGGGCAGTATTTTAGTTTGTGCTGTTTTATGGCGCTCTGTTCCGGCCTGGCCTGGGAGGACTGTTTAAGCCGGGCTTTCAGGGCAAACGGGGAGGTGCTCTCAGGCCGGTAAAATGGCGCGGCCGCAATATCCCCTATAGAATTAATATATATTTATTATAACATATATCTTGGTATATGTCAGCAGAGTTTGGGCCGCGCCTAAGGCGCAGTCCTGGGGGGACTGCGCCAAAAGGGGTGGGCGGGCGGGGGGAGCGCAAGAGTGCAATAAAA
>URYI01000205.1 GCA_900552055.1 uncultured Eubacteriales bacterium | reverse complement strand
GCCTGTAGCGGACTTTCACCGCCAAGTTATTACGCGTGCCGAGCACACTAAAATAACCCCCCGGTGCTTTTGCACCAAGGGGGCTTTTATTTACTCTTTCACCTATCTTACGCCTGCTCATCAATTATCTTCTGCGCTATGCTGTTATCAACCAGCTTTGTAAACTCCGGCCCATCTTCTATAATTCCCGCTTCTTTAATTATTGAAATAAGCCTGTCATATGAATCCTCAGTCATGACAGGATTGCTCATCCAGACGTCTATTTCCTTATAGCGCCGAACCACAGTCACCAGAAGTTCCATATCATTATCTGGGAATGAATCAGCAATGGCTTCAGCTATTTCTTCAGGCCTGGAAGAAGCCACCCACTGCTGCCCCTTATACACCGCGCGCATAAACGCTTCAGCAATATCGCCGTTCTCCGCAAGATACTCCTTAGTGGCCATAAAACATGTATACGGAACTTCTCCGCCTTCCTCACCTATAGAGGCAACTATATACCCTTCCCCGGCAAGCTCCATAGTAGATGCCACAGGCTCAAAAAGTGCAACATAATCATCTTCGCCGCCTATAAAAGCGCCTCCCATAAGGTCAAACTGAACGTCTATGCGCACATTTGCGTCTACTCCTGGTACTACGCCGTTTTTCTTCATAACATATTCCAGTGTCATCTGCGGCATGCCGCCTTTGCGTCCACCGATTATGCTGGTGCCTTTGAGCTTATCCCAGGTGAAATTATTATCTTTGGTCTTGCCTAAAAGAAAAGAACCATCGCGCTTTGTAAGCTGCCCTATTATAATTGCATGGTCCTCCCGTCCTTCATTGCATACATACACGCTTACTTCATTATGGCATATAATTTGTCGCCTTTATAGTACACCCATATTCTCTTTAATGTCATCAAGTTATTAATGAATAATAAATCAAAATTCTTGACATTTCTGTATAATATGTAATATAATAACAATGTCGATTTCAGTTGTTTTAAATAACAAAGCAAAGTACCGGCGCCGTTTTTCTGGCCCGGTATTTTGCTTTATAAAATAGGCGCCTATAATAAATATATTTACATATCCAAACAATTCTCAGGAAGCTTATCATCGCGCAGGCCTTTAAAAACAGGCTGCCGCAAGCTTCCGTTTTTAGTTTTTTCCATAAAGGATACTGTACAAACCAGCGTTGGTTCCAGCCAAACAGCGTTTTGGTTTGCGCTTGTTGTCTCGGAAAAAGGCGAGTTAGAAATTTTCTTTTGCGCTTTTATTCTTAAGAAATCCGCACCTTTAACTCCCAGTGTCACATGTCCCTTATAAACCAAAGTTTCGTCCTTATACTGACCTAATATCAAGCTTATTATATTATTTTCCTTGTATATATAACCACAGATTACGAAATCATCATCCAGCAGATTCTTAATTTTTAACCATGTTTTAGTCCTTGTGCCTGGAAAATATAAGCTGTCTTTCTTCTTAGCAACTATCCCCTCCATGCCCTGCTCCTGCACAATTTTAAATAAATCCCGCGCCTGAGAGCAGTCAAAAACTCGTGAAACTGCTATCTGCTCGGATTGCGCCACGACCGTGTTAAGATATTTCTTGCGTTCTAATAATGGCAGTTTGGTAATATCTTTATTGTGGTAATATAAACAGTCAAATGCTATGAATGAAGCAGGGTGGCGTTCTGCCTCCATAATTATCTTATATTTATTGCTTATAAGGCTGCGGCTCTGTATAGCTTCAAAGTTTGGCTTGCCGTTTACAACGCACAGCAATTCGCCATCCAGTATACACTTTGCATTTACTTGTTTATGAATATTGTTAAGCTCCGGCACCTTATGCTGCATAACCATTTGCCTCTTATTCCGCAGTTCTGTTCCTCTTTCCGGGTCAAGATATGCAATGCAGCGTTCACCGTCCCACTTCATTTCATATATATAATTATCATCCTCAAACAGCTCAACATTTTGAGCAATAAGCATTGGACTGATATTTTTGCTTTCAAATATATCCATCATGATACCGAGGCTTTGGGGCGTGAATGTACTTTCCGAGGCTGTTTAGTTCCCGGAGCCGCCTGTTCAAGCATTTTTTCCAGCGCTTCTATCATGCTAAGCGCAGCCGCAGGCTGCTCTTCCGGTTCCTGACTTATTTCCTTATTATCAGCCTTAGCCTGAATAATTTCCCACAGTCTTTCCCTGTATTCATCATGATATTTTGACGGTTCAAAATGCTCTTTCATGCTGTTTATAATAGCTTTGCCCATTGATAATTCCTGCTCTGATAACTCTGGCTTAGCCGGCTCCTTAGGCATTGCTTTTACTTCATCATTATAAAATAAGCATTCGGCCAAAATTCCCGTGTCAGTAGCTATAAGCGCCATTAAATGTTCTGATTGGCCTATTACTCCCTTCCCTATGGCTACTACATTTTCTTCTAGCATACAACGGCGCAGCAACTCATAAGGCCTATCGCCTCCTGCTTCTGGCACAACATGATATGTTTTATCATAAAAAATAGGCCGTATTTCTTTTATATCGGCAAAATGCAGTATATGAATAGCCTTATCCTTCTGAAGCTTTGCTTTCTCAAAATCCTCATCAGTCAAAGTTACATATTTGCCAGGTTCTATTTCAAAGCCTTTAACTATATCATCATTTGAAACCTCTTTACCGCAGTTAGCGCACACCTTTTTATATTTTACTCTAGAGCCATCCTCTCTGCATATTTGATTGAAATGAATATCGTTGTCTTGAGTAGCGGTATGCAGGGAAATAGGAACATGCAATAACCCAAACGATATTGCTCCTTTCATTACTGCAGCCATATTCTACCTCCTAAGTTTTCTTTTGATGTTATTCTGCTTAATCCTTAAGAATTAATACATGTTATGGAGATAAAATATGGTTGTATATAATAATAAAAAGCGGGGGCGTTACGCCCCCGCAAGCTTTTTAATCTGCTCCAGCTTATCCTTTAACTCATCCCGCTCCGCCGTTACGCTTTTTAAGTCACTCTGCGTGTCGGCCAGTTCCT
>URYI01000204.1 GCA_900552055.1 uncultured Eubacteriales bacterium | reverse complement strand
AAACGCCCCCCGCCGGCCTGAGGCTGCTTTGTATCCGGTTCCATACGGAGTTTAAGATTTAATAGTCGTCGGGCAGGCAGACCGAACAGGGCAGATATCCGTTTTTCAGCGCCTCGTCAATGCTTAACGCCATTTTCTCATGGTATTTTATATGGATGCAGTTTTCCCGGTGATATTTCTCTCCATTCTTGGTTATATATACAATTCTGTCGGGAGAAGGGCTGCTTGGAGTGCTTTGGGGGGCGCCGTCCCTCTCGCTCAGGCTGGAACCGCCTATAAAAAGCAGGAGTATGAGAGTTGCGGTGAGAATGGCGGCAAGTACGGCATGCAGTACGGGCCTGTTCCCCGATGCATGCTTTTTATGCTTGAATTTTTCACTGCGGTACTGCTCTATTGTTTCTTTGAACTGCGTGCAGAGCTGCCGCTCCTGATATGAATAAAATGGGTCGCGCCTTGTGCGGCGGCGCTGTATCTCCAGCATTACCTTTTCGGCGCATTCTTCTGAAACTCCGGCGACCGCCTGGATTTCTTCAACCGAATCCACGCCCATCTGGTATAGAACCGCCGAAGGCGCCAGCAGGGCGCATTTAAATTCTTCCGCCTCTTTATGCTGCTGCATCTGGAGTATTTTCCCGGCCGGGGCGGCGTCTGTATTGGCGGCATATAATCCGTGACCGCATATATAGTGCGCAAGCTCGTGGGTAATGGTTTCCCGGCGTTCAATAGAACCCGCATTGCCGCTGAAAAGTATCATGGGCCCCTTTTTGGTTTCTATTGTAAGGCCGGCGCAGAAGTCAATATCCCTTTGCTTATTTTTCAGAGCCTCCATCAGGCCGGGCAGGGATTCATAGCTGGAAAAAAGCACGCTTTTTCCCGGCAGCTTCAGGGACTGGGGATCTATCGGGAATTTACTTATGTTGTTTTCTATGAGTAAATCTATCGCTTTGGCCTGTACGCCCTGCATAATAGCTCCCCCTCCGCAATTATTGCCTTTTTAAAGGCAGATTTTTGGCCGTTAGTCCTGATTTTCCTGCTTTTTCTTAAGCGCTTCTGCAACAGATTCAAAAAAATCTATAGATGCTTTATCAGTAAATTCCATGCGCCGTCCGTCATATCCCATAATTACAACTCTGGGCTCAGGATTTATAAGTTTTTCAACGGCTTCGGCTATTTCCGGGCTGTCCGGACGGCTGCGCGCCTGGCTGAGCGCGTTCAGCAGGCTTTCAAAATCCAGAGGCTCTTCCTCCCAGCCCATTATGTAGGCCGGAGTGGTGTTGAGCGCTTTGGCCAGCGGTTCCAGCACGGTTATGGGCATGTCCTCAATTTCGCCGCTTTCATATCTGTAAATGGTTGCCCGGTTTTTATTGAGCCGTTCCGCCAGCTCGCCCACGCTTAAGCCGAGCGCCTCTCTTCTTGCTTTAATTCTTTCGCCTTTAGTCATAGTTTGCAAATCTCCTTTGCTGTATAATAACACTGTTTTCGCAAATATGCAATAGAAAAATGTTGAAATTATTAAAAAAGTCGCATATAACGCAAAAATTGTTTGACATAAGCGAGATATTGTAGTAATATTCTTGTTGCATAAAACGCGAAAATAATAAACTAATCGCATTAAATGCAATCAAGTTTAAAACAGGAGGACAGTATGAAAACCCCGGTCAATTTGAATGCTTATATTTTGGGACTGGAAATTACGGTAAAAACTTTAACAAGCAAAATAAAGCTGCTTGAGGCGGCGCTTGATAAGGAACGCGCTCAAAGCGAGAAAAGCGTCAGGGAAATGGAGGGGCGGATAATTTCGCTGGAGGCGGATATAAAGAGAGCGGAGATAGAAAGGCATATCAATACAAACTGATTTTTAATTTTGAGAATCAGACAATACAACCAGGGTATAATGCGTTTTGCATAAAATGCCCGCCGGCGGCCGCTTTGCCGTACGGTCCTGAAAATACGCCGGACCTGTCTTTGCCCGTGCGCCGTGCGGCTGTCAACGGGCATTTATGCCAAAATCTCCGACCGCAGGGAAAAATGGATTTTACGGCTCTTCAGATTAAGGTTGCAGAAATACTTGGAGTATTCTCTAACGGACGGCAGCGCGGCAAAACTGAGCAATACGCGTTTTTGCGGCGCATTGCACTTTGATTTTACTGTCTATGCGCGGGCTTTTATTGGGCGGACCTGAGCAGTTTTAGTAAAATAGTGCGCATGGACAATACTCAGCGCAGGGTTTAAGCAGCCTGGGCAAAATAAATCCCCGCCTGTCTGAAAACCAAACAGTGCAGGGACCTAAGTTTAAAGTTTATACTCTGGTGCGCAATTCAGCGCTGAAAACTATTTACTTGCCCGAACCCTGCTTTATTGCTCCAGCATATCCAAAATAGCCTGCTTGGGCCGAGCGCCTACAGATTTGCTTACAACTTTGCCATCCTTGATTACCATAAGGGTGGGAATGCTCATTACTGAAAATGCCTGCGCCAGTTCGGGCTGTTCTTCAATATTTATTTTGCCTACCTTTTTATCGGTAAGCTCATCGGCCAATTCCTCAACAATAGGGGAGACCATTCTGCACGGGCCGCACCAGCTGGCCCAAAAATCGATAAGTACCGGCTTGTCAGAATTCATGACCTCTTTTTCAAAGTTCTCCTTGGTTATTGTAATAGCCGCCATTTAAGTTATCTCCTTTCATTGCTCTGCGCAGTTTAAAGCATTAATCTTCCGGTCAGCCTGTTTTTAAAGGGTGAATGCTTGCGGTTATATTATATGCTTTTATCCCGCAGGCCGAATTTTTATTACACAATTATTATATCACAGGTATGGCATAAATGTACATTCATTTTAAAATTAGGCTTTGTTTCTTTAAGGGTAAGTATGCAGGAAATAATGCCTTAACCACAAAATTTACATACTCTTTGCGTAATCCCCCGGCGCGCGGTGCCGGCGTTTAAATAATAAATCGCCGCCAATTAATATTCTTCTTCTGTGTAGGTTTGTCAAACATTTTGTACAGCGAGAGATTCAAAGAAAGCAGCAAGT
>URYI01000203.1 GCA_900552055.1 uncultured Eubacteriales bacterium | reverse complement strand
GCAGGGCAGGCTGCGCCTGCCCCGCGCCGCGGGCACCCCTGGGCCGGCAGCGCCCATGCCTGGAGCGTACCGCGGATAAACCTATGCGCATATTATAGTACCAGATATATCAGACCAGACGGGCAAAAAGCGGAAATCTGGCGGTAAATATGGAATAAAGCGGCACTCCGCTGCGGAAGGTTGAAAGATATGATATTTGCTGACGCTCACTGCGATTATTTATCCAAAGCTGCGCTGGGCGGCACTTTGGAGACTCCCTTGCCCGAACAGAGGATAACGGCTCAAAGCCTGGAAAAGAGCGGGCTGGCCCTGTTAAATATGGCGGCGTTCTGCGGGGACGGCACATTGGATGAAATGTATAATAATGTATTAAGGCAGATAGACTGCTTTGAAAAGCTGGCGCCTGGCTGCGGGAAGGCGCGCCGCTTAAAAAATGGTACGCTGATATTTTTATCTCTGGAGGGAATGGATTACATAACCTGCCCTGACGATATGCCGCCTATCCTGGAGAAGCCTATTTTATCTGCGGGCATAATGTGGAACAGGGCGAACAGCTTGGGCGGAGGTGCGCTTGAGGATGGGCCGCTCACGCCTGCGGGCGTGAGCGTTATAAAAACTATGGAGGAACATGGGATATTAATAGATTTGGCGCATGCCTGCCCCCGCACATTTTTTGACGCCTGTCAAATAGTTAAAAGCCCTTTTGTGAGCCATGCCAATGTTAAAGAAGTAGTTTCCCATCCCCGCAATCTCAGCGCTGAGCAGATAAAGCTGCTTATTGAGAGAAAAAGCTTTTTGGGCCTGACCTTTTATCCTCCTTTTGCAGGCGACGATCTTTCCAGCCTGATGAGGCATATGGATTTTGTATTGGAGCTGGGGGGAGAGGATATTCTGGGGATAGGCTCGGATTTTGACGGCTGCAGCAGCTATGTCCAGCCCTTAAATTCACCTGCGGATTACTGCCGGCTTTACGAGGCTATGCTTGCGAGAGGCTATAAGCAGAGCATTATTGAAAAAATCTGTTGCCGCAATTTTATAAGATATATTTCCCCCGTTCTTAATGGTTTAAATATGCAGGAAGAGCTTTAAGTATGCCGAAAACAAAGCTTTAAAGCATAATATTGCAATTTAATTTGTTCCCCAAATTCAATGCGCGCGTGCTTAAAATGCCCGTAAACAGGCGATTTGGGGAAATTGTTTATAACTTACACATTTTAGACATTGACAAAACCGCCGCATCCATTATAATAATATATAAATAGTTAGAAAGATGGTGGTCGGCGGATGAGCAATCAGGATTCCAGAATAAGAAACAGGCAGTTGAGAGCATACGGCGTATTTGCAATAGCCGCAATACTCCTGGTTATCATTATTATAGCTATAGTAGGCATATTCTCAGGAAATGAGCCTACAGATGTGCAGAATTCGGCTACTCCGGGCGGGGTTACTTCGGGCATTACTCCGACGCCCACCGCTACACCTGAAAGCACGCCCACTCCGGACGCTTCCCCAAGCGATGAGGCGACGCCCACACCCAGCACTTCGGAAAAGGTGGTAAGGACTTCGGGCGGCGGCAGTGTTAATCTGCGTTCACAGGCTTCCACCAGCAGCGATGTCGTCACCACTCTCAGAACAGGTCAGACGGTGACGGTGCTTTCTGAGGAAAATGGATGGGCGCAAGTTAGGACGCAGGATAATCAGGAGGGGTATGTAAGCAGCGAATATCTTGTTGACAGGGTAACGGGTACGGTTGTCAATATAAACAGCTCCCTTAATGTCCGCGCAACGCCCAGCGCTACGGGTGATAGAGTAGGCACGCTGGAAAATGGGGATACGGTAACAGTCCTGGATACCTCCAATTCTGATTGGACCCAGATAGTGCTTTCAAACGGACAGGTGGGCTACTGCGCTTCTGAATATATTCAGACCTCTAGTGCCGAGTAACTGCGCTTTATTGAGCTGCACAGCAGATTATTCAGCTATTGCGGGGATTAAAAAGAGGGGCATATGCCTTTATGCAATCAGATATAATTAAAGGTAATTCCATTTATAGGAGACTGCTTTTGCAGCCTCCTATAAATATATAAAATTTTTAAGGAGAACGCTGTATGAATATTAGAATTATTACCGATTCGGCTTCGGATATCATTGAAGGGCAGTACCCTCTGCTTAGTGTCCTGCCCATGACCATAACCTTTGGAGAAGAACAGTTTTCAGACGGAGTTAATCTTTCCCGCGAGGAGTTTTATTCAAAGCTGGTTGAAACCGACTGCATGCCATCTACCAGCCAAATACCTCCCTACCGCTTTGAGGAGGAATTTAAGCGCCTTAAAGCGGAGGGGGAGCAGGCGGTAGTTATAACCATGTCGGGCAAGCTTTCGGGCACTTATCACAGCGCAGTGACCGCGGCTCAGGCATATAAGGATATAGTGCGGGTAGTGGACAGCCAGAATGTGACGGTAGGAGAGCACATATTGGTGGACTATGCGGTTCAGCTGCGGCAGAAGGGTTTAGGGCTTAACGAGTTGACAGATGAATTGGAAAATAAGAAAAAGGATATTTGCATGCTGGCATTGGTGGATACGCTGGAGTATCTGAAAAAGGGAGGGCGGTTATCCAAGGCTGCCGCTTTTGCCGGAGGCCTTTTGTCCATTAAGCCGGTAGTTTCCATTGAAGAGGGAGAAGTAGCAATTCTGGGCAAGGCCCGCGGCTCCAAGCACGGCCATAACCTGTTGGACGAGATGATAGAAAAAAAGGGAGGCATAGATTTTAATATGCCCATAATGCTGGGATATACAGGATTGAGCGATGCGCTTTTGGAAAAATACATAGAGGATAACGCCAGGCTTTGGAAAGGGCATTTAGAGGAGCTTCCCAAGGGGATAGTAGGCGGAACAATAGGTACTCACGCCGGGCCTGGAGCTATTGCCATAGCTTTTTATCATAATTAGTTTTTGCTGTTTATTTACCAGCCGGGGCGATGGCGGTTAAACTGCTGAGTAATCAGGGAGATATTTTAAAGGGTGTCCGGATACAAAGCAGCCTCAGGCCGGCGGGGGGCGTTTGCGGCCGGGA
>URYI01000202.1 GCA_900552055.1 uncultured Eubacteriales bacterium | reverse complement strand
GAAATCCCGGCCCGCGGCCTGGACAGGCCGCAAACGGCGCCGCCCCTTAGGGGTTCTTTATATAGAATAAAGCTTCCGCACGGCCGGATAATAATATGCCATGACTGCCTTTATGCGCCTGTCCCCTAACCCTAAAAGCCCCCGTGCTCTATACTTCCGCAATCTGCTGAGCATATTTTAAACGCAAATTCACTCTAATCAACTTTACTTTTACAGCGCGGCATAATATAATTAAAAAAACAACTACCCAAGGAGGCTCAGGTGGAAAAGACCATCCGCGCGCTTACAATCGCCTTTTATTCAGTATTTACTATTATTATAGGCTATATATTCTTTGCCTCGCTGGCCAACAGCTTATCCCTTCTAACCCTGATAATCCTTCTGCTGTTTATCCCAGGCATATACCTGATACGCTGCTTTTTATTAAAACATGAAAATTTTTTGAATGAACACTATAGACTATTGCTTGCGTTTTTTATTGCTTTTATGCTGTGCATTCAAATTATATTTGGCTTTCTTCTTCGCTTTACCCCGGCGTTTGATATGGACGCAATATACGGCGGCGCAATAGAATGGGTCAATACAGGCTCATTTTCTTCCTATTACGACTACTATTACTACTTCCCAAACAATTTAGGCGGTATGAGCCTGCTTTATATCTTCTTTAAATTGGCCTCATATGCCGGGATTTCGGATTTCTTTGCAGTGGGCATGATAATGAACAGCATTATGTCGGTATGCGCTATGCTGGTATGCTCTTTAACCGCGAAAAAATTGGGCGGAGCATCTAAAGCGGTTTTTGTGCTGTTGCTGTTTTTGTTGTCTCTCCCCTTCTATTTTATTGCGCCCGCTTTTTATACCGATTCCCTTTCTATGCTTTTTCCCATACTTATAATTTTTCTGGCACTGAAACTGCGTGAAGCTGATAAACTGCGGCAGAGTGTTTTATTATCAATCCTGATAGGCATTGCCGCGGCCATAGGCATGCTTATCAAATCCACAGTAATAATAACCCCCATTGCTGTAATTATCTGTCTGCTAATGAATAAGAAATGGGCAAAAGCGCTGATATGCTGTGCCTGCGCAGCCGGGATAATAGCCATATCCCTTTTATCTTTCAACGCATACTTTTCCACTCAGTATCTTACTGATACCGAAAAAGCCCGCACGCAAAATACTCCATATACCCATTGGATAATGATGGGGCTTAAGGGTTCGGGCGGCTACAATTCCGCAGATTATGAATTTACCCGCTCATTTGACGACCCTGAGGAGCGCAATGAAGCAATAAACGCTGAGATAGGCCGCCGCATTTCGGAGCTTGGACCTTTTGGCATAATAAGCTTAGCCGGCATAAAAGGCTCAATAAGCATGGGAAACGGTACTTATGCTCTGTCGGATTTTTTGGATGACTCGCCCTTAAAGCCATGCTTTCTGCATTCATTTTTACTCTATTCCTCACCCCAGTATGACGCCTACAGCGGTATATGCTGCGGCATACATTTAGGCATACTGCTTCTGGGCGTAATGTCCGCAATAGAAAAACTGATAAGAGCCATTAAAGGCGCCGGCGGAAATACCCCCTTCATGGCGCCGCATATAGCATTTTTCGGCATAGCTCTGTTTTTATTGATGTGGGAAACCAGCGGAAGGTATATCACCAATTATATTCCGGTACTATTTATCTGCGCCGCCTCAGGCCCGGAATTATTGGACAGGATCATAAAGAATTTAAATCCAAGACGCAAATTTCCGGCACAATAAAGTATCAAAGAGTTAATCTTTCGTTTACAAAAAAAACACTTTGTAGTAAAATAAAATCGAAAGTTGACATGCCATTTAAGGAGGATTAGTATGCCTGATATTTTGGATGAATTTGAATCCATACCTGTAGGCTCGTTAGGAATTATAGCTATGCATGGCTGTGAAGAGCTGGGCAGCAAAATTGACAGCTACCTGGTTCAATGGAGAGCGCAAAGAGAAAATGAACATAAAAGCACAATAGCTTTTGCAGGATATCAAAGAGATACCTATCTTATCAACGCCGTTTGCCCCCGCTTTGGAACGGGTGAAGCAAAGGGCGTTATCCGTCAATCGGTGCGCGGATACGATATATACATTATATCCGATGTGTTCAACCACGGCTGCACATATAAAATGTACGGCAAAGAAGTCCCCATGAGCCCGGATGACCATTATCAGGATTTAAAGCGCATAATAGCGGCTATAGGCGGAAAAGCGCGGCGCATAACGGTTATAATGCCCATGCTTTATGAAAGCAGGCAGCATAAGCGCTCAGCAAGGGAATCCTTAGACTGTGCCCAGGCTCTTCAGGAACTGGTATCTATGGGAGTAGAAAATATAATAACATTTGACGCCCATGATGCCCGCGTTCAAAATTCCATACCTTTAAGCGGCTTTGAAAATGTACAGTGCACCTATCAGATGATAAAGGCTTTATATAACACTATTCCCGATTTAGAAATTGACAGCAATCATATGATGATCATAAGCCCTGACGAAGGTGGAATGTCCCGATGCATATATTTTTCTTCAGTATTGGGTTTGGATTTGGGAATGTTTTATAAACGCCGGGATTATTCTGTCATAATTAACGGCCGGAATCCTATTGTAGAGCATGAATTCCTGGGAGATAATGTAGAGGGAAAAGATGTTATTATAGTTGATGATATGATTTCATCAGGCGATTCTGTCTTAGACATAGCCGCAAAGCTTAAAGCTATGAAAGTCAAACGGATTTTCATTTGCGTTTCATTCGGCTTGTTTGTTGACGGCCTGGATAATTTCGACAGAGCGTACAAAGAGGGTATGTTTGATATGGTATTCACTACTAATCTCACATACCGCACTCCCGAATTATTGTCCCGCCCCTGGTATAAATCAGTAGATATGTCCAAATACATGTCTTACATAATTGACAATCTTAATCACGATGCCTCAATAAGCGGGCTGCTCAATCCTTCCCAGAAAATTCACGACTTAATGGCCAGGAACAGAGCAAAGTAATGTAAATATGAGCAAAGGAAATCGAGTAGGAGGCTGACCATTAGTTGACCAGCCGACCTCTCACACCACCGT
>URYI01000201.1 GCA_900552055.1 uncultured Eubacteriales bacterium | reverse complement strand
CTCGGCAACTGACTAACAGCGATCTTCATCCGCTGTTATGCGGTGTTGCCTTAATTATCTCAATATCAACAGCGGGAATATTTGCAGATATGGCCGACACTTTTACTTTTGATTCGCTTACAATCATTTTCATCCCTCCTTACAAACACTGCAACATAATCGGCATTATGTAGTAAACGCAGGCTGAAATTTACTGCGTATAATTGCCGCATTCGGAAAAGGGGCGGATACAAACTGAAATTGGGCGCAAAAACTCAGGCTTTTTCAAAATTTTCTTTGAAAAGGCTTATTTGTGCTGCTTCTTTTTGACAATATCCCGTAAAAATCTTAATTTTCCTTGCTAAATTACTTGTAATTTCTTTGCAGGCATGCTATAATGCCATTGCTAAAATGGATTTGGGATTATCCGTCTGCAACATAATGCCGATTATGTATTCAGCCGCCTTTTAAGGACGGCTTTTTTATATTATCAGCCGCATATGTTCCATTCGTCTGCGGTGCTCGCTGCCGGTGGAAATGATATAGATTCGGGTTGTGTTGATGCTGCTGTGGCCGAGAATGTCCGCCAGCTTTGCAATGTCCTTTTCAATCCCGTAAAATGTGCGGGCAAACAGATGCCGCAGGTTATGCGGAAAGACCTTTTTAGGGTTTACCCCCGCCTGCTTGCAAAGGCCTTTCATCTCCCGCCAGATATTGGTGCGGTTCATCGGTTTTCCTGTGCGGGTGATAAATACAGCGCCTGACTGTATATTCTGCTTTGCGGCATAGCGTATAAGCTTTTTACGCAGCTCCTTTACAAGAAACACCGAGCGTGTTTTGCCTTTGAGCGAAACTGTCGCTTCTCCGTTTTTTACAGCCTCCACCGTGATATATTGCAGCTCGCTCACACGGATACCCGTTCCGCAGATGGTCTGTAAGATGAGGTTCAGCCGCTCGTTGCCCTTCTGCTTTGCAGTATCCACAAGGCGCATATACTCCGCTTTGGTCAGCTCCTTTTCTTCGGGGCAGTAAATTTGCCGCTGGAGCTTTACGGATTTTACCCTGCAATCTTCCCAGCCAAGAAAAGAAAACAGGCCGTTCAGGCTTGCCAGCATGGAATTGATACTCCGCACAGAATAGCTTTCGCCAAGCAGCTTGCTTTTGAAGGTGATAACTGTCTCTTTAGTTACTTCCGCACCATTTAGGTATGCGGCGAACGCCCGCACATCCCGCAGATATTTTTTTACGGTATTTTCGCTCTTTTCTTCTCGGCGCAGGTATTTTTCAAATGCCTTTGCCATTTCTTCGGTTAAAAATTTTCCTTTCATCATATTTACCTCCGGATATATTTTATCCGAAAAGTATGATTAGAGAATTGGCCTCTCCGTTTTAGGGAAGGATAATTATTTAGGCGACCGTGTAGATTCAAGCATAAAGACAGCTCCGTTGGGAGCGCAGTATTTGGAGTTATAAATGAAAATCAAAATTCTGAAAAAATGCACGTTTAAAAGGGGCGGGACTGCTGTGCCGGGGGCAATAGCTGTTGTGCTTGCTTTAGTATTGACCTTTTCGGCTTGCAGTGAAAATATTCCCGGTGGCGCCGCTTCATCGGGTAATCTGAATTCAGGCGCTGTTAATACAGCTGAGGGCATACAGCTTAAGGGCGCAAAGAAGATGCCGGCACAGGGGACGCGCGCTTATCAGTGATAAAGCAGGGAACGAATGAATTTACAGGGAGGCGGCTGCATTGCCTCTTGTACGCCGCGGCCTTATAAATACATGCATAAGTATTGATTCTGTTTGATGCGGACGCTTGGATTTTGGTTGATTTCGCTTAAGCGGTATGATATACTGTGCTCATATTCGGGCAATTAAAAAGGCTGTCCTGGTTATAAAAAGGTTATAGTGTTTTATTGGAGTACTGAAAAATGAAAATCAAAATTCTGAAAAAATGCACGTTTAAAAGGGGCAGGACTGCTGTGCCGGGGGCAATAGCTGTTGTGCTTGCTTTGGTATTGACCTTTTCGGCATGCAGTGAAAATATTCCCGGTGGCGCTGCTTCATCGGGTAATCTGAATTCAGGCGCTGTTAATACAGCTGAGGGCATACAGCTGCCTGAAGCGGACGCGGACGGGATTTTTACAATAGCGGTAATACCCGATACCCAGCAGGAGGTAGTTATCACCGAGGCTATTGCGGACAAGTATTTTCTCAACCGCACAGAATGGCTGGCGGATAACAAGGAGAAAATGGATCTGCGCTTTGTGATACATACGGGGGATGTTGTGAACTGGGGCAACGAGAATCCCGAACAGTTTGAAATTGCGTCTGAAGCTTTTGAAGTGCTGGATGAGGCGGAAATTCCGGCAGCGCTTTGCCTTGGGAACCATGATACGGCTGCGGTAGGCGTAGGCGGGAGCGCCGCTGATCCTCAGAATACCAGGACCCGGCTGCGGGACACGCGCACTTTCAACAGGTATTTTTCCCTTGACAGGTACCCTGATTGCATACCGTTTGAGGAGAACAAGATTGACAACGCTTATCAGCTTTTTGAAGCCTGCGGGAAAAAGTGGCTGGTCCTTACGCTTGAGCTCTGGCCGAGGGTCGAGGTTGTAAACTGGGCCAATGAGGTGGTTGAAAAGTATTCGGACAGAAATGTTATAATTGCGACCCATTCGTATCTTACCAGTTTGGGAGGAATTTACCAGAATTCTGCTTATGGAGCCACCTCGCCGCAGTACCTTTATGATAATCTTATAAGCCGGCACGAGAATATAAAGCTGGTGTTCAGCGGACATGAGGGCACCTCTGCCTTCAAGGTGGACTATTGCCCAAGCGGAGGGAAAGTCGCGTCCTTTTTGGGGTGCTATCACAGCAATAAATCCAATCCGGTACAGATAATAGAGATTGACGTGAATGAGGGCACGGTTTGTTCAAGAGTTTTTACACCTATTAACGGGGATGAGCTTATGGAGCATGAGCATAATGTTATAGGCATGGATTTTATTTAAACGAAGGGGACATTGAGAGAATAAAAAGGGCGGCAGGGCACATTGGGCATTTCTGACAAGAAAGTATTTCTATAGAACAATACCCTAAATTGACAAGGGGATACATGCCTCCGGCGGCCTGATTTCGGCATTTTCTGCGTCATCGTCAATGGGTGTACGTTCAGTACGCCTCAT
>URYI01000200.1 GCA_900552055.1 uncultured Eubacteriales bacterium | reverse complement strand
TAACTCAATCGCTTTTTTCTATACCTTTTGGTATCACATCTATTGTAACGCTACAGATATATTCTGGCCCCCTTGCGTTTTATGTAGCTTTTTTTATAATTATATGCTAAAATATTTTTTATTGATTACAACGATAAATAGAAGAGAGATATATCTGCAATGCTTAAAAACACAATTATAGAGCCTGAGCAGCTGAAAAAAATGCAGCGCAAGGGTTTGGAAATGCTGCTGTATTTTAAAGATATCTGTGATAAAAATGGGCTGCTTTTTTATTTCTGCGGGGGCTGCTGTATAGGCGCGCTGCGCAATAAGGGTTTTATCCCCTGGGATGACGATGTGGACGTGTTTATGCCCAGGCCCGATTATGAAAAGCTGATAAAAATATGGGATAGCCAGGCGGACACCTCGCGTTACAGTCTGCAGATAACTACTAAGGACAAGCCTACGCAGAATATGTTTGCAACTATCTGCGACAATAACACCACCTTTATAAAAAGCTATCAGGCCAATCTGGATATAAATCATGGCCTGGTGCTGGATATACTTCCTTTGGACGGCTGTCCGTCGGGAAGCCTGGCGCGCAGATTCCAGCTGTTCTGGGCGCTGATTTATTCCCTTTACATAATAGGCCAGCCGCCGCAGAACCACGGCTGGCTTGTGCGTGCCGCAGGCCGGGTGCTTCTGGGAATAGTGCCTTCTAAAAAGCTGAGGTATAAAATTTGGAAAATGGCCGAGCGGAAAATGACAAAATACCCTATAGACAAATGCAGCTATGTAACCGAGCTGTGCTCAGGCCCGCGCTATATGAAACTGCAATATCCCGCAGAGATTTTTTCCTCTGCCGTTATGGTTGAGTTCGAGGGATATATGATGCCTGTTCCTAAAGGATATGATACATATCTGCGCATGGCTTTCGGGGATTATATGACCCCGCCGCCCAAAGAAATGCAAATCTGCCATCATGAGTTTGAAATGATAGATATGGATCACAGCTATAAAATATATAAGGGCAAGTACTATTGTACGGAGGACGGCAAAAATGCAGACTGAAATACCCTATATGGAAATTAAACCGGAGGATTTGCGAAAAATACAGCTGAAATCCCTGGAAATGCTGCTGTATTTTAAAGATATCTGCGATAAAAATGGGCTGCTTTTTTATTTCTGCGGAGGCTGCTGCATAGGCGCGCTGCGCGATAAAGGCTTTATTCCCTGGGATGATGACATAGATATCTTTATGCCAAGGCGGGATTATGAGCGCCTGGCTGAGATTTGGCCTGAGCAGGCGGATAACAGCCGCTACCGCTATACCCGTACAACGCGCGATCATTTTACCAAGCTGATTTTTGCAACCATAAGCGATGAAAACACTACGTTTATAAAACAGCGGCAGTATGATGTGGATACGGCTCACGGTATACGGCTGGATATATTCCCAATAGACGGCTGCCCCAATTCCCGGTTTAAGCGCAAAATGCAGATAGGCTGGGCACTGATCTATTCCATGTTTAATACAAGAGAGCCTGTAACAAGCAAAGGCCGGGCCGCAAAAATTCTCAGCAGCCTGCTTTTGAAGCTGGCTTTTACCGACGGCCTGAAGTATAGGGTATGGACGTTTGCGCAAAAGCGCATGAGCCGCTTTGAATTGGATAAATGCGAAAAGGCTACCGAACTTTGCGCCTGGTGGCGCTATATGCGCAACGAATATCCTGCCGAGGCGTTCCAAAGTGCGGTTTACGAGCAGTTTGAAGGATATATGCTGCCCTTGCCGGCGGGGTATGACCAATATTTAAAGATTGCTTTTGGGGATTACATGACCCCGCCGCCTGAGGATAAAAGAGGTACGGGGCATGATTTGGTCTTTTACGATTTGGACAACAGCTATAAGAAATATAAAGGCATATATTACTGCGTAAATGATAAAAAGGAGCAGGGAAATGGAAAAAAATAAGCCTGTTATAAGCGTTATAGTGCCTGTGTATAACGTGGAAAAATACCTGGATAAGTGCGTAAATTCTGTGTGTGCTCAAACATTTAGGGATATTGAGATACTTTTAGTAGACGATGGATCAAGGGACAGCTCAGGCCGTATGTGCGATGCTTACGCCCTAACGGACAATAGGATAAGGGTTATCCATAAAGAAAACGGCGGCCTTTCGGACGCCCGGAACAGAGGCATAGAAGAGGCGTGCGGAAGCTGTCTTGCTTTTATAGACGGGGATGACTATATAGAGGCGGATATGATGGAAATGCTGTACAATAATTTATGCAAAGAGGACGCGGATGTCTCTATGTGCGGTATATACAGCGAATACGCTGACAGAATTAAAAGGGTATACCCTAAAGACGAATATTTAGTTTTAAGCGGAGTACAGGCGGCGGGTTTGGTTCTGGAGGGCAATAAAGTTTCGGTAAATGCTGTAAATAAGCTTTATAAAAAAGAGGTTTTTGCAGATATACGCTTTCCGGCAGGCAAGCTTTCAGAAGATGCGTTTATAATGGTTAAACTGCTGGCGGGAGTGCGAAGAGTCGTTTTGGATACGCGGCCAAAATACTATTATGTGCACAGGGAGGACAGTATAACCACTTCAAATTATAAGCCCAAGGATTTAAATGTAATAGAAGCGTATAGCGAAAACAGAAAATTTGTGCTGGAAAAATGCCCTCAATTAAAAACGCAGGCTGATTTCCGCTATTTTTGGGCACATTTTTACGTCCTTGATAAAATGCTTAATACTCCAGGTTTTAAGAAAGACGAGCATTTTAGAGATATTGTGCGCACGCTTCGTAAGAATTATTTTACTATTTTACGCAATCCTATCACTGGGCGCAATCGTAAAATAGCTCTCACTGGGTTAATGCTGGGCAGCTGGCTTTATAAGCTGATTATTTCAAGGCATTATAAAAGCAAGCGCAAGCTGGTAGGTTAGCAGGACTAAAGGCGGCAGCAAAAATCAGGCGCATTTCTGTCAAAAGTTAAAAAATATATACTATAATTTAATTGAAACTAAGCTTTGGCACATTGGTCGTCAGACTAATCTGAGGATATTTTGCTGAAGCTTTTTATTTGTCCATAAAAAAGGGGGGCGGCGCGGCGCCCTGCCGAAAGCTTCGCTTTCGGCAGGGCCGGAGGGGCATTCAGGCGGCGTTTGGCAGGCGCGGTTACGCG
>URYI01000199.1 GCA_900552055.1 uncultured Eubacteriales bacterium | reverse complement strand
TGTATGTATGTATGTATGTATGTATGTATGTATGTATGTATGTATGTATGTATGTATGTATGTATGTTTGTTTGTTTGTATGTTTGTTTGTTTGTTTGTTTAACATTTTATCCTGCCCGCCTTCAGTAAATTCACGGCCCGGCTTTAAGCCCTTCTCCGGCTTTACACGCCGGCGTGAAAAAATCAGGTGCAGATATTATATTATATACTTAATGATTTTTCAAGCATTAATCCCATTTATTTTCCATTTATTTTTTAGACTGTTTGCGCCGCGCCCGTCATATCCCCGCTTTTTTCATGAATTCCTCGGTAGACAGCGCGCCGTGCCGGTTATAGCGCCCTAATTGGAAAAGACATTCGGGCTCGCGGGTTATATAATTCATCCGCTCATAGCAGGAAAGAGTGGCCTTAAAGCCCAAATCCTTCAATATATCCTCCGATTCCTGGCTTATCTTCCCGAAAGGATAGGTAAAGCAAAGCGCGGTTATTCCGCAGTTCTCCTTTAAATTCTTATCCATGCGCATTACGTCATCGCTCAGCGCCTGGGAATACACCTCCAGGCTCTCTCCCTGCTTGCGCCCCGCACCCTTGCGCTCGCCGTTTTTATGCATATCATAGGAATGATTTTGTATCTCAATATAGCCCCGCTGGCTTATCTCCTTTAAATCCTGCCAGGACAGATAGGCATAGCTGGGACTTTTGTCTCCGCTCTGGCTGTACTGCTGGGTATAGCTGCCCACAGCCGAAATTACCGCCTTCATATCATATTCTATAAGCAGAGGCTCAAGATATGTAAGATTGTTGTAGTATGCGTCGTCAAAAGTGAGCATAACCGGCTTTTCGGGCAATGGCGCGCCGTTGTATACATACTCTATAAGGTCGTTTACCACCACCGTCGTATAACCATGCTCCTTCAGATAGAGCATATCCTGCTCAAGCGAAGAAGGGGTGACGACATACTGACCTGTCCGCGCATTATCCCTCAGTACGCTGTGGTACATAATTATAGGCAGGCTCACCCCTTCGGGCTGGGCAGGCGCAAAAACTCCCAGAGCTGTACCGCCCAGGAGGGAACAGAAAATAATCACTCCCAGCATTATCAGGGCGAACATTATCCGCCGCTTTTCTCCTTTTATATATATTACCATTGTCCACATTCCCCCAAACGCACAAAGCCTTTAATTTAAAATGAAATTATCTCCCCGTTTTAAACAGCTTATAAGCATATATGCCATTATATTCCGAAATGCTTTTGCTGAAAATATACGCCGCACCAGCTTTATTGCACGAAGCCGAAAATACAAGACATTTCTTCACCCGCGCGCCTTGCCGCCGCCAGGCTATTCCAGGCAAAACTCTTTTACCGCCCAACAAGATGTTTTTTTGAGTTTGCAGGGCGGCAGATTGCGGAAATACTGTGCTCCTGCATTGCAAGCGCAGCACTCTTTATAAAAAGAAGCAAACTTTCCCTCTGCTTTGTTGTACGCTTACTGCATTTTTAAAGACTGCCCTAAAAACAACGGCGGCGGCATATGCATTTTACCGCCGCAATTAACCCTATGCACCCATGCTCCTATTTATTCATATAATGAATTGACCGGGCAGTATGCAAAATTAACCCTTTAATTTAAAATCCCGGCGCAAATATGCGCCTAAAGATTTAAACGGGTTTAAGAAACTGAAGGGGCATTAAAAAGCCAGGCAGAACAAGCCGCAGCCAGACAGTCAGGTTTGTTTTATTAAAGATGCTGCTGCCCTGAACAGGCCCGGCCGGCAAAAATTTGAACAGAGAAGGCAGAGACATTATGGAAATATTATTTTTCGGCTCCAGGGGGCCGCTAGCCAAGCTTCTGCAAAAGACTCTCAGCCGCCTTGGCTATTACGCGGGCGAAATAGACGGCATATTCGGAGATCAGACCGAAGAAGCGGTAAAACAGTTCCAGCAGGACAATCAGATTCCCCCCACGGGCATAGTCTGGCCCCAGACCTGGGACGCGCTTGCGCCCGCTTTGCTCAGATACTCAAATTACACCGTACAAGCGGGGGACACGTTATATAAAATTGCAGAAGAAAACGATATAAGCGTACGCGCTCTTGCAGCGGCCAATCCTGACGTAGACGCCCAGAATCTGGCTGTTGGAACTGTTTTGACCGTGCCTACCGATGAAAGCGTAATTGATTCGGATATAGAATACAGCTATGACATCATGTACTTAAATCTGCGCGCGCTTAAAATACGCTATCCCTTTATAGAGATATTCAGCGCGGGCAGAAGCGCCTTAAATCAGGAAATTTACGGCGCGCGCCTGGGACAGGGGGATATAAGCGTGCTTTACAACGCCTCCCACCATGCCAATGAATGGATAACCACTCCCGTACTTATGAAATTCCTGGAGGACTTTGCCGGAAACTACCTTGAAGGGCTAAGCATATACGGCAGAGACGCCCGCGCTCTTTACGAGCGGGTGACGCTGAGCTTAGTACCTATGGTCAACCCGGACGGCGTGGATTTAGTAACGGGGCAGCTAAAGCCTGAATCCTCCGCATACAAGATCGCCCAAAGCATGAATTATCTTGACCTGCCCTTCCCCTCAGGCTGGAAGGCCAATATCAGGGGAGTAGATTTAAATGTAAATTATCCGGCAGGCTGGGATATTGCCCGCGCGCAGAAATTTGAGGCGGGCTACATTGCGCCGGGGCCGCGGGATTACGTCGGGCCTTTTCCCTTGAGCGAGCCCGAAAGCAGCGCTATGGCTGAGCTGACTTTGGAAGTAAGGCCCCGTCTGACCCTCAGCTATCACACCCAGGGACAGGTTATATATTGGAAATACTTAAATTACCAGCCTGAAAATTCATATGAGATTGGCCGGCAGATGGCGGACGCAAGCGGCTATACCCTGGAAACCACCCCAGAATTTTCAGGCTATGCGGGGTATAAGGACTGGTTCATACAAACTTTCAACCTGCCGGGATATACCATTGAATGCGGAATAGGAGAAAGTCCGCTGCCTCTGACACAGTTTGACGAAATTTACAATGACAACATAGGCATACTTACCCTGGGGATGGAATTAGCCTAAATTTGAGAGGGTCTAATAATGGGCTGCGGAAAAGAGAATCCGTCCCCCCTGATGCGCGCCGGCGGAGCCGGCCGCTTGCGGGCCGAAGGCCCGCCTGCGCCCCAGCAAAGCTGGGGCGCAGCCCCCGCTCCGCGGGGGAAG
>URYI01000198.1 GCA_900552055.1 uncultured Eubacteriales bacterium | reverse complement strand
CCGCCTCGCCCCCTACGGCCCCACCCGCCCACCCCAGGCTCACTATTCCGCTTTTTCAAAGCGGAATAGTGAGCCGATTACGCTCCGCCTTATATTTGGCAAAAGCCAAACTTTTCTTTCGACCGTCCCCAACCTAGCGCTTAAGACCTCCCATCGAATATTCCCGACTGAATCACCTTTAGTAAAATCAATCAGAATATTAGCCCTTTATGACATAATCAGCTGCCTGTTGCACGACCCATGTCCCTCTTATACACGCTGCACTAAGCATATTCTCTGTCTGTAAACCTCCCTCTTTTTTAAATTGTAATTTCCTTTTAAATAATTGAGCAAGAACCTACCGCTGGTATCGTGTATTATCTTAAATATAATATTTAAATAGCAATTTAGCTATTGCACATACCGTTTCCTTATTATTCAAACAGGGGGCGGCTCTTGGCGGCCCTTCGGGCCGCGGGTCGGGCATAAATGCCCGGCCCAGGCAGGCTTTAAGCCTGCCCAAGAGCCGCCCCGGCCCCCTTTCGGGCGAAGCCCGAAAGGGGGCAACGGCGCAGAGCGCCGCAGCCTGCCCATGCTTCCCGTTTGTCCCTCCCCAATCCTATAATATAAAAAATTTTAACCAAAACCCCTAATAAACCGCTTGACAAACCTCAAGCATAGCATTATAATGCAAAATATAAACAGCAAAGGCGCTGTAGAGTAATCTACGGCGCCTTTACCTTTATCCGGGAAATATCTCTCGCAAAATATTAAATTCAAGGAGGATATAATTATGAGCACTCTGTCTGAACTCTTTGGCAGCATGGTCTTTAATGATGCGGTAATGCGCGAAAAACTGCCCAAGGATGTATACAAAGCCCTTAAACGCTGTACTGAAGAGGGAGTAAGCATTGATTTAAGCATCGCCAATTCAGTAGCCAACGCCATGAAAGACTGGGCCATTGATAAGGGCGCTACCCACTACACCCACTGGTTCCAGCCCATGACCGGCATAACGGCCGAAAAGCACGACAGCTTTATCTCCCCTACCGAGGGCGGCCGCGCTATTATGGAATTTTCAGGCAAGGAGCTTATAAAGGGCGAGCCCGACGCTTCCAGCTTCCCCTCAGGCGGCCTGCGCGCCACCTTTGAAGCCCGCGGCTATACCGCCTGGGACCCCACCAGCTACGCCTTTATAAAGGAAAGCACCCTTTATATCCCCACGGCCTTCTGCTCCTACGGCGGCGAGGCTCTGGACAAAAAAACCCCGCTGCTCCGCTCTATGGAGGCGCTTAATACGCAGGCCCTCCGCATCCTCAAGCTTTTCGGAAATGACGCAACCAGAGTGAATACCACTGTAGGCCCTGAGCAGGAATACTTCCTGGTAGACAAAAAATACTACGACAAGCGCAAGGACCTTATTTATACCGGCCGCACCCTCTTTGGCGCCAAGCCTCCTAAAGGCCAGGAACTGGAAGACCATTATTTCGGAGTAATCAAACCCCGTGTTAAAGCCTTTATGAAGGACTTGAACGAGGAATTATGGAAATTAGGCATATACGCAAAAACCGAGCATAACGAGGTGGCTCCTGCGCAGCATGAACTTGCCCCTATTTTTACCACAACCAATATCGCCGCCGACCACAACCAGCTCACTATGGAAATAATGAAAAAGGTAGCCCTGCGCCATGACTTGGTCTGCCTGCTGCACGAAAAGCCCTTTGCGGGAGTAAACGGCAGCGGCAAGCACAATAACTGGTCCCTTTCCACCAACAAAGGGGAAAACCTCTTAAAGCCGGGCAAGTCCCCCTATGAGAACGCGCAGTTCCTGCTCTTCCTCTGCTCGGTAATAAAAGCGGTGGACGAATATCAGGATCTGCTCAGGACCAGCGTAGCCAGCGCGGGCAACGACCACCGCCTGGGCGCTAACGAAGCGCCTCCCGCTATAATTTCCATGTTCCTGGGCGACGAACTGACCGAAATCCTGGAGAGCATAGAAGCGGGCACGCCCTACAGCAAAAAGGACGCTCCCGTTATGGAAATAGGAGTGCATGTGCTGCCCACCTTCCCCAAGGATACCACTGACCGCAACCGCACTTCGCCCTTCGCGTTTACGGGCAACAAATTTGAATTCCGCATGCTGGGCTCCTCCTGCTCTGTCTCAGGGCCCAACATAGTGCTTAACACCATTGTCGCCGAAGAGCTGTGCCAGTTTGCCGACGAGCTGGAAAAAGCGCCCGATTTCAAAAAAGCGCTGAACGAGCTTATACGCAGAACCATATCCGAGCATAAGCGCATTATTTTCAACGGCAACAACTATTCGGACGAATGGGTTGCCGAGGCTGAAAAGCGCGGCCTGCTCAATCTTAAATCTTCTGCGGAAGCGCTGCCCTATTTTGTTAAAGAAAAGAATATTGAACTGTTCACCAAGCACAATATCTTTACAGAAACCGAAGTGCGCTCCAGATGCGATATAATGCTGGAAAACTATTCTAAGATGATAAGCATTGAGGCGCATACCATGATATATATGGCGCAGAAGGAAATCCTTCCCGCTTCCATAAAATACGCTGAGAGGCTGTGCAACGCTGCGGCGGCCAAGAAAGCGCTGTCCGAAAGCATTTCCTGCAATGCTGAAATAGAGCTTGCCGAACGCATAAGCGCACTGACCAATTCGCTTGCAAAAGAAATCTCAGCGCTGGACAAGGCGCTTTTGGAAGTCAAAGATGCGGATAACCCGCAGCTGGAAGCGCAGAGCTATCATGAACTGGTGATTCCGGCAATGCAGAACCTGCGGTGCACCGCCGACCAGCTTGAAACTCTGGTGGCCGAAGAATACTGGCCCTTCCCCACCTACGGCGATTTGCTCTTTGGAGTTTAAGCTGCCGTTTATCAAACGCAGGATGCCCGTATAAATAAAGCTGATAAATGTACAATACCCCGGCTGTCTATTTGAATGGAAATTATTCAATAGGGCGGACCGGGGTATTATCTTTTGGCAGCGCCGGTATAAAAGGGATAATGCGCCTCAGCCGGAAAACCAGCATGTTGTTCGTGCTGCCCTCAGCCGGCGCAAAGCCTGCTGCGCTTTTTTCTCCGCCTGAAAGCCCCAAGGGCTTAGAGGCCAGAGTCAAAAATATGCTTACTTACGCCCTGCAAGGCAAATGAATAACCATTACCCAGCTGTCAGCAAAGTAAAAGCTGCACGGCGGGGCGCAAAAGCAGCCCGGTCTCCGGCTCAAGCCGGAGACCGGG
>URYI01000197.1 GCA_900552055.1 uncultured Eubacteriales bacterium | reverse complement strand
GGGAACTGCATTATAATACAAGCAAGGGCAGAACCTCAAAAAATCGGCTCTGCCCCAAATAACTAATGACATATCTTATATCAGTTTTTTGAATTTACACAAAACGTGAAACGGTCTCGAAAATATTAAATTTCAGGTTTATTGGCAGTCTGAGGCCGGAGTTTTAAAGCCGGCCCCAGGCTGCCTAAATTACTCATAGCTTCTCTCTTCTCCGTAGGGGTCGTATACCACTTCTTTTTCTCTTACTTCGTTATTTCCTTTATCCTTTTTATATTTCCCGGCATCCGCCGCCATCATCTCCGGCTTAGAATCCTCCCTCTCTTCTATCCCGTCAAAATATCCGCTCTTCTTTAAGCCCAGCATGCTTTCTCCGCTTATCAGTATCTGGTCCCATACTATTATATCTATTGATGCCAGCAGATTGACTATATGCTGCGTTACCTCTATTTCCCTCTTACGCGGCTTTGGGTCGCCGTCTATATGATTGTTCGCCAGTATCACGCTGTGTGTCTGGTACCTCATGGCCGCATCCATCAGCTGCCGCCCGTTTATGCTCTCTTCTCCTATTTCCCCTCTGGCCAGCGTTACCATACCTTGCAGCCGGCACTGCGCGTTTAAGCACATCATTATCCATCGCTCTTCTTTTTCTTCTCCCAAAAGCCGCTTGGCTATGCTGGAAGAGGCGCCGTAGGTCCCTATCTTTATTCCCTTTTCTATCCTGCCCGAAGCATATCGTCCTGCCGCCGCTCCCGCCAGGCTTAAAAACAAAGCCGTTCTTTCTCCTATACCGGGCCGTCCAAGCAGCTTTTCCTCGCTGAGCCCGCTCAAGCTCCTTAACGGCCAGTCTTTCAGCAGTTCGTGCGCGTCATGATTTACGTTGCGCCGTCTGATGGGATAATACAATAATAGTTCTATTACCTCATGGTCGGCCAGTACTTCCAGACCGCCTGATATGTATTTTTCCCTCATTCGCTCACGGTGCCCTCCGTGCATCTGCTCTTTGCTCATATCTGCCTGCTCCCTGACCTTTTTAAATAATTTGCATCTACAAATCTACTCTGCATCTTCCCATGCTTCGGAAAATTCTTCATTTGTAAACAAATCAGCCAATCCGGTTATCTGCTTGAGCCGCAGTATTTCATCCGCGTCCATTCCCAGATGTTTGGCTATCCATTCATCCGAGCGTCCTAAATCATGCAGTTCCTTAACTATATTGCCCATGAGTTCCACCTCATGAGTCCCGCGCGCCCGGTTATGCCGAATAGTAGAGGCCATGCGGTCGCTTTTAACACGGTCAATCTGGGCAACAGGCAGATATCCCAGGGTATTATTCATTATATCTTTATGCTCCGCAGGGATAAGATATCTATGAAAGCCGTCCACTATCTCATAGCCTTTATCCTCATGCAACCCTGTAACGATTGGCTGGGTATATCCATCACACTTTATTGATGTATAAAGCAGGCTCATTTCGGGGGGCGCAACATGATTGGGATTCCACTCATTAGCATGAATTTCTTTTCTGTCCACCCACAGTACACAGTCCACCGGATGCTGTTTTAATGGAGAAAGCTCATGCAGCTGGCTGCGTATATAATTTAAGCATTCAACAAGCTCAGCCACGTCCTGTATTTTGCCTAATTTTTCAACAAGCTGTCCGCACAGCTCATTTATTTCCGGATTAATCATATCATGCTCCTCCTTGTACGCGCGGCTCCTCCAAGATTTTAGCTTCCCCGTTTATGATACTGGAATATTTTTCTTTGAGCCAGCGTATGTTTTCACTTTGCTTTTTAGTAGGACCAAAGCCCATAAAGCGGCATAAATGGTCGTTTTTTAGAATGCAGAAGCACATACGCTTCCACGAAGGGATATGTATTGTGGATTTGATATCATCCGTATCGTCAGGAATGGCCTGATTAAACACCACCCGGCATTTGCCGTCCTTAGTATACGCCGAGACCCCGTTGCGGGAAATATTATAGCCTTTATCCTGCATTTCTTTGATACATTCCTCCGAAAGTCCGCCCCCTACATTATGCCAGAAGTCTGCCGAAAACTTGAACTTTTCCAAATACATACTGCGCGTGCTTTCGGGAAGAGTAGACAGCAGGAATTTAGTATAAGACTCCCATGTATGGCCCTGGGGCAGAGCTATATTCCGATAGCCCATGGCCCGCGTATTGCCGTAAATGGAAGCAAAATTAGCTCCCCGCACCCGGCCTACCAGCTTGGCCCACGCTTTCGGCTCTATAACGCGGTAAATATTTAAAGACTGCATTGCCCATTCGTTAAAAGGAGAAGCCACGCGCATCTGATTAACCGGCACGCCGGCCTTATAGAACAGGTCATAAAGCCTGTTATAGGGATAACCGAATTGACCGTTTGCTTTCCAAACATCTTTAACCGTCCAGTCATACAACGGCGCCGCCGTATATACGTCCCGGAAAATACTAGTAATGTAGCAGGTATCCTTATATCTGTTTTTCTTATTTATAATGGAAGAATATCTAAGCAGGGATTCATTGGCTCTTATACCTAAAAGACAGATGGTTTTGCCTCCTCCTTTATAATTTTTATACCATCTGTTGAACTGCTTGGCCAGCTCCTCCTGGAGCATTTTGTACTTATAAAAATTAAAGGGATTATTATTCAAATTTATAACATAACTCATTTGGGGCATGGGACGCACCCAGATATCCTTCTGGGTATCATCCCAGGGATACCAGTAAAGATCATAATTGGATATGGGGGTTTTACTTGCCATGGGCAGACATACCCAAAAAGGCTCTATATAATCCAGATTATCCTCAAACATTTTAGTTACATATTCAGTTGTATATGAATACTGCGCTTCAAAATCCTGGTGAAACACCCCTACCCGCCTGCCGGGACAATTTTTCTTCAAATAATCAATTACTATATTAAGCAGCAGGCCGCTGTCCTTACCGCCGGAAAAGGAAACGTATACATTATCAAATTCGGAAAAAATATATTTAAGCCTGTCCATGAGCGCCTCATAGACATTCTTATCCAGATAACGCTTGGATATAATTATCCCCCCTGTTCTTTTTATATTATTATTTTATACCAAATTGTTATTTTTTACAAGGGATATATTGGATATTATTTTGAAAAAGTGTAGCGTTACAATAGATGTGATACCAAAAGGTATAGAAAAAAGCGATTGAGTCAGTTAGAATTAAGTTATCACACCAATATCTAACGAAAGGACCCAATCGCCATGGA
>URYI01000196.1 GCA_900552055.1 uncultured Eubacteriales bacterium | reverse complement strand
TTTGGGCGCTTTGCGCCCAAAACCAGGCCGCGCCGCCCCCCTTTTAGGCAGCTTGGGCTTTTTATTTAAACAGCAGTCAAAACAATGCTTTTATTCCATCTGGCTGGCCAGAAAACGCGCACCCGCCTCCGCCAGCTTTCGTTCAGCATCTGAAAGCTGCTGCTGCTCGTCCTTGGAAAAAATAACAACTCCGCCCATCACGTCTCCGGAAACTATTATAGGAGCCACACATTGATATATGCATGCCTGGTTCTCCTTATCATTAATTAAAGGCACGCAGTTGCTGCCTGTCAAAATGGACGGGTGCCTGACTTCTAATAGCGCGTTAAGCTGGGTGGATACGCCCTTGCCCTGATATTCCTTCTTGCCCGGCCCGGCCGAAGCAATAAAAACATCCTTATCACATATCAACGCCCCTGCTGAGCTTACAAAACTCAGCGCCTCAGCATATTCTTTGGCATACTGCTCCAGCTCGCCCAAGGGAGAATATTTCCGCAAAATAATGCCGCCTTCCCGGTCAGTATATATTTCAAGGGGATCTCCTTCCCGTATCCTCAGGGTGCGCCTTATTTCTTTGGGAACAACCACCCTGCCCAATTCATCAATTCTTCTTACAATTCCAGTTGCCTTCATAAGCTTCCTCCGTTTTTGTTATTTTTAGTTTTGAAAATATTATCTGTAAATCAGAGGAATTTATTCGTCCCGGAAAAAAATATTAGGGCTTTTATGGTATATTCGTTTATACTCGCATTAGTGTGCAAGGTCTACTTGCTCCCCAGCCATATAAATCTGCGCCTCTGTAAAGCAATTTATCAGCTTGGACCGAGCGTACATGGAGCGAAAATAACACAGCGGGATTTGTATGGAAATTCCTATCCTAGATTGACAATGGCATATACGGTCAGGACAGAGCTGTTTCCGTGTCCCGCTGTGCTGCTTTTAGCTGCGTGTACGTAGGGCACTCAAACAGCCGCTGTCTGGCTCTTCGGCCTCCAGCAGGTTTGATTCCGGCATTTTTAAGTAAGCGGAATGAGGCGTACTGAACGTACACCCATTGACGATGGCGCAGAAAATGCCCAAATCAGACCGCTGGAGGCGTATATCCTCTTATCAATTCAGGGTGTTGTTTTATAGAAATACTTCCTTATCGGAGATGCCCGATGCAGACTCGGCCTTTCTTAGCCATTATATTTTGTCTATAATACTACATGTATATTTTAAATTTATAACAAAAATATTACGCTTTTATGACAAGCCGAGATATTTAAAGAAAACAGGAGCTTTTAAGAGTATTCTCGCTTTATATCCATAGAATGCAGTTTGAAATCGCTATTTCAGATGTTGTATAATTTCAAATAAAGAGGATGTCCTCTTAGGATACTAAGTAATTTCGGTGATATAATGAAATTTGTAAAAATCATATTTGCCCTGTGCATATCGGCGGCTATATTGATTACTGCCACTCCGGCGCTGGCCGCCAATCTTATGCCGGGAGACAAAGGTGACGACGTAATAGCACTCCAGCAGGCTCTCTCCAACAAAGGCTATTATAACGGCGAGATAGACGGATTATTCGGAAACCAGCTTGAAGAAGCCTTAATAAACTTCCAAAACGACAACTCACTTGCTCCCAGCGGAATTGCGGATAACCAAACCCTGGCCGCTTTAGAGCTGTATTCAGGCGAAGAAATTGAAAAGGACGCAGTTGTAAGCATAAGCGGAGAAAAATTAAATTTACGTTCAAAAGCAAGCACCAGCTCAGATGTGCTGACGGAATTGGCTTCTGGTACCCGTGTGCAGGTTTTATCCACTCAGGGTTCCTGGTGCCTTGTACGGCTGATGACAGGTATTGAAGGATATGTTTCAAGCAAATATATTTCAGAGGACGCCCTTTCGGAGGACGCCGAAATATATACGGGCAGCATGCCCGTTTCAGCGCTTTCAGAGGGTGCTACCGGTCAGGATGTTATTTTGCTGCAGGACCGGCTTAAGGAGCTTAATTATTTTTCCGCCAAGTCCACGGGCAATTTTTTAAGCATAACAGTCAAGGCCGTAAAGGATTTTCAAAAGGCTAACGGGCTGGAGGATAACGGCATAGTGGATATCGACACTATAATAGTTCTCTTTTCAGACAGCGCCGTTAAGAAAACGGCTCAGCCTGCCAGCACTGTTAAAGAGGAGAATAAGCCTCAGGAAACCGTGCCTTCTATTTCAGTTGAGGGAAGCAAAACAGCCGTTCAGATAGTGGAATACGCAATGACCTTTTTAGGCACGCCTTACCGCTTGGGCGCTAACGGCCCCAATGCATACGACTGCTCCTCTTTTACTAAAACAGTCTACGGCAAATACGGCTATACCCTGCCTCGCTCGGCCTATTCTCAGGGCTACGGCAATTTGGGCGCTAAAATCAAATCCATATCCGCTTTGGAAACGGGCGATCTGGTCTGCATGAATACCTTAAAGGACAACGACCTCTGCGACCATGTCGGAATATATATCGGAGACGGAAAAATTATTCACTGCGCTTCAGGTTCGGATATGCAGGTTGTAATATCCAACATTAACAGCAGCTATTATAAAAATGTCTTTTCCTGGGGCATAAGGATAATAGATTGACCCTTTATAACAAATATAAAACAAATATAAATAGAGCCCCCAGCTTCGCTGGGGGCTTCAGACTGTCGATAAGCCTGAAATTTAATTTTTTGCGGTGTTTAGCCGCATTTTTGTTTTCCGAAGGCGCTGCGGAAAAACTCCTTATAAGCAGGAAACCGCTTTACAAGCAGTTCCCCAAGGACAAGGTATGGGCGGGGATTAAGTAAATTCCGAAAATCCTTAATTTTCCGGCTTATTCCCGACTAAAAGCATGCCGGCTTTATCCACGCGCTCCAACCGCCGTCCCCTTCAGGCGGAACAGAGCCATGGCCATGGGACTGCGGTAGGTGTTGCCCGAACGAACAAATAAAATGGCCACCGTACATCCCTCCTTAATAAATAGTGCGCGTTAGGCGCTTGTTTTTAAGCTTATTTACAGCCTTTTATACTCGTGACATGCAAAATGGCATATGGCAAAGCCATGTGCGCGCTGCCGGGACAGATTGCGATGGATACTCGTGACATGCAAATGGCATATAGCAAAGCCCTCTAATATCAGCAGCATTACCGGCATCAGCCTTTTCCCGAACCACTCGTCCAGCGAGCGGTGTTCCTGCAATCAGGAATATATGCCGCAAACTTTAAAACGCCGCCGCTGCTCCGGCTTAAGCCGGAGCAG
>URYI01000195.1 GCA_900552055.1 uncultured Eubacteriales bacterium | reverse complement strand
TCCTGCCGCTCCTGCGCAGAGCGCTCCGGCGGCTGCTCCGGCTCAGTCCGCTGCCGGCGGCGTTATGGGAGGGGAAACAATTAACGCCCCGCTGCCCGGTACCGTGCTGGATATAAAGGTTTCGGCCGGCCAGAATGTGAAGAAGGGGGATATCCTCTTTGTGCTGGAGGCCATGAAGATGGAAAATGAAATTCTCGCCGCTCACGACGGGGTTATAGCCTCGGTAAACGTGGAAAAGGGCGCCGCTGTAAATTCGGGAGACGTGCTGGGCTCCTATAAATAAGGGAGGAGTTTGTTAATGATGCTGAGACTGCTTGAGGCGTCGGACGGCATTAATCTGTCAGAGGCGTTTAATAAGCTTATACAGGACACGGGTATCGCAGCAATAATTCAGGATCCGCGCTATCTTATCATGATAGCGATTTCCTGCTTCCTGATTTATCTGGCCGTAGTTAAAAAATTTGAGCCGCTGCTGCTGCTGCCCATAGCCTTCGGCATGCTGCTGGTCAATCTCCCCCTGGGCGGGCTGATGACCGCGCCTGAAGGCGGGGACCTGCGCTCAGGCGGACTGCTTTATTATCTGCACCTGGGCGTAGAGGCGGGTATTTATCCCTGTCTTATATTCGTGGCCATAGGCGCCATGACTGATTTCGGCCCGCTTATAGCTAATCCCAAGAGCCTGCTTTTGGGCGCTGCGGCGCAGGGCGGCATATTTATTACTTTTATAATTGCCCGCCTGCTGGGCTTTGACTTTGCCGAATCGGCCAGCATAGGCATAATAGGCGGCGCGGACGGCCCCACGGCTATCTTCCTTACCGGACGGCTGGCCCCGCACCTTCTGGGCGCAATATCGGTGGCGGCGTATTCGTATATGGCGCTTGTGCCTTTTATTCAGCCGCCCATTATGAAGCTGCTTACTACAAAGAAGGAACGCAGCATAGTTATGGAGCAGCTCCGGCCGGTATCCAAGACGGAAAAAATACTCTTCCCTGTTATAGTGGCTATAGTTATAATTCTGCTCCTGCCTTCTACCGCTCCCCTTATAGGCTGCTTAATGCTGGGTAATCTTATACGGGAGAGCGGCGTATGCGAGAGATTGAGCAAGACGGTGCAGAACGAGATGTGCAATATCGTCACCATTCTTTTGGGAGTAAGCGTGGGCGCGACTGCCAGCGCCGATACATTTTTGACCTGGGAGACCTTAAAAATCATAGCGCTGGGCTTGGCGGCCTTTGCTTTTGCTACGGCCTGCGGCGTACTGCTGGGCAAGCTTATGTGCTGGATCACCAAGGGCAAAATTAATCCCCTTATCGGAGCGGCGGGCGTTTCGGCTGTCCCGATGGCCGCGCGTGTTGCTCAGAAGGTGGGACAGGAGGAGAATCCGGGCAACTTTTTGCTTATGCACGCAATGGGCCCCAACGTGGCGGGCGTTATAGGCTCGGCTGTGGCCGCCGGCGTGTTTATGTCTCTGTTCGGCTGATTGGGTTTTAAGGCGCTATGCGGACTTTTCTTGCCAAAAGCATTTTTCCCCGGGCGCCGGCCGCGTTTTAAGGCGGCCGCTCCCGGACGGACGGGCTCCGGGCACAGATAATTTGCCGGGACCAGGTGAAAGGAAGAAAATGCCGGCGGGGTTTAACTGCCGGGAGCGGGGTACGGTCAGAGAGCGCTGGTAAATTTGGACTGCCGGGACCGGAAAAAGGTCGCCGGGTGCGGAAAATGCCATTGAAAAACGGATAGAGTTTTTCTGCACGGGCAAAAAGGGCGGACGGCAGATTTATCCGCAGCGCTCTGCTGCGAGTGAGGATATATTTTAGAAAGGAATTTAAGAGATATGGCCAAGGTTTTAATTACCGATACTATATTGCGGGACGCGCACCAGTCCCAGGCGGCTACGCGCATGCGCCTGGACGAGATGCTGCCCGCCGCGCCCATGCTGGACAGCGTGGGATATTATTCCCTTGAATGCTGGGGAGGCGCTACTTTTGACGCCTGCCTGCGCTTTTTGAACGAGGATCCCTGGGACCGCCTGCGCGCGCTTAAAAAGGCAATGCCCAACACCAAGCTGCAGATGCTTTTCAGGGGACAGAATATTCTGGGCTATAAGCATTACGCGGACGACGTCGTAGACATGTTTGTTAAAAAGTCCATAGAGAACGGCATAGATATTATCAGGATATTTGACGCGCTGAACGATTTGCGCAATCTGGAGCAGGCGGTCAAATCCTGCAAAAAATACGGCGGCATTGCCGAATGCGCTATAAGCTATACTTCCAGCCCCGTGCACACGCTGGATTATTTTGTGGATTTGGCCTGCCAGATGGAGCAGATGGGCGCGGACAATATCTGCATTAAGGATATGGCCAACCTTTTGCTGCCCTATGATGCGTATACGCTGGTAAAGCGCATCAAGGAGAAGGTGAGCGTGCCCATACATCTGCATACCCATAATACAACGGGTACGGGAGATATGACCCTGCTTAAGGCCATTGAGGCGGGCGTGGACATTGTGGATACTGCCCTTTCCCCCTTAGGCAACGGCACCAGCCAGCCCGCTACCGAGCCTTTAGTGGCCACCCTTAAGGGCACGGAATATGATACCGGTCTGGATCTGAACCTGCTCAGCGAAATAAGCAAGCATTTCCGCAAGGTGGCCGACCGTTTGGAAAAGGACGGCTGGCTGGACAAGAAGGTGCTGAGGGTGGATACCAATACACTGCTCTACCAGGTGCCCGGAGGCATGCTTTCCAACCTTATCGGCCAATTAAAGCAGGCGGGCAAGGAGGATAAGCTTATGGACGTGCTTGCGGAGGTGCCGCGCGTACGCGAGGATTTCGGATATCCGCCCCTTGTTACGCCCACCAGCCAGATTGTAGGCACGCAGGCGGTATTTAACGTAATTGCCGGCGAGCGCTATAAGATGGTGACAAAGGAGTCCAAGGGCCTGCTTCGCGGGGAATACGGACGCCTGCCTGCGCCGGTTAATGAAGAGGTGCGCAAAAAATGCATAGGGGACGCTCCCGTTATAACTCACCGCCCGGCTGACGACATCCCGCCCGAATATGATAAATACAAGGCGGAAATAAAGGATATTATGGAGCAGGAGGAGGACGTGCTTTCCTATGCGCTCTTCCCGCAGGTGGCTATGAAATTCTTTGAGAAGCGGCGTGAGGAAAAATATGGGCTGAACCAGGAGCTTATGGACCAGAAGGAGAACATTCATCCGGTATAAGCTGCGTATAAAGATAATTTTTTAAGAAAATATCAGGCTGATTTGCATTTAAAAACTGCGGCCGCCCCTTTTAAATAGGGGCGG
>URYI01000194.1 GCA_900552055.1 uncultured Eubacteriales bacterium | reverse complement strand
TCCATATAAGAATGCAAAGACAAAAGCTAAGACGGATAATGTATATAATAATTGGGATTTTGCAACTAATGGCTTGGCGTTGGATGCAATAAGCAATAATATTTTGAGTGCGGTTGCGGCGGGGGCTTCACAGGGCTTATCAGTCCTTAACCGCACCCCGTCAAATTCGGTTTCCAATACAGGCGGTTCTTCTGTTACTAGCCCTAACCCTAACCCTTCCGTATATCCTACCAGCGAGCAGGTTCAGTCTGCAATGCGTGAATATGCTGTTTTAAAGAATCAGCCTAAATATGATTTTACGCCTTCGGAATATCAGCTTAAATACGGCGAGACCATAGAAAATCTTTTAAAGCAGCTTAACGACCGCAACAATGCCGGTTTCAGCTATGACCCTTCAGCCGACCCAACGCTTCAGGAGTATTTTAAGCAGTATGATTTGCAGGCGGATGCGGCCATTGATAAGAGTATAGGCACTTATGCGCCGGCTGGCGGCGGCATGTCGTCCACGGCTCTTGCTTTAGCCAATGAAGCGGCTGCAGCGTATGAGGCTAAGAAAAATGCATTGGTGCCGGAGTTCTATAATGCTGCCTATAACCAGTACCTTAACCAGAACGCAACCCTGGCTGATTTAGCTAATTCATATCTGGCGCTTGAAAACAACAATTATAACATATGGGCAAATAATGAGGAACAGCGTCAGGCTGCCGCCTTGCAGCAGTATGAGCAGGATTACCTGAAATGGCTCCAAGACCTTGACAGCATTGGATATACGGTCAATGAACTGGGGCAGGCTGTTGAAAAAACGGACCAGAGTGCTTTTCCGCTGGTGGATGATAGTTTGCTCAATGCGATTGTTAATGCCGGGGCACTTGGCGCACAAGCGGGCGCGCTTGCGGCAGAGGGACAGAGCAATAGCAAACAGAATCCGTTTAGCAAGCTTTATGATAACTTAGAACAATTAACCGGACTGGATATTGAAAAGAATTTTTTAAATTCCAATCAAGGAAGTCAGACTGGGACTGGGAATATATCAGATTTGCAGCTTGAATCGGATGCGGTTATAGATGAAATGCTGGATTCCATATATTCCGGAACTAATGTAGAGGATTTTAAAAAAACCCTGAGTGACGATGAAAATACCAGACTGGGCTATTTAAATTCTCTGGTATCTGTAGCACAGGAAGATGGAAGGTCAGATGTTTTTTCAAGTTTTTTAAGAGACCAATATTCATTGAGCAATGTGGGAACAGGCGGACTGGGATATGTTTTCCCTACGTTAGAGGCAGGTTATGACGGAATAGGAACTATATTTAATCTGGGGATGCTGAACGCGAAATATACTAAAACCGATTTTAAAAATTACTTTAAAATAAGCGGCTATTCGGACAGCAAGGCGGAAGAAATGGCGAGTAATGTGAGCAAAAGATATCAGGAAATAGATAAGAACCGTTCGCAATATGGCACGCAGTATACAGCAGACGCTATAGCCTTGGCTATCAAAGAAGAGCTTGAAAAGAATCCGGTCTGAGCTTTTATTTTAGGGAGGTTATAATCAATGAGTGAAAATACCGATAAAATTAAAGCTTATTTGTCCGAAAAAGGCTATTCGTCCAAGCTTACTAATGAACAAATAGATTATCTGGCTGGCAGTCCTGATAGATTAGCCTATTTTGAAAGCAAGCTGGCCGAACGGGAAAGGAAAGCGCAGCTTAATACTGTTAAGGACTATCTGCTGAATTCCTATTATGCGCCCGATTTAAATAGGGAGACCTTTAAACAGCTATTGTCCGACCCAAGTAAAATTGAGCAATATGAAAACAACCTTGCTTCTGATAAAAGCCATCTCGGTGAAAATATACGCATCGGAGCTGTGAATACGCTGAGGGATTTAGGCATTGCCTCATCCGCCCTTTTTGGGGACAATGAATCAGTATCGGAGCTTAACAGAAGGAAAACAAATGATGCGCAGCTTTCGGAGATTCTGCAGCGCACTAAGGGTGGGGAAATTGCAGGCGTGCCCACTAATCAGCTAATCCAGAGCGTAACTAATTTTGCCGCGACCTTGCCTCTTTCCTTTATCCCAGGTGTAGGACAGGCCGTATATTTGGGCGAAAAGGCGGCTGAAAGCTTTGGTTCTTCTTACGGTGAGGCTTACGAGCAGACAGGGGACGCCGCCAGCGCATGGGGATATGCTCTGCCTAACGCCGCAGTCCAAACCGCTATTGAATCCATAGGGGGCGTAGGAAGCAAAGCGGGTTTGACGGCCGTTAAAAATATGGGGGAAAGCGCGCTTAAAAACACGCTTAAAAGCGTTTTGAAATCCGGGATAGATGAAGGCCTGGAGGAAATTTACGGTACTGCTGCCGATACGGCGCTTAAGCAGATTACCGGGCTGGACCCTGATGCGCAGATTGAACTTAAGGATTTATGGACGGGCTTTTTTACAGGCAGTCTGCTTGGCGCTGTAGCCGGCGGAGGTACCGCGGCGGTTAATAACGGCATATCTGCTTCCAGATATAATAAGCTGACGGATATCCAAAAGGTTTTTGCGGACGCGGCATATAAGGCGGATGCGCTTCCTGAATTGAGCCAGGCTAAGCAGGTTGCGCGTGAATACTCGCGTTTGGCGGCCGAAGGGAATCCTGTTGAGCCCGAAGCTATATTGCAGCTTAACAAATTGCTCAATGACGATTTGGTTAAATATGGCCTTATGGAGCAGAAGGACGTGGATTCATGGCAGGCTAAACATGAAAAGATGTTTCAAGGCTATATTAATTCGCATATGGATGCGGCGGAAAATGCTAATTCTGTACAAAACGGGCAATCAAATATTGACGTTAGGGCAGATAGGAATTATAATATTAATAGAGGTGTTAATTATGAATCAGATAGCTCAGGCAGTCAACAAAATACCGCAGACCGAGCGCGTCCAATCGCTGAAGCCGGAGGAGATGCCGGAGTACAAGAACGACCAGCTGGCACAATATCTTATAAAGGGGTGGAGAATGGATTTTCCGGGCATTACGGACGAGGAGATAGTGGAAGACTTGGAGTTCTGGCTCTAAGCGAACAGCAACACAATATAGATTCTGTGGAAAATATCGATACATTAAATAATGGGGAAGGGACTTTAAAATATGAATCAAACGAATCAAACGGACAGCAATCTTTCTTCAACCAGCAAAATGAAATTGAAGCCGGAGGAGATGCCGGAATACAAGGACGACCCACAGGCGCAATACCTTATAAAAGCGTGGAGAATGCATTTTCCGGGCATTACGGACGAGGAGATAGTGGAAGACTTGGAGTTCTGGCTCTA
>URYI01000193.1 GCA_900552055.1 uncultured Eubacteriales bacterium | reverse complement strand
TGCGTTCAGTAGGCCTCATTCCGCTTTTTTGAAAATGCCGAAATCAGACCGCTGGAGGCCGAAGGGTCAGGCAGCGGCCGCTTGAGTACCCTGCAAGGCGCTTGAACGACGTGTACTGGACGTACACGGAGCGAAAAACAACACAGCAGGACACCGAAACACCCCTGTCCTGACCGTATATGCCCTTGTCAATTTAGGGTACCCATATGAAAAACAAAACTCAAAGGAGGAAGCTCATGGACAAATCACAAAAGGAATCTATAACAGAAAACTCATATATAGTTTATTCCCCCCATCTAAACGGCAAGAACACCCTTTTCGGCGGACAGCTGGCCCAATGGGCGGACACCGTGGCCAGCATAACCGCCCGCCGCCACTGCGGAGGAGAAGTGACCACCGCCCTTATAGACAATTTAAGCTATCTCGCCCCCATACCCATGAACTGCACGCTGGTGCTGCGCGGAAGAGTCACCTATGCGGGCAGCACCTCGCTTGAAGTCTGCCTGGAAGGCTTCATTGAGGATTTTGACGGCTCCCGCAAGCTGGTTATGACAGGCAGCATGCTGTTTGTAGCCATGGACGAGCAGGGCAGGCCCAAAAAAGTACCCGGCCTGCTGCTGGATGAAGAGGAGAAGGCGCGGGAGGAACTCCCCGCCCGGCGCCGCAGGGAATTAAGGACCATACGCCGCCAGGAGAAGCTGTAAAAGCCGCCCTTATGAAGAATATACTTAAAAACGCAGGCTTCCTGCCTCTCAAAAATTCCGACCGTCCCTTATACCAAAAATATTTCAGGGGGCCCTTACTGGATTTATGCTTCTGCGCCCTCAGCGCCTATTGGGAAGAAATTTATTATAAAGAATACCAGAGCTGCCTGTGCCTGATCCTGAAGGAAGAGGGGCGCTTTTTCGCCCTGCCCCCCATGGAGCGCATATTGCCGGAAGGCGCCCCCCGCTTTAATGCGGATAAAGACTGTTTTGCCCCTCCTGCCGCCGGAGCATACTCATCCTCCAGGGAAAATTCCTCTCCAGGAGCCAGCCCCTCCATCCAATCTGAAAATGCAGGCGGCAAATATAAATCCGCCCCTCAGAAGAACAGTTTGGGGCAAAAGCACGCCGCTTTGGAATTTATATGCAGCCTGTTTTCACGCGCCCGCATTAAGCCGAGGTTTGAATATATCCCCCTTTCCCAGCTTGAGCTTTTTAAGAGCTTTTCAGTGGGCTTCGACCCCCGGTTCAGCGACTGCGTGCTGCCGCAGGAACAGCTATTGCGCCTCAGCTGGAAATTCAAGCATAAAACAGCTGATTATAATTACTTTGTGCGTACTGTCCCCGGCGCGGAAATCCATCCCTTCAACAGCCAAAACGCCCCGCTGTTTGAAGAGGCGCTTAATAACTGGTGCGCAGGCCGGGACTGCGCCCAATGCCTTTTCGGCTGCGAAAAGGAAATCCTTAAAAAATATATAAGCGGATACCCCTCTAACGGCGCCTGCGGCATAACTGTTACCGACCGGGGCCGTCCCATAGGCTGCATAATAGGCGAAGCATCCAACAACTGCCTTTATTATTGCTTTGGCAAATCAGATAAGCATTACAACGGCCTGAGCGTATATATGTATATAGAATTTGCCCGCCGTTTCCCGGCAGAATGGGTCAATCTCGGCTCGGACGGCGGCCTGGAAGGATTAAGGCGCTTCAAAGACAAATTCGCCCCCTATCAGCGGCTGGATAAATATTGGGCAGAGCTGTAAAAATAATCAGGGGGAGAAAAGATGAAAGAGCAAACTGATTACGCAGTGGAAAAAGAAAAAAATGAGCAAAAATTAGTGCGCAATGAATTTTTGTATTATAACATGTCGGCGGGCAAGTATGATTTTCCCATAATTAAAAGACAGGATATTGACGCGGACAAAATTAAATTTTTAAGCTTTGCGGACGCAAAGAAAGAGGATGCTGAAAATAGAGATAAAACCATCCACTTTTTCACTTATGACTGGAAATTTGAAAAGGTATATGAAAATGCGGAGGAGGAGCTGGAAAAGCTGAGCCAGTACTATGCGCTGCTAAGTCCTGATTTTTCTCTGTTTACCAATATGCCCCTTGCGCTTCAAATTCAAAGCGTATTTAAAAACAGATGGTGCGGCGCTTTTTGGCAGTCCCGCGACCTTAAGGTTATACCCACCGTTTCCTGGGGGGACGAAAGCTCCTTTGACTTCTGCTTTGACGGCATTGAGGAGGGATCGGTCGTCGCGGTAAGCACCTATTACAGAGAAAACTGCGAAGAAGAATTTATGCTGGGCTATAACCAAATGCTTGACAGGATAAAGCCCAGTATGGTTTTGTGCTATGACGAGCCGTTTAAAGAAATGAAGGGCAATATAAAAGAATTTTTGCCTACGGCATATGAGTGGACCAAAAATTTGGATTGGAAAGAGCTGGCTCAATTTAAATGGGAAAAACACAATAAAAATGTTATAGGCTTAAATAAACGGGATTTTAAATATTTTAAATATGATGACCCCTATGAAAAAACAGCTTTAAAAGCGCGCAGCCCGACAGGGTGATGTATCCCAATAAAATATCCTTAAATAAAGCAAGGGCATTATATCAGCAGGGCAAAAAATTAGAGCCTGATTTTGACGACTTTATTGCCGGGCTTATGATGTACAGCGAAATGGAATTTTATTACAACCATATAAACTACGGCGTTATCCGGTACGGCAGCGGACAGGTTGAGTTTTTTCAGGACCAGGTCCCCGGCAGCCTGCAAAGATACACAGACATAGAAGATTTTAAAAATCATGCACATATAGACGGTAAATTATTAAAAGATATTTGGAAAGAAGTTGCAAAAGCTGATTATATGCAGGGATAAAACAATACCATCAGAGTACAATGCGCCTTAAAGGGGCGCATTGCTCCGTTTTGCCGTGTTACTCTCCTTTAAAGTATCCCCGGTATTTCTGCGTCCTGCCGCCTAAAGAGCCGGAAAATTCCTTTTTCTCTGCGGTCAGAGATTTTTGCTTTCAATGCCCGTTGATGGCCGTGCGGCGCGTGATTGAAGACATACCGGGCGTATTTTAAAGACCGCGCAGCAATGCGGACGCGGCGGGCATTTATGCAAAAACGCATTGTACTTTGATTGTATTGTCTAAGCAAACTTTCTAAAAAAGCCGCTGAAACCCTTTATTTTAAAGAATTTCAGCGGCTTTAAAAATATGGAGCTGATGTCGGGACTCGAACCCGAGACCTCTTCCTTACCAAGGAAGTGCTCTACCTCCTGAGCTACATCAGCATTATCACAGCGACAATAATTATAGCCTATTTTACTCATTATTGCAAGCGCTTTTTTAAGAAAAATTAAAAAAGCGGCGCGCG
>URYI01000192.1 GCA_900552055.1 uncultured Eubacteriales bacterium | reverse complement strand
CATTCCAGTTTGATCTTGCACATATTTTAAAATACTATAATCGATATCGCCTGACCGTGTTCCCATCATGATACCAGCATTCGGGGTAAATCCCATCGACGTATCGATACAACGACTATTCTGCACTGCTGTTACACTTGCACCATTTCCGATATGGCAAATAATTAAGTTCACATTTTCTTTGTTTAAAAGTTCTTGCATCTTTAGTGTGACAAACTGATGCGATAAACCATGAAATCCATATTTTCGCACATTATATTTCACATACCATTCATAAGGAACGGGATAAAGATACTCTTCTTCCCTCATGGTCTGATGAAATGCCGTATCAAAAACCGCCACCATCGGCGTGTCCGGCATAACTTTCTGACATGCCTCTATGCCCATTATATTGGCGGGATTGTGCAGGGGGGCCAGCTCAATGTTTTCGCGTATGGCGTCCATAACCTCAGGGGTTATTATAACGCTGCCTGCAAAGCTCTCGCCGCCGTGAACCACTCTGTGCCCAACGGCGCCTATTTCCTTCATATCCTTAATGCAGCCCTTCTGCGGGTCAATAAGAGCGTTGAGCACCATGCTTATGGCCTGAACATGGTCCTTTATATCAGAGGTGATTTCCTCCGAAATATCACCCGACTTATATTTGAGTACTGAATCCTTCAGCCCTATGCGCTCAACCAGGCCCTTAGCTATGACCTTTTCGCCGTCCATGTCTATAAGCTGGTATTTGAGCGAGCTGGAGCCCGCATTTATAACCAGGATTTTCATTTTAATTACTCCCATTCTCCGGCAGTAAAAATTAGTGCTGCTGCGCCCTGCCGGCGGCTGTGCGGCAGCATGAGCTTAATAATGTACGCTTTAAGCGTAAAAGCAGCCGGGGTCAGCTTTAATCCTGCCACCCGGCTGAAAAATATTTATTTGCCTATATTCTGCGCCTGAACGCAGGTTACGGCTACCACGCCCGCGATATCGTCGGGGCTGGCTCCGCGCGAAAGGTCGTTTACCGGCTTGGCCAGGCCCTGCAGTATAGGCCCTAAAGCCCAGGCTTGGCCTAAACGCTGAGTGAGCTTATAGCCTATGTTGCCGGCGTCCAGATTGGGGAAGATAAGTACGTTGGCCTTGCCCGCCACAGGGCTGCCCGGACTTTTGAATTCGCCCACTGACGGCACCAGCGCCGCATCCACCTGCAATTCTCCGTCTATAAGCAGATCGGGCCTGCGCTCTTTGACAAGAGCAGTGGCGTTTATAACCTTATCCACGCAGGCATGCTTGGCGCTGCCCTTGGTGGAGAAGGAGAGCATGGCCACTCTCGGCTCCATATCCAGTACGTCTTTGGCAGTCTTGGCGGTAGCTATGGCGATATCGGCCAGCTGTTCGGTGTCCGGGTCAATTATAAAGCCGCAGTCGCCGTATACCATTTTGCCCTCGTCTCCGAATTCCTTTATGGGGCTTTCCATTATAAAGCAGCTGGAGACTGATTTAATGCCGGGAGCCGCCTTTATAACGCGCACGGCCGAGAGGATAACATTGCTTGTGGAATTGACCGCGCCGGCCACCATGCCGTCCACTATATCCTTTTTAACCATCATGGCGCCGAAATAGAGGGGGTTGAGCATGGTTTCGCGCGCTTCTTCAATGGTCATGCCCTTATTTTTACGCATTTCATAATAGGTCTGGGCAAAGTCCTCTTTCCATTCGCTGTCGGCCGGATTGATTATGGGTATGCCTGCTATGTCGTAGCTGCCCGCCGCGCGGATGACCTTTTCATCGCCCAGCAGTATGAGGTCGGCTATGCCCTCTCTTTTGACAATCTCGGCCGCGGCGACTGTGCGCGGCTCATTTCCCTCGGCCAGAACAATGGTTTTTTTGTCTGATTTGGCCTTGTTTTTGATGTAGTCCATCAGAGACATTTTTGAAAAACCCCTTTCAAATTATAAAAAATTATTATACAATATACACTGCGAGATTTTTAAAGCGCATTTTAATAAATGACGCAAAAACGCGTTTTTCAAGAAGCGTGCACAATAAAAACGCTCGCGGAGCGGGCACAGAACCCGCCAGCGGATATTATAACTCAATACGCGCAAAAAGAAAAGGTGATTTTTTGAAAATAGCAGGGATTATAGCTGAATATAACCCCTTTCATAAGGGCCATGCATATCATATCGGGCAGACCCGGCTCCAAACGGGAGCAGAGAGCATAATCTGCCTTATGAGCGGCTCGTTTGTGCAGCGGGGAGAGCCTGCTTTTATGGATAAATTTGCCCGCGCCCGCGCCGCTCTTCTTTCGGGCGCGGATATGGTGCTGGAGCTGCCCGTCATATATTCCCTCCAGGCGGCCAGATATTTTGCGCTGGGAGGAGTGCGTATTTTTAACGGCTTAAGCGTATTAAGCATTCTTTCCTTCGGCAGAGAGGGGCAGAGCCTTCCCAATATTAGGGAGGACGCGCTTTCCAGGCTGAAAAGGGGAGAGAGCTATCCTTCGGCTGTATATGACGCGGCTCTGCCCAATGATGTTTTAGCCGCTGAATATATAAGGGGGATAGAGGAGACGGGCTCGGATTTAGAGCCTTTTTGGATAAAAAGAAGGGGAGCGCATGATTCATCAGGCTTAGACAGCGCGCTGGGCATCCGCAGGGCAGCTGCTGCGGGGGAGGATATAACCGGCGTCCTGCCTGATGGGAGCGCGGAAGTTTTAAAAGCACAAATGGCTTTGGGCCGCGCGCCCTGGCAGGAGGACGTGCTTTTCAGACTGGTATGCGCGAGGGCGCGCGCGCTGAGCGCCCAGGCCCTTGGCGCTTTAAGCGGAGCGGACGAAGGCCTGGAGTACCGTCTAAAGCGCGCGGCCGAGCAGGCGGCCAGCCTTGAGGAATTAATAAGTTTATTAAAGAGCAAGCGCTATACCCGCGCGCGCATCTGCCGTTTTCTTATGTGCGTGCTGCTGGGAATTGAAAAGAGGCAAACTGCGTTATACAACAGCAGCGCGCCGCCTTATATCCGGTGCCTGGGAGTGCGCCGTGAAAAAAGAGATTTGCTCTCCTTATGCGCGCGCAGCAGCAGGATCCCGTTTTATACTTCGGGCGCGGAGCTTAAGCGGGAGGGCGGAGAGCTTTTTGAAATGGAAATGCGGGCTACGGATATATATGAATTGCTTCTGCCAAAGCCTGGCCGCGGGGGCCGGGATATGACCGAGGGATTAATAGTGCTTTAATAGTGTGAGTATTGGGCTGCCGGGGTCGGCTTTTGAGAGCGGCCGCATTTGCGGGCCGCTTTTTATATTACGGGATTAGGCGGACGTTTTTTGAAGCGTGAGAGCAAGGCGCTTTAGTAAAGAGGAAGCAGGGGGCGGCGTTTGGCGGCCGAAGGCCGCTCCGGGCCGCAG
>URYI01000191.1 GCA_900552055.1 uncultured Eubacteriales bacterium | reverse complement strand
GCAGCAGGACGCATATTTTATGCCTTCTGACCGTCTTCCTTGTAAACTGAGGGTATGCAGTATTAAAAATACGCCGAAAAACCATATTGCCGATAAAATCGGAGTAATGGCCACAATCCTGATTTTATCCTCCGCGTTTCCAAACAACATAAAAAGTATATAAACTACCAGTGCCAATAATATAGGAATCAAAATGGACAGTTTTTTATTTCTAAACATTATATCAAGCAATTTACGCATATTTGACCTCTTAATCAACATTGCCCTGCGCTCAGTTATGGCTGTCGGACATGCAGGGACTATCCTTTGGAGCAGTTATTAAAATTTTATAAAATAAGGCTGACGGCTCTGTATATAATTGCGCATGTCTGTTAAATGAGCGCTTAATTAATCCAGGCTGGAGCCTTTTTAATTACTATTGGATAGGCCTTCGTTGCTTTTCTCCGCACTATTAAAGCTTTTATTTTCGTTCAGGAAATAACATATCGCCTCATCCAGTTCTTCAGGGCTTTTGCCCGAAACAAGTGCTATATGGTAATATTTACGCCTGTTTTCCTCATCATTTCGCAGAGCATAAATAACAGTCAGCAGATCAGCGGCTTCAACGCCGTTATTTTTTATTTCCAGCGCCTTTTTTGCATCATCAATCGCCATGTCATATTCATGCAGCCTAAAATAACAATTTGCACGGTTCAAATACGCAATATAATCAGGCTTGCATTCTATTGATTTAGTGTAGTATTTCAGCGCTGTTTGGTAATCACCCTGCTTGATATATAAAGTTCCCATATTGCTGTTTACCTGAGCATTATTGGGATCGTACTTCAATAAATCATAATAGACATTGATAGCATCCTCAGTTAAGCCAGCATCCGAATAGCATAACGCCATAAACAGCAGAACAGGGATTAAATCCCTCTCAAATTCCGCCTCCTGTAAAAGTTCATGCAAGTACTTTATTGCTTTTCTATAATTGGATTCATCATATAAGCGGCATGCACATAAAAGCTTTTTTCTGGCTAAGGGTTTATTTTTAAATGCATAGCCCAATTCATCTTGGTATGCTCTTTCATAGACATCAAGTCTTTTTCTTCCCCGGCTCGAAAGCAGCCTAATTAAAGTGCCTAACAGTACAAGAATTGCGGCCAGCACTCTAAATAGATTAGTTGTATAGCTTGTTTTAAGATAAAACACATCATAAATATAAAATGCCGCGACACCCAATATAGCAAGAATCACCACTATAATAAAAATGACGTTGGAACGGCTTCTTTTCATAAAATTCCCCCATAATATTAAATTAAAGTATTATTCGGAAGTGTTAGTTCTAGGAGTGGTTCCTATATAATCTATGCACAGCCAACAGGTCTGCCCATTATACTCAAATTCTACAATGTTGTAGCAGTTGGTATTCAAGCTCTTATCAGTATATATCTGGAACCCGATGTAATAATTAGTTATATGGCTGTATACGCAGTAAGGCACATCCAAAGCTATATTAGTTACAAGCTTTTCCAAACCAAACGTATCGCCCCCGTCCCTTGTCACTACGCTGACAAGGTCCAGTACACCGCCGCTGTTAATAAGGCAAATGTCATCAATATGAACATTTGCATCTGTTTTCAGGGTAAAAGACGTTACAGCCTCCGCATCATCATAATAGCTGGATATTGATTTGTTCAGTCTGGCTTCATATGATAAAAGATCAGAATTGCCTCCTCGCTCTGCATTATTAATAAAAAATGATATCGCAAATAAAAATATACATAAAATCAGCAAAATACGCATAATAATTTTATTCCTGCGTATTTTAGCTAAACCCGCATCGTCAAAAAGCTTATAATCCTGCTCAGGAAGAACCTCTGTTTCAGACATTACAATCTGCGAGTTTGCTTCAATTCCTTTAATATACTTTTGAGAAACATTGGCAAGATACATATCGGGAGCAAACGCGATTATATTTTCAAACGCTTTCTTTGCCTCCTCCATTTCACCATTTTCATAGCACGCCACCGCATAATAAAAATCCTTTTCCAGTTTAACATAATTACTCCCCCAGGCTTTCATATTTAATGGCGCTTTGCATAATGCTTTACACGTCTCATATTCCCTCTTCAGAAAAGATTCGTAATAAGTCCATACTGAATATTGGGACTGAAACATAGATTTTTCAGAGTGACGGTCTTTTAGAGTATTATATTTTCCGTATAAATCTCTTAATTTTTCAAAATCTCTCAACTCAAAGTACACGCGGGAAAGCAAACTCAAATATGACAACTGTTGCCGCAGAGAACACCTTTTATTTCGCATTTTAAATTCGACATTATTAACAACTATTTGATAGTCTCCAATCGACAATGCTCCGCCAATTCGATATCCTAAATGAGGTAAAAGATGTTTGTCATTCATGATTTCCTGGAATGTTTGTGCATCTAGCTCATTAAACAGTACAGAACCTATAATTTTTTTAGATATTACCCTTGCAAGAGGTATTACCATTATAAAATAAAGCAAAACACACAATATAACCGACCAAATATTATGATAGATAATTAATAAAGGAATAGCTATGGATAAATACAGCAATGATACCAATAAGCCACTCAAGTAATATCGATGCAATATAACACGTTTCTTTTTAAATGAATTCATAATGCAGCTCCTAATATTGATAATATATTAAATAAGTTTTTAATAAGCCCCATCAATTACTAATATGTAATTGATGGGACCTCTATAGATAGATTATAATTTCAAAGCATACCTAAATACCACTAGATAACCCATCCATTCGACATAATATATACTTAGGCTATAACTTAGAGAAAACTTATTACGCTGTTGCCGCAATAAATTGTTTTCAAGCCTCTACAGCTGTAGCTACAGCAGCAGGATCATTCCACGCCCCGGCTCCATATGAAGCAAAAGTTTCACCAATAGCAATGCCAGCTCCTACTGTAGCAAATATAGCAACGAAGAACTTTAAAACAGGACCGGCGTCATAAGCATATTGTTCAGCTTCCAAACTGGGCTCGTACTCATCAGCATACTCCCAATCATACTCATACGCATACCCCGGCGCAGGCCCAGGCTGAGGCTTAAGCACAGGCCGTCCTGTAGGTTGGGGGCCATTATCCTCAGAAGGCGGCTTACTGGCTACGTGCTTAAGTTCGATGCTGGTAGTTACGGCATTATTGTAATCATCCGTAGTCGTTATTATATACCCTGCCGAAATAGACGCACCAAAGCCGGCAGATAAAGATACAGCAACAGTAGTATACTTATCAATATTATCGGTAATATTTCCGCTTATATCAGTTATTGCTACTGTGCTGCCCCGGCAGTCAAAGTGATAAGTCTTAAATTCGCTGCCTGTTTCCTCGCCTATTAACCCTCTGCCATACA
>URYI01000190.1 GCA_900552055.1 uncultured Eubacteriales bacterium | reverse complement strand
TTTGGGTGCCCTGCAAGGCGCTTGAACGACGTGTACTGGACGTACACGGAGCGAACAGCAACACAGCAGGACACTCAAACAGCCCTGTCCTGACCGTATATGCCCTTGTAAATTTAAGGTAGAAATTGATAAAAACAGAGAGATTGGAATACTTCCCAATAAGATATTTTTCGGAAGAGGGTACACCTTTTCTTATGTTTGCTTCTCCAAAAGTCACACTGAAAAAATCAAAAAGGAACGGAACGGAGATGTTAGGTATGAGATATTATGCAAAAGCTATTTGGTGCCCCAATGGTGTCCGGTTTTCCAAAACAATGCTGTAAGAAAATATGACAAGATATAGGCAGCTGTGCGGAAATCTTGATTTAAAGCTGTGGCGTTGCCTATAAACACTTATAAGAGTTTATAAGATGTTTTAAGGGCTTTTGATCAATAAAGACTTTGTTTACTCTAACAATTTCAGTTGGGTTTTTAGTTTTTTCAAGGCAAAAGAAAGCGGTATATTATTATGCATTAACAGGGTATGGATCAGAAAATGGTAAGGAGAGCGGCGCCGAGACATGTGCTAAATCTCCTAAGAGGCTTAGAGAAGCGGAGATACGGCGCTTTTAACGTGACGTGGCTTTCCCGGCGGCATATTGACTTTATTGTAAGACAATACAATCAGAGTACAATGGGCCGCAGAGGGATGAATTGGCGGGCTTTGCCGCGCTGCCTCCCTTTAAAATACGCCCGGTATTTCCGCGTCCTGCCGCCTTGCAGAACCGGAAAATCCCCCTCCTCTGCGTTCGGAGGTTTTTGCTTTCAATGCCCGTTGAAGGCTGTGCGGAGCGCGATTAAAGACATACCGAGCGTGTATTTTAAGACCGCGCAGCAAAGCGGACGCGGCGGGCTCTTGAGAAAAACGCATTGCACTTTAATTGTATTGTCTAAGCTATAAGTTGAAAATAAAAAACCGGGCTGTTTAGGCCCGGAATGAATTTATGATGTTTTATTTTCTTTTCCTTATTGCCAAAGCGCCCAGACCGCTGATAGCGGCTGCCGCATAAAGCATTATTGAAATGTCGCCGCCGCTTCCGGGTTTATCGGTATTATCTTCATCCTTATTACCGTCATCCGGAGTTTGCCCAGGGTTCTCTCCGCCGGGGGTTTCAGGTATCTCGGCTGTTTTAACCAGAGCTAAATCATCCAGTATAAGATTGTTGGTGCTGCCATCGCAATCTGTCCCGGCAGCGCGCACATCTATTTCCAATCTGCCCAATCCATTTAGGTTATCTAAAGCTGTGGTTCCCCATTGAGTATGAGTGGGGAAGTCTTCCAGCTTGGCGCTCATGAAAATATAACCTTCAAAACCCGCGGGGATGCTTAAGTATCCGTTTTTATAACCGTTCCTGTCGGGAGAAAACTCCAGGTTTGCCTCTGTGCCGTCCATATTGAGGAATACGGCTTTAGAAAAATCTGCGGCTCCCCAGTTGCTTACATATCCTTCTGTGCTTATTTTCTGAAGGCTGAAGGAAAAGCCGAATGGGTCAGCGTCATTGCAGGGCAGGTTGTTTTTAACATAAAGGCGGATATAGCTGTATTCGCCGCTTTCCAGGCCTGTTGACAGGTCGTTCAGCCAGCTGCAGCCATTAGCCAGGTCAAAATAAAAAGTGCCAGCCCAGAAATTGCCTGCCTGGGGGGTTACAGCAAATTTGCCGTCCTCAACGCTGAAACTGGGCGCAGGTATGCCGTTGTTTGTAGTTAATCCTTCAGTCCAGCTTATCTGCTGGTCAGCGTTAGCAAAATCACAGATTAACAGTTCATCGGCAGCCAGAGCGGGAATAGCCATTGCTATTGTAAGGGCCAGAGCCAAAACAGTTAGTAACAGTTTTTTCATACTAATTCTCCTTTACTGTTTGATTTAACTTAAGTATAAAGCTTTAACCGCATAATTCAATGAACAAAGCTAACCGGTTTCTAGACAAAACTATCCTGTTCTCCGAAATAATGATGTTACAGTAAGCTTTACGGCCAGCAGCCGAATATTTTAGTCGAATAATATGAACGCAAATTAAAACGAGCGTACAGATTAATCTGTACGCTCGCTTCAGTTACAAATACTAAATAATCGCAGTTACTGATTATTTCTTTCTTCTAATGGCCAGAGCGCCTAAGCCGCTTACAGCCGCCGCGGCATAGAGCAGCATTGAAATATCGCCGCCCTGATTGGGGTCGTCGGTAGCGGGCTCATCTGTTCCGGGATCAGTTGCAGCAGGAGCCACAGCTTCATTTACCAGGGCAAGGTCGTCCCAAATCATGTAATTATTGCCTTCGGTGACATCGCCTACTTGACGCATATCCCATTCAAACTGGGATACTTCCGTCCAAGAAGTTAGTTCGGTTTTTCCCCAGCCGTCAGGAGCAGGGCCGAATGTTGATGCATCAGTTTCCATAAACAGCCAGCCTTTAAAGCCTGCGGGCAGCTGAATGTAACCATTGGTATAGCCGTTTAAATCGGGGCTAACGGTAGCTTCTATGGTCTCGCCGGCAGTATTAATCATAACCGCCTTGGTCATATCAGGAGTTCCCCAAACTGTAGTTGAGGTACTTGCAAAAGTGAACGTAATGTAAAAAGCACCAGGGGTGTTATTTTCAAGGTAAAGTCTAATATACTTATAATTGGGAGCTTGTTCAGCTAAAGCCGTTACCCATTCACGAGAGGAAGCGGGCAAGTATCCGCCTAAAGCAGCGTTAGTTTGTGAGTTTCCAGTAAATGTCATTTTCATTTGTTCATTTTCGATAGCCACTGTTGGGGTTGCGAATCCCATACCGGCCAGACCGGGATTAAATCCAAATGCATCTTCTGCGTCAATTGAATTGGTAAAATCATAGATTACTACGTCTTCGGCAGCAAGAGCAGGAATAGCCAGGCATATAATCAATGCCAGAGACAAAATAGCAACTAATGCTCTTTTCATATTAGTACACTCCTTTTATAAAGTTTTTATGTTTAAATTATATCATTTCTATTAACAATAAGCAATGCACAAAATTAACTTCGGGTAGCATTATATTAACATCGCATTTTTTATAATTTTCCACTATTCTGGACTTATAAGAATTAACTGGATAGGACGTATACCTTCAAGAAGCGGACAGAGCTTTCGCTTAAAAGCTGCGCCATAGGGCCGCTTGCGGCGTTTGGCCAAGCAAAGCTTTGGCCGGGGCCGGGCTGTGCTCCGGCCCTGTGGCGTACCGGCCGCAAGCGCCGCCGTTGTCCCATTGCGCAGCCCGCGGCTTTAAGCCGCGTGGCGCAGTATCGGCAGAAACGAGGTTCGTTTTGTCCGCGCTTAAAGTATTAAATATTAAATTTCAAAAAAGCGGTTGAATTTTTCAAAGATAATTGGTATATTATATATAGGTACCCTAAATTGACAAGTGGATACACGCCTCCAGCGGTCTGATTCCGGCATT
>URYI01000189.1 GCA_900552055.1 uncultured Eubacteriales bacterium | reverse complement strand
TACGCAAGCTTTGCTTGCGTAAGGGCGCCTGAGTCTCCCCCTGATTCCCCAACAAAAGCAAAGCTTTTGTTGGGGAATCAGGGGGAGACTTAGGCGTTTGACGCCTACGGCGCCAAACGCCTGCAATAATTTTATTTTTTAGCTATTGGCAGATGTCCCTGCGGCAAACCGGCCAATAGCACTTCTCATCTAAGGATTTTTATTGTAGAGATTCTTTGACTAGGGCAAAAGGTTTGGAAAATTTGCTTTGAAAAATGGCCGCACAATGATATAATAGACTTCAAGATTTTAGCAGTCTTATCTGACTGATGCTGTAAATTGCTTTAAAGCATTTATGCGGAGAGGAGCAGCAATATGGTTAATCTCGGCAATGATTGGGACGAAATCCTGGCGGATGAATTTAAAAAAGACTATTATTTAAAGCTGCGGGAATTTTTGAAAAAGGAATATTCTACATATACAATATATCCCAATATGTATGATATTTTTAATGCACTGAAATATACTTCTTTTGAGCAGACCAAGGTGGTTATAATAGGGCAGGATCCTTACCATGGCCCCGGACAGGCCCATGGTCTGTGCTTTTCGGTTAAGGAAGGCGTTCAGCCGCCGCCGTCCCTTTTGAATATATTTAAAGAGATAGAAGATGATCTGGGCATAACAATGAGCGGAAGCGGAGAACTGACCAAATGGGCCAAACAGGGCGTGCTGCTTTTAAACACTGTTCTTACCGTGCGCAGGGGCAGTCCTAACAGTCATAAAGGTATGGGGTGGGAACTGTTCACTGACAGAGTTATAAGCGAATTGAATAATAAGCAGACCCCCGTCATATTCCTTTTATGGGGGGCCAACGCTAAAAACAAGGCTCAGCTTATAACCAATCGGATGCATCATAAATTGACGGCCCCTCATCCCAGCCCTTTATCAGCTTATAACGGCTTTTTTGGCTGCCGGCATTTTTCTCAGACAAATAAACTGCTTGAGGAATCGGGCATGACGCCTATCGACTGGCGGCTATAGAATTAAAATGTCCTTTAAAACGCGCTAAATAGGAATAATTAATATTTAAAATTTGACTCAGGGAAACGCCGTTTATTATTTAAGATACCAGTATAGTTCTTTCACTGGGCGGTTTTACTTCCTATTGCTTGATAGAAAAGACGGCGAAACTAACAAGTTTTTATATAAAAAAGGAGATTGGATGGAAAGACTAAGCGAATTAGAGGCTAAGATATTTGCCGGCATGCTGAAACTGGTCAAGCCGTATCTGGCGGGCGAATCAGTAGAGGAAATGCGGCTTTCCCAGGAGCGCGCGTGTGCGCTTATACCTTCGCCTGCCGGGGTAAAGGTGGAGGATTGTGAATACTGCGGGATTCCTGCACAGTGGATTCGTCCCAAAAGCATAAAGCAGGACAAAATTATGCTGTATTTTCACGGCGGCGCATATGTGGCGGGAAATTTAAAATCCAGCAGGGGACTTGGCGCTAAATTAGCCGACGTATGCGGCCTGGGCGTACTTTCCTTTGAATACCGCCTGGCGCCCGAATATCCATATCCGGCTGCGCTGGAGGACGCAATGAGTATGTATAAGGCGCTGCTTGAAGCGGATATAGATGCCAAGAGCGTAATTTTTGCCGGAGAGTCGGCCGGAGGCGGGTTGCTTTTAGCTTCCGCCCTTAAGGCTAAAGAGGAGGGCCTGCCTCTTCCATGCGGTTTGGCGGCTATGTCCCCCTGGACGGATCTTGCTTTTACGGGCGAGAGCGTAGAATTGGAGGACAGGGATCCGGTTTTAGGAGTGGAGTCTTTAAAAAACAGCGCTCGAATGTATATAGGCGGGGACAGGGCTGATAACCCTTATATTTCTCCTTTTTACGGTGAGTTTTCAGGTTTGCCGCCTGTGCTTTTGCAGGTGGGGGACAGGGAGATACTTTTAAGCGACAGTACGCGCTTAAAGGATAAGATTGACAAGGCCGGCGGCAGTGTGAAATTGAGCATATGGGAGGATATGTGGCATGTTTTTCAGGCTTACGGACTTCCTCAGTCGCGGCAGGCGCTTGAAGAAATAGCTGAATTTACCGCTGCGCTTTAAACCATGCGGCGACAAATATATCTGGAGGTAATAAAGGCTTATGAACGCAACAGTTATAGGCTGCGGCAGATGGGGCAGCTTTATTGCGTGGTATCTGGATAATCTGGGTTATAACGTAATGCTCTACGGCCGGGAGGAATCAGAGCATTTTTTCAAAATAAGGGTAAATAACGGCAACGGAATGGTGAAATTTGGCCCTAATGTCCGCTATACCGAAGATTTAGACGAGGCGCTGAGCTTTGCAGAATGGATATTTATTTCGGTAGGTGCGCAGGATTTCAGAGAGCTTATGGACGGTATGGCTTCAAAGGATACCCAAAATAAAATCCTGGTGCTGTGCATGAAGGGCCTGGAAAAAGGCACTGGCCTAAGGCTCAGCCAGATAGCGGGCCAATATGCTCCAAAGGCAGGTATAGCCGTATGGCTGGGACCAGGGCATGTTCAGGAATTTGTCAAGGGCAATCCCAACTGTATGGTTATAGATTCGGACAATGAGGATATAAAAAGAGAACTGGCTGAGGCTCTGAACAGCAAATTAATAAGGATGTATTACGGAGATGACCTCATAGGCAATGAGGTTGGAGCCGCAGCAAAAAATGTAATAGGAATAGCGGCGGGCATGCTGGACGGAATTGAACGCTCATCCATAAAAGGCTCTCTTATGGCGCGGGGCGCGCGGGAGGTGTCCAGGCTTATTAAGGCTATGGGCGGTCATGAGATGACTGCTTACGGCTTATGCCACTTGGGCGATTATGAGGCTACGCTTTTTTCTGCGCACAGTCATAACCGAAGCTTTGGCGAGGCTTTTGTGCGCGCGCAGGCGCTGGGAAACCGGACAGAGATGGATTTGCTTAGAAAGGGACGGCATAGTATAGGATTGGCTGAGGGAGTTAATACGGCTAAAGCTATTATGCTTTTAAGCTGTGAGTATAATGTGGAAATGCCTATTTGTTCGGGAGTATACAGCGTTATATTTCACGGCTTGGAGGTTCGTGAAGCGCTGGAAAATATGCTGCTCAGGGATATGAAAAGCGAATTTTATTGATGTAATTGCGCAAACTGTAATAATGGCCTGGGCTTCAAATACTGCGCTTTGCATCTGGTATGCGCCGGGGCGGGCGGGGGCGTTTGGCAGGCGCGGCGCGCCTGCCTTGGCCGGGCTATGCCCGGCCCCGCGGCCTTCAGGCCGCGAAACGCCCCCGCCCGCCCCGGCGCATACCCTTAGCAGCCTGGCTGCATAATTTTACAAAGCTTTTAAAACTCATTTTGGGCAAAAGGAGCTTTTTCAATGAATACGTTTGAGAAAATATACGAGGTAGTGCGCCAAATACCCAAAGGCAAAGTGGCGACATACGGCCAGATAGCGGCTATGGCGG
>URYI01000188.1 GCA_900552055.1 uncultured Eubacteriales bacterium | reverse complement strand
ACTTCAATCTGCTGACGAAAAAGTACCAGGCAGAACAGCTGGAGCTGGAGGAAAAAATCAGCCGCCTGCAAGCGGAACTGACCGCAGAGCAGCAAACTGCTCTGGATGCCGAAAAGTGGGTCGCTCTCATCAAGCAGTACGCCAATCCCACAGAACTGACCGCTGAACTTCTCAATACCCTGATTGAAAAAATCGTCATTCACGAGGCCATTAAAAGTGCGGATGGGATGCGAGATCAGGAGATTGAGATTTACTACCGCTTTATCGGCAAAATTGATTAACCTGTATCCATATCTTTAACTTTGGGAAACAGGGATAAGCATGCCTGATATAGCCAAGCTTGGAGAATTATCCGAACTCTTGAATGTTTCCATCGATGAAATCCTGGGCAACGAACGGGCGGCAAAACTTGCTGAAAGCGTGCTCATGGACCAGCCTGTTCCGGATATAGGAATTGAAGAGGTGAAGGCCGCGGCTCCTCTTCTGCGCGAAGAGCAGGCGGATAAGCTGATGGAGCAGACTCAGGAGGATAATCTGGATATAACTGAATTGGCATCTATGGCGCCCTTCCTGAGCCAGGGGTTTATTGATAATTGCGCGCAAAAGCTGAATCCGGAGGAATTTATGGCCATTGTACCCTTCGTAAGCCGTTCTATAACTGACCAAAGAGCAATCCAGCTTTTCGAGCAGAGCGGCGAATTAAGCAGCATAGCTGGCTTTGCGCCCTTTGTAAGCCGGGGGGTTGTGGACGACCTTGCGGAAAAGGCTTTGAACAAATCGGGAGATCTGAGCAGTATTTTGTCCGTTATCCCTTTTATGAGCCGCTCTAAAGTGGATGCATTGGCTGTTCAAATATACCGCCTAAACGGCGCGGAGGCAATAGCGTGCGTTGCGCCGTTTGCAAGCCGCGGCATATTGAATGATATCGCAAGAGAAATACTGAAAAATGACGGATTCCCTGGGATCTCTCCAATATGGCCCTTTATTGACAGCGGTATTATGGAGGAATATATAATTTCCAAGGAAAATCCCGCGGAAACATAAGAGCAGGCTTAAAGAGCTTATTTTTGCCGTCAGGCCGCCTGAAAATTTTTTCAGGCGGCCTTGAGTTTGCTTTTAAAAATATTCTGCGAAAAATGTTGTTTTTTATAATTGGGTATTGACATCCGTGCCGTGGCAGTATAAAATCAAATTGCGGCCGGGGGAAGGCACCCATAACAAAAAACATGCGGCCGCTGTTCAGCAGCGAGGGGGAAGATACCCATGACAAAAAACATTTTAGTTGTTGACGAATCAGGCAATAAATATGGAAATACCTATCCCAAGCGAGCAAAAGGGCTTGTAAAAAACGGCAGGGCACGCTTCGTGGATGATACGACCATTTGTCTTGCGTGTCCGCCAATAGAAAAATTGGAGGATGAAACAATGTTTGACCAAATTAAAAATTCAAATTTAAGCCAAAGCGGCGGAGATATGCCTAATTTAAGCATTAACTACATATTGGCCCAAATGGAAAGGATTGCTGCTGATACAAAATATATTGAAAGTGCTTTGGAAAAGCTGGGCAATATGGCGCTGCCTGATGCACCAGTGTCCAGCAATATCTCCGGGCATTCTGCGGCGCAGGCCATCGGCAATATAATAGTCAGCCGCGAGACTACCAACCAGCGGCTCTTGCAGATGTATGAGAGAATGTACGATGATTTATCCAAAGGGAAGGAGACGCTGTAGGAAAGGGTGGCCCGATTGACCGACCGGGTTATGGGCAATGCGGATTTAGCATTTCAGGACAGTCTTTTACAGACAGCTGGGATGCCATAAGGCATATGCAAAAATAGGCGAGCCGCATTTATTCTTATTTTAAGGGAACCGTACAAAGTAAATTAGGCGCCGGCCATGGCCGGCGCCTAATTATATTTCAGGCTTATTTCAGCGTCGGGGAAGCGCCTGCTTTTTAAGCTGCCCGCGCAGGCTGGAAATTCCCTCGTAAACAGCATATATTACGGGGGCAAACAAGCCCAGCGAATCAAGCACCAGAAATATTATATATATAAATAACGCGTCAGGGGAAAGCTGCGTAAAGCCCTCGTATATATTTATCACTATCTGCGCCGCGAGCAGTATGAGAGTGAGGGAGGAAACAATGCTCATAATCCACAGGGCACCGCCTGCGGCTTTATGGCCAAGGACAGTTAGGGAAGCATAAAGCGTCCAGGCAAGATTAAAAAGAGCGAAAGCAATGCCAATGACCCAGCCCCAGATATCCAGGCCGGGTGCGTTGGCTATCAGGTTTAACGCGCCGAAAATCAACCCAACCAGTCCTGAAGCGGAGGCGGCATATTTGAAAATATCCGTCCGGTTTTTATTGAGCAGTTCGTCCCAGATGCGTCCGAAAAGCCATAAAATACATGAAATAACGGCAAACAACTGGGAAATGCTGTTCGACATCTGAAGAAATGATAATTCGGGCAGAAGTAATACCAGATAGCGGCCCGTTGCAAACAGGGCCACGCTCAGCAGGGTCAAATATCCCAAAGAGGTGTTTTTGCTCAGTTTGTGCATTGGTATCCTTTCATCCGGCATAAAGTCACTTTGCCGGCACATGTTTTTTACGCATCGCGGTATAAAGGAAAGGGGCGGAAAGCGCCGTTATTCCCTGCTCTAAGCTTATTTTCTATTGCCTTGCCGCAAAGGGGATTTTAATTCCCCAGCTTTATTTATGTATTCTGGCGTTAACGGCTCTTATCCGTTTCCGAATTAACTGCGCAGGACGCGGGGGCCGCAGCCGGGCAGAACCGCTTTGAAAAGGCCTTGTTGCGCTTTAGCATATAAACCAGGGGAATGCCCAGCGCATAGCAGGCAGTAACCTGTCCCAAGGCTATCTGGCCCATATTGATAAGGAGCGCGGTCCAGGAAAATACGCCTGAAATTATTGTTATCATGCTTCCTATTGCGACGGCGTTTATGGCTACCGGCCAGAACGCTCCGAAAAAATAGTTTTTGCAGCGCGAGGTTAAAAAGCCGGCCAGCAGCGTGGCCAGAGGGCCTACGATTAAATCGGCAACCCCGTAGCCGCTTATCAGGTTGGCCAGGAAGCAGCCGACTGCCAGCCCGGCGGACGCCTGGGGGATAAGCATGGGCATTAATGTCAGCGCCTCAGCTACTCGCAGCTGGTTGGCCGTAAAGCTGGAAAAGGCGAAGAGGTAGGTCAGGCCGGCATACAAGGCGCCTATAACGCCGGCAGCCGCCAGTTTGTAGGAAAGCTGTTTTTTCATATTTAATTTCTCCTTAGTTTTATTTTCAGGACGCGTTAGAAGAATATGGGCCGCGGCGTCCTGGGACAGGATGGTTACGAACTGTCCTTGGCCTATTTTTAATTATAGCACACCGGCTTTTTATGCGCAAGCGCCCCAACAGGGCTTCTCTTTTGAGATTTGGGGCTTGCTGCGGGGGATAGGCGGATAAAAAAGGGGGGGCGGCGGCGTTGGCAGGCGGA
>URYI01000187.1 GCA_900552055.1 uncultured Eubacteriales bacterium | reverse complement strand
GTCTGATGAGCCAGAACTATATCGGCAGAACCGGAGACACTTATAACTTCCTGACTGATGAAGAACAGGACATTCAGCGTGAAATCCGGGATACCAACGTGGATACCGCTTCTATTGTGGAGCGTATCGCTCAGATGATTTACGGTGACATTTTTACAACTAAGAAGTTTCGCTATGAAAAATATGACTTTGCTTTCGATCAGATGGTGGATGGCATTACGGTTGGCGTAGCAACAGGTGGTATGCGTCTGCGCTTTCTGACCGTTGCTGCTGATGCCATTGAAAAAACAGATTACCGTCTGATGACAGAATCCAAAGGAAATGAAGCAATCGTTGTTCTGGCTGATACGCCTTACTATGAATCTCTGGAATCTGCCATGAAAATTCGCAAGTATGTAAAGCAGAGAAATGTAAGTCAGCTTCCGAAAAGTGTGCAGAAAATCATCAGCGATCAGCAGGATGAAGCCACAAAATATGAAGAGAGTGCTATGGTCGAATTACAAAATGCCATTGAAGGAGCGCAGTTCTATGTAGATGGGGAACATCTGGAAATCAAAGCCGGAAATGCCAAGAGTAAGATTGATCAGTCTTTGGAATATCTGGTTTCTCATGTCTATAGCAAGCTCGACCTGATTAGGGAAAATGCTGGTAGTGATGCAGATATTATTGCGATTCTGACGGGTGCGGTAACAGCACTTCCGGGCATGGAACCGAACCGTGATGCTGCTTCTGCTATAGAAGAATATCTGGAAATGCAAGATGCAAAAAAACTGCCGATGCCTGCATATTATATTGCCGGCTAACATTGTCTTTATATTTCCCGCCATTCTATAGGGCGTTCAATTAAATACAGGGAGTATTCTTAACAATAATATGACTTATATGCCGCCAAGCCTGCATAACCTGGTGTCTCCGGAATAATACACGGCATTGATGCAAGGCAAAACCGTATATATCCGCCTGCGTTTCATTTAATACGCAGGTGCTCAGCAGTAAAAAACAATGCCAGCATAAGCAAGAGTGAGGCTAACTGCAAAGCAGTTTTTATTTTTTATCCTTTTTGCGGCTGCTTCACCTGCCGCGGTTACTTTATAACGCCTCTGTCCCTGGCCAGCGCCCGGATACTGCGGTCATAGGTTGCCTCAGCTTCCTTAGAAAAAAAGCAGCCCGGAACCCCTTCGTTATTATCCCTGTGATAAGCTACGCATGCACAGCATTTCCCATGCCGCGGGCAGTTGTAAGTACATGGACATTTACGCTTGTTATCGCATTGGTTCTGCATGATATTTTTCCTCCTTTATTAACGCGTTTTAATAATACAGCTTAGCATAAAATTAAAAACAGCCTCTCATTTTGCCCGGCAATGCTGGATATTTCAGCAATAAGCAAGTCATACTTTCATTTTCTTTGCTTTTGTAAGGGCAATACAGCTATTAAGCGCCAATATGCTGACTATTGCAAAAATTAATCCCCATTCAAACTGAACTGGCATTTCAGCACCTAGTTTCTTTGTCGCAAAATATATTTTGAGGCATATTTTGATTAGTTTAACATACTCTAAAAATCCGTGTCAACATATTGCTGCTGATATTTAAGCATATAACAAGCTTGATATCCAGCATGCATACTTTTAAAATAGCCGCAACCGCTTTAAAGCGGCTGCGGCCAGCGGTTTTTTCTTGATAGACGGCTCTCTGCAGGCAAAACCGGCCTGCCCGCGCAAGTTAAGGCACGCCCACGGTCTCTGGCTGCCGGCGCCCATGGTCAAAAAAAGCGCTGCGCCCGGTTCAAAGCCAGGTTCAGCGACATTAAACCCGCCATTATGCCTCACTCTCTCTTTTGTAGATATACGAGACCCGGTTCTATGGAGCTGTTCGCCATAGAACTGCGCCCCCTATACCTCTAAGCCGAATAATATATTTTCAACAGGCGGAAAAGCGCAGAGTTTCGGCATCCAAAGTCTGCCTTGCCGCACTGCGCCCGCAGTGCCGGGCGGCCGCAAAAAGTCCGTTCTCTGCTTTCTTTTTAACGTGCAATAGCGCACACAATCCGCAGGCAAAATCGGTTAACTCTTTAAGCCCATCTTTAATTTAACTCGACATATTACTGCTTCAATTATATTTCTTCTTCAAGCTCATTTTCCATATGCGCCCTATATTTTTTCCCTACGCTAATAGGATTAATAAGAGATGAACCTCTCTTTATTTTATCCATTCCATATTTGCTTCTAATGTCATCCACAGTTTTATCCAGTTTACGCGCCCGCTCCCGCTCTTCCTGCCCAAATAAAGTCATCTGGCAGCTGCCGCTGCGCGTAATCTGCATTAAAGAAATCCCCAGCAATCTCAATGCCTCCTGCTTCTGCCATAATTCGCGCAGCAATTCTTTAGCTGTCCTATATACTGCATCTGTTATATCTGTAGCCTCGTCCAGCCGCCGCTGACGGGAACGGTTTTTGAAATCCCGGCTTCGTATGCATACTGAAATGCACTGCGCCCTCCCTTTATCCGCCCGCATTCGCGCTGTAACGCTGTCCGCCAGCTCTAAAAGTATTCTGTCGGCATTATCCAAAGAAGTAATATCTTCCGCTAAAGTAACCGAGACACTATAACCCTTGGCCTCCTCCGGCTCGTTCATAACAGGGGAAAAATCTATGCCGTTAGCATATTCATGCAGCTGTTTCCCCGCTTTTTTGCCCAATAAGGACTGAAGAAACGGCAGAAACGCATTGGCAAGCTCGCCTATAGTGCGGATTCCGGCCTTTTCAAGTTTCTGAGCGGTAGCGCGACCAACCGAATACAATTCTCTGACCGGCAGCGGCCACAACTTTTCCTGAATCTGCGATATAAACAGGGTATGCACCTTGTCTGGCTTCTCCATATCGCTGGCCATTTTAGCCAAAAGCTTATTAGGGCCTGCCCCCACATTAACTGTAAAACCCAGTTTCTCTTTTATTTCCTCTTTAATCCTGTAAGCGATTTCAATAGGATTAGGATAAAGCTTATCCGTACCCGTCATATCCAGAAAGCATTCGTCAATGCTGAATTTTTCCACTACGGGAGCATAACGTCTGCAAATATCCATAAAAGCGCGGGAATTTTTTTCGTACAGCTTAAAATCGGGCCGGGCAAGGAACAAATCAGGACATTTCTTCAAAGCCATCCCTACCGGTTCTCCCGTACGGATACCATATTGCTTTGCGGGTATGGATTTTGCCAAAATCACGCCTGTTCTGTTAGCCGGATCACCGCTTATGGCAGAAGGAATAAGCCGTATATCCTCATTGCCATCTGAAATACGGCGCACAGCCTCCCATGATAAAAAAGCACTGTTTACGTCAACGTGAAAAATAAGTCTCTCCATAATCTGCTCTAATTACTTAAGATACATTAAATTATATATCCATTTTGAGATTTAAGCAATAATGAAATTATTTGCAAGCTTTTTCGGGTGTAGCGTTACAATAGATGTGATACCAAAAGGTATAGAAAAAAGCGATTGAGTTA
>URYI01000186.1 GCA_900552055.1 uncultured Eubacteriales bacterium | reverse complement strand
ACGCCGCCCCGCCCCTGCTTTGAGCTGCCCTGCTCGCCCTCCTCCAAGCGTTCAATTCCAGCTCCGATAGCTTTCAGCTTTTCACACAGCCTGTAATAACCCCTGTCAATATGTCCGCAGTCTTCCACTATCGCCCCTTCTTTAGCAGAAAGCCCTGCAATTATTAATGCTGCTCCCGCGCGCAGATCAGGCGCATTTACAGCCGCTCCCCCTAAAAGTCCGCCGCCTCGTACTATTGTAGCCTGCTCCTGCTGCATTATATCAGCGCCCATCCTCAGTAATTCGGGAACATGGTTATTACGTCCCTCAAAAACCGTATCTACTATAACACTTGTACCCTTGGCCGAACACGCCAAGGCGGCAAATTGAGACTGGAGGTCGGTCGGAAATCCCGGATAGGGCAAAGAACGCACGTCCGCCGCCTTAAGCTCTCCTTCCCTCCTGATTATGAGTTCATCCTCCAATTCGGTTATTATTGCACCGCATTCCATCAGTTTGCTGCTCACCGCCTTAAGATGCGCCGGGCAGAGTCTTTTCAGACGCACTTCACCTCCGCAGGCAGCCGCGCACGTCATAAAAGTACCTGCCTCAATCCTGTCCGGAATGGGAGTATGGCGAGTACCGTGCAGGCCCGCGGTTCCCTTTATATACAGCGTATCCTCTCCGGCACCCCGTATATCAGCGCCCATTTTTATAAGCAGCCGTGCTAAATCACACACTTCTGGCTCCTGCGCGGCATTAACTATAACTGTTTCCCCGTCCGCCAGGCATGATGCCATCATAAGATTTTCAGTAGCGCCTACGCTGGGGAAATCAAGACAGATTTCCCCTCCCTTAAGGCCATTGGCGGATGCCTTTAAAATTCCCTGCTCTATTTTTATTTCTGCGCCCATTGCCGACAAACCCTTAATATGCAAGTCTACCGGCCTAGCCCCTATGCGGCAGCCGCCCGGCAGCGCCAGCTGAACGCTGCCAAATCGCGCCAGCATAGGCCCAAGGCAGAGTATGCTTGCCCTCATCCTCTCAGCCGGCTCAGTGATGCGCGAAGCATGCATAGTGCCCCCGTAAATTTTTAATGTATCTCCTGCCCAATCATATGAGCCGCCCAGTTCGCTTATTATTTCCAGAGCGCATATAACATCCGAAATTAGCGGGACATTTTCAATAACAAGGCATTCACTCGTCAATATTGAGCAAAAAATAACCGGCAGCACCGCGTTCTTTGCTGCCGAGATTTCAACTGTCCCAAAAAGCTCCTTATTTCCTGATATTTTATATACGGCCATAAGCCCACCGCCTCAGCATCCTGAAATTATGTAAGGATAGCCGGTAGTAAGATAATAGCCCGAAGAAGTCCTGCGCAAAATAGATTGTATTTGTTCCCTGCAAAAATACATGTCCCCGCTTTGCTTAAAGGACATCTCATTTAAAAGAACTTCCGCCTGTTCATCGCTTAAATGCATTCCGCCTTCAATATATACCGCTCCGGAAAGTCTTTTAAGCTCCAGATATGCTTCTTCTGCCTTATCAAATTCTGAAAATTCAAAGGTAAGCATAACGCTGTCCGCTACACGCTCTGTCCGCACAGGCCGAAAATTCGTTCTTACCGCTTTTCCCAGCTGTTCAGAGCTGTCCAGCTGCACTATTACCTTAAAGCTTTCTCCCGTTACATCCTTATATGGCTTATCCTGCCCTAAAAGACTAAAAAGCATGCAGGCAATAATTGCACATCCTGCTGCAGCTGCAAGCAATTTACGCATATAAAAACCGCCTTTTCTGATGTTTTAAAATAAATATACCCAGAAAAGACGGTTTAATTCAAATTATTCCATTTGTGCTGCGGCAGATTCTTTATTTTTACATACTGCTTTTTTAGTAACAAGAGAAAAGAGCGCAGTAACTATAAAGGAAGCCGCAATAGCCAGCGCTCCAACATTAGGCGCAGGCATATTAAGTACCCCGGTAATTCCAAGCAATGTAAGCACAACGCCTGATATAAAACCGGCGGCTACTCCATATTTATTTATCCATTTTACATACATGCCCAATACATAAGGCCCTATAAACGCACCGGCTACCGCGCCCCAGGAATAAGACATCAAATCCACTATCATAGCCGGCTTCTTAATAGCTATAGCTACCGAAATAATTACGAACAAAAAACACAGCCCTCTGAGCACACGCATCGTATTGGCCTTGTTTATTCTGGGCTTTGTTCCGCCGTTTACCAAATCCACAGTAACCGTACTGCTGGAAGTAAGCACTATTGCTGCCAGGGTGGACATGGAAGCCGAGAGCACCATAACCGCTATAATGCCGTAAAGCACATCTCCAATGACCCCTTTAGGGCTCAGAACCATGTCCAGAACGGCCGGCACTACCCTGTCACCGTCATCCATAGGCTTAACGCCGTTCATATACACGCGTCCAAACGTACCTATCAAATAGGAACCGCCCGCTATAATAAGCGCAAACAGAGTGGAAATAACAGTGGCTTTTTTTATGGATTTTTCATCTTTTATGGCGTGAAATTTATGAGCCATCTGCGGAAGGCCCCAGGCGCCTACCGAAGTCATAAGTATCAGACAGATAAGATTCAGATTAAATTCAAACGGGCTGTTAAGCTGCACGCCCGCTTCGGCGGACTGCTCGGCCAGCGTCTGCATGCCGCCTGAAAACCCACCTATTTCAGGATTAAATATAACCAGGGCAGTAACAATTACAATGCCTATTATCATTACGATGCCCTGAATAAAATCATTGACAGCCGTAGCCAGATATCCGCCCATGACAAGGTACACCGCCGTAAGCAAGCCCATAGCTATTATTACAGTGGTGAGATTTATGCCAAAGGCATTTTCAAAAAGCACTCCCAGACCAGTATAAACGCTGGCGCTGTAAGGAACAAGAAATACAAATATTATGACTGAAGCGATGTATTTTAACACCTTGCTGTCATAGCGTTTTTCAAAATACTCAGGCATGGTCTTGGCATTGACGGCATGCATTGCGCGGTATGTGCGCTTGCCCAGCAGCAGCCAGGCCGCAAGGGTGCCGATAAGAGCATTGCCAATGCCTATCCATATGGAGGAGAGACCATACTGCCAGGAGATAGAGCCGCCATATCCTATAAATACAACAGCAGAAAAATATGTGGTGCCATAGGCAAAAGCAGACATCCAGCCGCCTAATTTTCCGCCGCCCAGCATAAAATCATTTTCATTTTTAACACGTTTGCGAACTAAAAGGCCTGTGGCAATCATTCCGCAGACAAACAGAATTAAGACTATGTACCTCAGCATACCGTTCTACCCCTCTTGTTTTAAAAATTTACCATGCTTCCATACTGCCATTAGGCACTTAAACCGGCCCAATTACCCATATAATATATTATATTTTATACGAAAAATCAACTGTTTTTTACACGCCCAAGCGCTTTAAGCTTATTTTGTATGTCTGTTTAAAGCCAATAATTTATTTTTCACGCAAGGACGGCGGCGCTCCGCCATTTGCGCACCTCCGGTGCGCAAATGGCGGGCG
>URYI01000185.1 GCA_900552055.1 uncultured Eubacteriales bacterium | reverse complement strand
ATGCAACCGCGGCTGACGGCAGCGGCCGGAGCGGCGTGTGCGAGATAACAGTGTATCCCACCGTACGAGTTCAGTCGGTAGAGATATCTACCGAAATACCCGAAACAATGTATGTAGGCGATACCATGACCCTTCAGGCCACCGTTTGCCCGATGTACGCAACCAATCAAATAATCACCTGGAGCAGCAGCAATGAAAACGTTGCGGAAGTGGGCATGTACACGGGCGAGCTTGTTATCAAATCAGCAGGCACCGTTACTATTACCGCCACTTCAGCCGATGGTCAACATACTGACAGCCGCACCATAACTGCGTGGATTGATACGGTTATTATTCGCAAGGATGAAGAAGGAGTTACCAGGGTTGCTTTTCAATTATCGGATAAGGAGTGGTGGTGTGTTTATAATGATTTGGTGTTTGAGACGGAAAATTGGACTAATGATATAATTGTAAAAAGGGCGAATCATAATTTCTTTCATGCATTTGATGTAAATAATCCTGAAATTTATAGAGTTATTTCAAACGTTAAGACCTATACTGATGACGAGCTTAAATTGTTATATGCAATAGACCCGCATGGAGTGGCTACTTATGTTGAAAATTATGCTAGAATGGCTTTTGATTATAATTTAGAAAATATATTAGCCTATAAGGATCATATTTTCAGCCTTATATATGGCCGGCCACCGCGATATTTCACACGAGATTCAAATGGTAACTGGCATGGAACGGATGATAAAAGCAATCTTTATGCGGTAATATCAGAATCAGAATCATTATTTGGAGGGCATCCTCTTTTTGATTTAAAAACCAAGGCTGAGGTTGAGAAATTAATAATTGATAAAATAACAGCGAGAATATTTAGAGTTTCTATTTCTAGTGTTTTAGAAATAGCGGAAGGCGTGATTAATATTGCTAAAGTTGCGCTTAAAGTTTTATCTACTGAGGAGGAGCAAAAAGTACTGGCGGAATTTATGGAATATGCTGTAGAGTCAGCATTATGGGCAGCTTTAGATTTAATTGATATATTCTGGGCTGGTAACATGATTAAATTATTGAGGGATTTGGGCGGTATTTTAACTGCGATGGCTGAAAATATACCTGATTTTAATCATGATATGCTGAAATTTTGTGCATATAAAAGTAAATATCTTATTTATTTTGAAACTGAAAACTTGCAGAGATACAAAGTAGGGGACATATGCTTAGCTATTGATAATTATAATAGTTATAATTAATTAGAACTAGGCGGTTTATCTGACTAATTTTCCAGTCGGGCAAGCCGCCTAGTTTTTTATAAATTCTTTTTATACGCCGGTTTAAAGCAGGACGGAGGAAGGCTCGAAATATTTATTATTATATACCATTAGTATGCCGCCTTTGGATTTTACTATAGTAAATTTATCTCCTTCATCAGCCGTATTAAAAACATTTCTAGGTTTCATGGAATATCTGACAGACCATTTATAACTTTTTTGAGTTGGGATTTCAAATTTACCATTACATTTAAAATAAAGCCTATAAGCCCTGTCATATTTTCCGGCGCCAATTGTTAAGCCTGACTTCAGGCCGGCCCAATTTATAGATTTAAATATGCGCTCTTCTTTTCTTATTAACTCATCTGTTTCAATTATAAGTTTTCCTGTTTTATATTGTATGAGCATCTTAATAAAGCTGACAATCCAAATTATTAGAATTATCAATAATAATAATGCAGTGATAATATCAAATACATAATAATTGGGCCGGTCGCTCAACAAGTTATGGATACCGAAGCGTAAAAGTCCAAATAAAAGTATCATAAGCAAAATAGAAATAACTAACACTCTGATTTCTAGCAATATACGTTGATTTAAATCTCTTTTGATTTTATATAACGTTAATGTCTCTTTTTCCATTAAATGTTCCCCCAATTAGCGTTTTAAATTATATTTGACTAAAGACAAAAATAGAACAAAGATAGAAAAAATTACATGATAGTATAATACTATAATTCTATCCTGCTGTCAATATATACGCTGTTTCGGCTGAATCAAAGTAAAATATATAGTTCCAAATATTTTTAAAAGCTAACCCGGACAGAAGGTGTCCGGGTTAGCTTTTATACTGTCCTTGCAGTTGCAAAAATCTGTTCAATCCAAAGAGGAGGAAATAAAAATGATATGTGTAAATTCAGTGAAGGTAACGCCTGGGAGCGTTACCCTGAAAGCAGGACAGTGGTATTATAACGCTCGTGCGTTGTCCGCTGAACGCAACCAATCAAACAATCGCCTGGAGCAGCAATGAGGAGGTAGCGGAAGTAGGCATGTATACGGGTGAACTTGTTATCAAATCAGCAGGCACTGCCACCATTACCGCCACTTGTTGACTCGTCTGGTTTTTACGGCCAAACAATTAATTACTGCGCATATAAAAGCAACTATATTATATATGCTCAATTAGAGAACGCTCATCTATGCAAAATAGATGATATATATAAGGCGGTTACCCGTAGTTTACAAGGAACTACACGCCTCAAAATGATAATTTCTTCATTTTCCTCGTTATTCTCAATCAGCGTACTCCCCGGTACGCTTCCCTCGTCTGCCTTGAAAATGAAGAAATTCTCTCGGTTTGAGCTCTCCAGAGTCAGAAGGCATAAAATTTGTGCCAGGTAAAGCGCGCAGAAACGACATGTACCGGGCGCCTATGGAGCGAAAGCAACGCAGCAGGACGTATATTTTATGCCTTCTGTTCGTCTTCCTTGTAAACTGAGGGTAATGAGTATAATAACAATAATTATTAATATCTAAAAAGAAAAGGTGGTTTGTTTGACAATTTTCCGTCAGGCAAACCGCCTTATTTCTGCTAATCCTTTTATGCGGTGCAAAGCCGGGTCAGCGCAGATTAGGAGCAGGTTCAAAATATTTATTATTGTATACAAAAAGGAGTTCATTTTTCATTCTTACAACAGTAAACGTATCTCCTGCATCTGATGTAATATAAATATCTTTTGGGAGCATGCTGTATTTAGAGGACCAGCGGTAGCTCTTTTGAAAGGGAAGCTCAAATCGGTCATTGCGTTTAAAGTACAATCTGTAAACGTTTTTATCTTTGTGTATAAGGTAAAACAAAATACTTAATAGACCGTTTTGCGATGCCAATATTAGCGTGCCATCAAATTTTTCTTCCTTGCTTATTAACTGGTCGCTTTCAATTACGAACTTATTTCTCCGGACATTTATAATAAATTTAAGAGTTTTTACGGTTTGAAGGACAGCGGTTACTACAAATATACCTACCAGGATTACGGAGAATATCATATCAAGAAGGATTGTTGAGTCAGAAGATTTCATCTTCTGCAAAATCCAAAATAATAGTAATATTACCGGGTATACGCAAATAAGCATTATGCTTTCCCGAAAAATTATTCTATTTAAATCCCTTCTGATTTTATATAGCGTTAATGTCTCTTTTTCCATTAAATGTTCCCCCAATTAGCGTTTTAAGTTATATTTGACTAAAGGCAAAAATAGAACAAAGATAGAAAAAATTACATGATAGTATAATACTATAATTCTA
>URYI01000184.1 GCA_900552055.1 uncultured Eubacteriales bacterium | reverse complement strand
TGCGGCGAGCCCGACACAGGGCGCGGTATTTCTTGCCGCCGGCTCGGCTATAATATTTTCTTTTGCGTATATGGTGTATTTTATTGTGTGCCGGGGCGGCTGTTCGGGCTGTGAGTATGCTAAGACATGCAAAAAAAGACGGCTGAAACGCCGGCTTTGGTGCAGAAAATAAAGGAGGGCGGCATATGTGCCGCCCTCCGGGGAAACCTGCGATGGTTTGGGAAAATTGCAGGTTTTATAGTCTTTATAGAGATAAATATGCGCTTATTAATAGTTTTCGCAGCGAATTTCAAAATAGCTGCGGGGATGAGCGCAGGTAGGACAGATTTGGGGCGCGCTTGTGCCCACAATGATATGCCCGCAGTTGCGGCATTCCCATACCTTTACTTCGCTTCTGGCAAAAACCTCGGCCGCTTCAACATTATGCAGCAGCGCACGGTAGCGCTCTTCATGGTGCTTTTCAATAGCGGCAACCAGACGGAATTTTGCTGCCAGTTCGGGGAAGCCTTCTTCCTCGGCGGTTTTGGCAAAGCCGTCGTACATATCCGTCCATTCGTAGTTTTCGCCTTCAGCGGCATGAAGCAGGTTTTCGGCGGTGTCGCCAATGCCGTTGAGCTCTTTGAACCACATTTTAGCGTGTTCTTTTTCATTGTCCGCGGTTTTCTGGAACAGGGCGGCAATTTGCTCGTAACCTTCTTTTTTAGCTACCGAGGCAAAATAGGTATATTTGTTGCGCGCCTGCGATTCGCCTGAAAAAGCGGCCTCCAAGTTCTTTTCGGTTTGTGTTCCTGCGTATTTGCTCATTTCTTTTTCCTCTCTTTCTTTATTTTAATATTAATTAAATTAATATTATTGGCATTCTTGCGGGGTTCTTACTGCGTCCCTTTAAAACTTTTATTTTGCTATATTGCACGCGGTCTGAAGCGGGCTGGATAAAAACAATGCCATGAGCTAAATGCCCTGCATTTTTTCAGCCTTTTTTCTGCATTCAGCACATAGGGAGTACACTTTTAAATCATAGAATAAAAAATCTTCCCCCAGCTGTTTTTTTAAGGAAGGGGTCAAATCTTCAAAGCAGATGTCGGTCAGCTTCCCGCATTGGCTGCATACCATATGGTCGTGTTTTAGAGAACGGTCGTACCTATCGGGCGAGCCGTTTGAGGAAATCCGCCTGAGCATGCCGGCCTCGCACAGCTTGTTTAGATTATTGTATACTGTAGCTGTGGAAACAGACGGATATATTTTTCTCAGCGTTTTTAGAACCTGGTCTGCAGTCATATGCTGGTCGGACTGAGAGACTATAGAATAAATTTCCTTTTCGTATTTCGTCATAAGCCTTTCTTCTTTTAGAATTAATCTAAAATAATTATAATGATTCCAAATTGCTTTGTCAAGCATAAAAATAATTATTTTATAGATTTTTTAATAAGCTTAATAAAGACAGAACAAAGCGGATTATTTACACGGCGGAAAGAACTTAAGTTTATAGCGGAGAAAAAACAAAATTATAAAGCTTATTAACAAAATGTGCTGGACATATTTTTAAAAGAATACTAAAATATAAGCGTAAGCAAAAGAAAAGAAGGAGTGTGTTATTATGGCTAACAGATTTATCCTCAATGAGACCTCTTATTTTGGGCCGGGTTCCATTTCGGTAATACCCGATGAAGTGGCTGCAAGAGGTTTTAAAAAGGCGTTTGTAGTGACGGATAAAAGCCTTATGGAGTTCAAGGTAGCGACTAAAGTACTTAAAGTGCTGGACGACGCGAAAATAGCTTATGCCGTATTTGACGATGTAAAGCCTAATCCCACTATTGAAAACGTACAGAGCGGCGTAGCTGCCTTTAAGGCTGCCGGGGCTGATTTTATTATTTCCATCGGCGGCGGCAGCGCAATGGATACCGGCAAGGCTGTAGGTATCATTATAAACAACCCTGAGCATGCTGACGTGCGTTCTCTGGAAGGCGCTGTTCAGACCAAGAACAAATGTGTTCCTACCATCGCTATTCCTACCACTGCCGGAACTGCGGCTGAGGTTACTATCAACTACGTTATAACTGATGTGGAGAAGAAGCGCAAGTTTGTTTGCGTTGACCCCCATGATATCCCTGTGGTAGCTATTATTGATTCGGATATGATGTCCTCCATGCCTAAGGGGCTTACCGCTTCTACTGGTATGGACGCGCTTACCCATGCTATTGAGGGTTATATCTGCAAAGGCGCCTGGGAAATGTCGGATATGTTCGAGCTTAAGGCTATAGAGGTTATATCCCGTTCTCTGCGTTCTGCTGTTGCCGGTGAACCTAAGGGCCGCGAGGATATGGCTCTGGGTCAGTATCTTGCAGGAATGGCTTTCTCTAACGTAGGATTAGGCATAGTTCATTCCATGGCGCATCCTCTGGGCGCGTTCTATGATACTCCTCACGGCGTAGCCAATGCTATTATCCTGCCCACTGTTATGGAGTATAACGCTCCTGCTACCGGCGATAAGTACAAATATATTGCCGAGGCTATGGGCGTAAGCACGAAGGGCATGAGCCAGGAAGAATATCGCAAGGCGGCTGTTGAGGCTGTGCGTAAGCTGTCTGAGGATGTTGGTATTCCGGCTGACTTAAAGGCAATTGTTAAGGAAGAGGATATTCCGTTCTTAGCTCAGTCCGCATATGATGATGCATGCAGACCAGGAAATCCGAGAGAGACAAGTGTAGAGGAAATTGCAGAGCTGTACAAGTCTCTGATCTAAGTTGATTAAAAAAATAAGTAGAAAGCTGTCGGCAGTTGCTGGCAGCTTTCTTTAAGAAGGGTAATAAAAAGAGTAACAGCGCATTTGGTGTGCAGAAATGGGGTTTCTATGGATATAAGAGAACTAAGAACTGAACATATCGAATTTTCAGGAGAGATTATGGATCGTGTACTTAGAAGTGCGATTTTGAATTCAAATGTAATCGATGTGATTCAGGACAACAAACGGCCATTTGATGAACTGATGTCGAAATATCGCTGTGCGATTATGGAGATTGAGACAAAGTTTAAAGTGTTGAATGAACAGTATTCACTTCAGTATGATCGTAATCCAATTGAAACGATAAAGACGAGATTAAAGTCAATGGAGAGTATCAGTCGTAAGTTGGCTCAAAAAGGAAAATCCTTTAGTGCAAAGTCAATGGAGGAAAATCTTGATGATATTGCCGGCGTGAGAGTAATATGCTCATTTCAGGAAGATATATATACACTGGCAAAATGTTTGCTTGATCAGGATGACATTGAGCTGCTTGAGACAAAGGATTATATTAAAAATCCAAAGCCAAGCGGATACCGCAGTCTTCATTTGATTGTACGTGTTCCAATTTTTCTTCAGAATGAAAAGTGTTTTATGAAGGTTGAGGTACAGCTGCGTACTATAGCAATGGATTTTTGGGCAAGCCTTGAGCACAAGCTGCGCTACAAAAAGGAGATTCCGGAATTTGAAAAGGATTCTCTTCAAAAAGAATTGTTTGAATGTGCACAGATGATCAATACACTAGATCAGCGGATGGAAGCAGTCAAAAATCGTTTGGCAGCAGGCGGACAATGGGAGAAGTCATGAGCGAAAAATTGGAAAAAAATCTGGAGCAGACAGCATCAAAAAAGATGCGTCTGCTCAAACTGTTTTGGTCTACTCTATATCTGAGTGCCTTTACAT
>URYI01000183.1 GCA_900552055.1 uncultured Eubacteriales bacterium | reverse complement strand
CCCGCGAACCGCCTTTAACGCACTTGCTCCGCTCCGGCCTCATGCTTCGCATGAGGCCGGGCCCGGCTGCAATAATACCTAAGCAAACTCCCCGTTATTGTTATCAGCCAGCTCTTTATATATCTCTATCAGACTGCGGACAGGCATGGAAAGCCGCCCCTTTAAGGTTACCAGTGTTGCCGGTGAATCCATGTACCACTCGTTAAAACAGGCCCGCCGCAGTTCCGGATACCCTTTTAGGGCGGAAACCGGCGCTATGCCCACGGCCTTTTTAAGGCTTACCAGCATAAGATTGGTACTGACCGACGTACTGACGCAAACTATATTGGGCGTAAATTCCTCCTGCGCGCAATACCCCTTTAAAAGGTCGTAAAAGGAACGGATAATGCTCAGCGGCATACCCTCTAATTCTCTCAGGCTTACTTTTTTACCTTTGGGCTTAAACGGAAAATCAGGATGCCATACCGCCATTAAAGGGTCCTTTATTCGGCAATGCACTTCTATATCCGGCCCGCCCGAAAAGCGTGTCTTTACAATGCCCGCCTCTACAATACCCGCTTTAACCATATCCAGCACTTCCTGAGTGGGAAATTCCATAATGTCCAGATGAATATTGGGATACTTCTTTCCCAGCCGCTCCATAACAGGCCGGAGCAACACGGAAGAATTATAAGGCGTTATTCCCAGCCGCATCAGCTGAGAATCCCCCTCTGAATACTCGCGCATCTGTGAACGTATGGACATTTCCAGCAGCCTCATCTGCCCCGCGCGCTCGCGCAGCGCTTCCCCAGCTTCAGTAAGGCTCACCCTGCGGCTGCCCCTTATAAACAGCGTGCATCCCAATTCCCTCTCCAGCGCCTGCATGCGCTTGCTCAGCGCGGGCTGGGCTATCATCAGCTTGCGGGAGGCTGCCGAAATGCTCCCCTCCTGAGCCACCTCTAAGAATTGATATAATGTTTCAGAGTTCATATCCAGGCTCCCCTTATTTATATATTTAGATATTGAATTTTCCTGACTTTGGCTGATGCCGCGGTTAAATCCGCTTAAAATCCCTTATAAAACCTTTGCGCCGCGCATATCAAAATTAAATCCTAAATACTAATATATCACACTACCTATAATATTTCAATATATCTAATATGCTATTTTGATATTTTAATTATAACTTAGGCTATGCTATAATAAATTAAATTTAATTCAGGAAAACAAAGCCGCTTGAAATTTCCCTTACCATATTATATAATAGCATAGATAAAACAATAAGAGAACAATCCTGTAAATGAAGCGGCGCGCGTTTCCCTCTGAAAGGATGGAGTAAAATTGAAAAAAGCTGTTTCCCTATTGCTTGCGGCGCTGCTCCTGCTTTTGGCTTTCCCAGCCGCGGCGGCCCAGCAAACGCTGAATTACGGCGGAAATGATATTTCCTGCCTCACATTAACGGATTTTACAGACGGAAACGTCGTAGGCGAAGCCAGCGGCAGCGGCACTATGGCAGTAACTGACGGAATACTGACCATGGCCTGCAATTCAGGCGGGTATGTTGAGTGCTATTCCTTCTACGACGGCGGCAATATTGCCGCGGCAGAAGTGGCCGATGCCGTATGGATTGGCTTCAGCGTCAAAAACTGCTCGGACGCGGACATACATTTCGCTTTCCAGGGCACGCGCCAGGGAGGCGCCAAATTCCGCATGTCCAACCAGGGCGAGGATATGCTCCTGGCAAACGCTAACGGGCAGGTAGCCAAAGCGCAGGCAGTGGTATCCAACAACCGCATAGCCGCCGTGCTCCCCGCCAATTTTGAAGGGGCGCTCCTTCTGCCCACCAGCCGGGTTTCCACCAGCATGAACAATCCCCCCGACTGGAACAACGGAGGCAATAAGTCCTTTTACAGTCTGGGCTTCTATATCAAGGATAACGGCAGCACCGGCCAGGGGATTGTGGAAATCAACGACATGTTTATGATAGATGAAGTTTTGCCGGAGGTAGAATTCGTGGAACAATTTACAGATATAACCAACCCCGAATATTCCTATACTGACCAGCAGCGCATACAGGCCTTCTGGACTGAAAACGTCATGTATAACGAGACGGTATGCATGCTCCAGGAGGGAGACGTTATAAGCGCTCATACTCTCTTTACCCCTACCCGCATTATTTCGGTAGTAAATAACGCGCTCAACAAAGAATACAAGGAGGGTGTGGACTATACCTGGGTTGAAGGCACCAACGAGCTGCGCTGGCTGGAAGGTTCCTCCATCCCCTATTTCTACGAGGGCGCTTTAATGGGCCTGAAGGAAGAGGGGTCCACTGAATATGTAAAAGACTGGGACGGCTCTTTTGACGAGACGGGCCGCTGCCGGCTGGGCGGCGTATTATACTGCGTAGGGCCGTTTGTATATCAAAAGCAGATAGCTATTACCTATGAATATGATTTAAGCCAGGCTGAAGATATATCCGTAGCCTCTTATCAGGGGGACCGCCTGCCCTCCTTTACCCAAAAGCTGAAAAACGGTGAGGAAGCAAGCATACTCTTCTACGGCTCCAGCTCTTTCCAGGGCGCCGACGCCAGCGGGTTCCACGGCCGGGCTCCCTATATGCCCATACTCTCCGACCTTATGGGCAATTACCTTAACGATAACGGCATGCCGGCAAAAATAACCAACCTGGGCGTAGGCGGCTGGAACACAGGCGCGGGCCTGGCGGCGTTAAAGGGCGAAACCTCATACACTGCCGGAGGACAGAGCCGGCCGGTAAACGGCACGGACGGCAAGCCGGTAGGGGACAGATACCAGCAAATCGCCCAGGCCGGAGATTACGACCTTGTAATAATAGGCTTCTTTGCGGGCAACAACTACGGCGTAGGCATCAACGCCGAGCAATTCAAAGCAGATATTGAAGCCATGATGGATATATTCCGGGAAAACAACCCCCAATGCGAGTTCCTTATCCTGACGGGCATGGTGACTAATCCTAAGGACACCTACACGCCGGCCTACGTTGAAAAAGCCTATGAAATAGCAGGAGAAGAGCATGCGCTGGTAGATATGTACAAAACCCATTCGGATATTTTAAAAACCAAGGATTTTATCTCCACCAGCGGCAACAACATAAACCACGGCAACGACTGGCTCATAAGGGTGACAGCCCAGAACATGCTTTCGGCAATGGTGGAAAACTTCGGAGGAGAGCGGGCCATGCAAAGCCCTGAGCCTTCACCCGGCAATACTCCTACGGCTCAAACCCCTGCCGCCACACCCACTAACCCCGGTTCGACCGCTTCGGCCGGAACTCCCTCTGCTACTTCTTCAGCAGACAATCCGTCGCAGAACGGCGATATTGCCCTTTACGCTGTGATCGCGGGAATAGCCGTAATTGGAGCGGTGCTGGCGTGCGTGCTGGCTGTCCGAAGGAAAAAGAAAATTTAAATCCCGCCTGTGCTTTTAAAAATTATACGCTTTTAAAAAGGTACGCCTACTGTTTTTAAGGCGGCGCGGCGAGCGCAGGGAACAGAATACAGGGGCGGGGGCGGGCGTTTGGCAAGCGAAGCTTGCCTCGGCCGGGCCGGTGGCCCGGCCGGCGGCCCGCCGGGCCGCAAACGCCGCAGCGCATTGGAAGATATATTCTGGCCCCCTTGCGTTTTGTTCGTTTGTCAATGATGTGAGACCGGAAAAAGCGAAAGAGTTTTGTCTATG
>URYI01000182.1 GCA_900552055.1 uncultured Eubacteriales bacterium | reverse complement strand
GTATGGAATTTTGTTAATTCCATACCGCGCATTGGAGTTTTATTTATATTAAAAAATTGCCTTATCCGAAAACCTGGATATAAAAATTACGATTCAGCTATTTCACTGTTCCCAGGGCTGGAAGCAACCTCAGAAGCACTTTGTGCCGCACTGTGCGTAGCTCCAAATGTACCTGTAGACATAGAATTGGACGGCGGGGTATAATACTGCGTAGCAGTCTGAGTGTTTTCAGGCCGAACAGTCTCCTCAGGCATAACCGTTTGCGTATTTCTATCCGGCGAAGCCGAAGGCAGAATATCCTCTCCGGAGCATGAACTAAAAAGCAAACAAGCCGCAGCAATAATTCCAGCAATCAATATCTTTTTCATATATTTATCTCCTTTATGATTTACTGACGCTGCTGCTCTCAATATACAAAGGCAAACGCGTCCGCCCTATTATATGCATGCCTTTAGCCGCATCAAAAGAGTTAAATGCAAATGCCTTTGTATACTGAGAGCAAAAAATACGTCAATATTATTATGCCGAAAAATTAAGAAATAATTATATTTTTTATTGGTTTATAATTATATTAAGTATTTTATTCACAATATCAGTTGCTAAAATATTAAAATTGGTATAATATAATTAATTAACAAAGCATTAATTATTCTGTTCTGCCGGCAGGATAATAAAATTTAAGGAGTGAAAATAATGGCAAACGTTTTGGATACTCTCAGAAGCCGCGGATTTGTTAAACAGGTGGTATTTGAAGAGGATTTATATAAATTGCTGGAGAGTCAAAGCGTAACCTTTTATTCAGGATTTGACCCCACAGCCGACAGCCTGCATGTAGGACACTTTGTGCTTCTTATGGCCTTAGCTCATATGCAGCGTGCCGGCCACAGGCCGATAGTGCTGGTAGGCGGCGGTACAGTTATTATAGGCGACCCGTCCGGGCGGACCGATATGCGACAAATGCTGGACGGAGATGCTATAAAAAATAACGTTGAGCGCTTTAAGCAGCAGATTTCCCGTTTTATAGATTTTTCAGACGATAAAGCTCTTATGGTAAACAATGCCGACTGGCTGCTGGATTTAAATTACCTTGAATTTATGAGGGACATCGGCGTGCATTTCTCTGTAAATAAAATGCTGACGGCCGAATGCTTTAAAGCCCGCATGGAACGGGGCCTTACCTTTTTTGAATTTAACTATATGCTGCTTCAGGCCTATGACTTTTTAAGGCTGAATAAAACGCATGGGGCAATCCTCCAAATGGGCGGAGACGATCAATGGGCCAACATGCTTGCCGGCGCCGATCTAATACGCCGCAAGGAACGTAAGGACGCCTATGTTCTTACCATTCCCCTGCTCACTACCGCCGACGGCCGCAAGATGGGCAAAACCCAGGCCGGCGCCGTATGGCTTGACCCGGAAAAAACCTCTCCGTACGATTTTTATCAGTACTGGCGGAATACCGATGACAGAGACGTGGAAAAATGCCTTAAGCTTTTAACCTTCCTGCCGTTAGAAGAAATCAGCGAACTCTGCGCTTATACCGACGAACGCATTAACGTAGCTAAACGCCGGCTGGCCTTTGAGGTATGCTCAATAGTACACGGCCGGGAAGAAGCAATTAAAGCGCAAAATGCCGCTGAAGCCGTATTCGGCGTTGGGAACCTGGACAACATGCCTACTATGGAACTGCTGCGCAGCCAGACTGGCGACAATTTAAAAGTGGTAGACGCCCTCAGCCTTGCGCAAATGGTTAAAAGCAAAAGCGAAGCCCGCCGGCTTATTGAGGGAGGCGGCATTTCGGTAAACGAAACTAAGATCCAAAGCGTGGACGACTGCATTCCCGCCCAAGCCATGCAGGAAGGGCAATTTATCCTTCATAAAGGGAAAAAGGCGCATCTGCGTATTATTTTGAAATAATGGATGCGTACCGAACTTTCCTTGGCAGCGGCAAAAGCGAGTACATTATAAATAAATCCCGTTTTATAGCCCGCGCGGAGCGAATTTCCTGTCAAAAGGATGCCGAAACAGTGCTGGCCGAGGAAAAAAAACTCTACCCTGACGCAACTCATCACTGCAGCGCATATATATTAGACCCGCAGGGCAACAGCGCGCGTTTCAGCGATGACGGAGAGCCCCAGGGCACTGCCGGCAAGCCCATTCTGGAAGTAATGCGCCGCCAGGAAATAACCCAGGGCATAATAGTAGTAACCAGATATTTCGGAGGCATTCTTCTGGGCGCAGGCGGATTAATCAGGGCATATGCGCATTCGGCGGCTCTGGCCGTTAAGCAGGCGGGTGTCTGCCAGATGCATAAAAGCGTAATGCTGGAGCTGAAAATTGACTATAAGGAATTGGACAGGCTCAAGTACCTGCTCTCTTTGCCCGAAAACAGCTTTATTCAGCAGCTTGAGACTCTTTACGCCGAATGTCCGCATCTAAAGCTGCTGGTAAAAAAAGAAGATGCCCCCAGCGCTCAGGAAAAGCTCAATAAATATCTTGCGGGCAAGCTGATTCTGAACATATCCGAGGCAGGCTATATGCCTTGGCAAACGGATATAAAATAATTATTTGAGGTGATATATATGAGAATTGAAAAGGCAGCGGTGCTTAAAGAAAAGCCCCAGGACGAAAATAAGCTTGGTTTCGGACAAGTTTATACCGACCATATGCTTATGATGGATTATTCCCCCATGGAGGGCTGGCACGATATGCGGATAGTCCCCTATCAGCCCCTGGAATTAGATCCCGCCTGCATGGCCCTTCATTACGGACAGGCTATTTTTGAAGGCATGAAGGCATACAAGGGTAAGGATGGACAGATACGCTTGTTCCGTCCCAGCAGCAATTTTGAGCGCATGAACCGCTCAGGCGAAAGGTTGTGCATTCCGCCAATAAATGTTGACGAAGCGGTTAAAGGGCTGGAGGAGCTTGTTCTCTTAGAGCAGGACTGGATCCCTACCGCTCCTAATACCTCCTTATATATCCGGCCGACCATCATAGCAACTGACGCTCATCTGGGCGTGCGCGCTTCTAATACATACCTTTTCTTCATAATCCTCTCCCCCGTCGGCCCCTACTACGCCGAAGGGCTTAATCCGGTTAAAATATTTGTTGAGGATGAATACGTCCGTGCAGTGCGCGGCGGAACCGGCTTTACCAAATGCGCAGGCAACTATGCCGCCAGCCTTATAGGCAGCGAGCACGCTAAGGAAGTAGGCTACTCCCAGGTGCTCTGGCTGGACGGCGTAGAGCGCAAATATGTCGAAGAAGTAGGCTCTATGAACATATTCTTCGTTATAGACAACGTGCTTGTTACGCCTCCTCTGGAGGGAAGCATCCTGGGCGGAATAACCAGAGATTCGGTAATAAAATACGCTAAATATAAGGGACTGAAAGTAGAGGAGCGCAAGCTGCCCATAGCAGAAGTGTTCCAGGCAGCGAAAGAGGGCAGACTGAACGAATGCTTCGGCACCGGAACAGCCGCCGTTATCTCCCCCGTAGGAATGCTGCGCATGGAAGATGAGGAAATAGTCATTAATAACAATCAGATAGGACCTATAGCCCAGATGATGTATGACGAAATTACCGGCATACAGTACGGACGTCTGGAAGATCCATTCGGCTGGGTTGTAAAGCTTTAAATACTAGCATTAAAGGCGGCTGCAACCGGCACAGCCGCACAGCCGCATAAGGCAGTATTTTATATAGTGCACCGTGCTGTGCCCAAACGG
>URYI01000181.1 GCA_900552055.1 uncultured Eubacteriales bacterium | reverse complement strand
AGCACATATACCCGGCCTTGCGGCCTTCAGCCGCGGCGGAAATACCGAGCGTATTTTTTAAAGGACGGCAGCACGGCAAAACCCAACACTTCACCCCTCTGAAGCGCATTGTACTCTGATTGTATTGTCTATACACGCAGATTATTTGCCGTCCGCAAAGCGGAAATAGAAAACAATCCCAGCCGGCATGAAATAAGCAGTTTATTAAAGCGCGCAGTGAGCACCTTTGCAGTATTTTCAGGCGGCTTGATGTGCTTTAGAACGCGCGCTGTCCAGGCTGCGGCGTCTCTGCGCGGCCTGCGGCCGCGGGCCGGGCTACGGCCCGGCCAGGCAGGCGCCGTAAAGGCGCCTGCCCAGAGACGCCGCGGCCTGGACAGCGCGCGAACGGCTGAAAATCAAAAAACAATCCGAACAGCGGGCCGGCCGCTGTTTATTTTTTATATAAAACGCAATGATATTTTCAATACAAGATTAATGTAAATATATAATATCTCTATTTTAGCCCTGGGATAAAAGCACAGCCAGGCAAGCGGGCACATATAATAAATCAGGGCTTACGCCCCAAAACACTAAAGGAGACATTATTATGGGTTTAAACAGTTCCAATAAAACTATAAGCACTAACCATATAGATTGTTCTGGTTCTTTGAGGGTTACGCTTGCGCTGTCTGCTTCCCCCGATATAAGCAGCAGCCCCACCGACATCGTCCTGATTCTGGACAGATCGGGAAGCATGGCGGGCAGTCCCCTAGCCAATTTAAAGAGCGGCGCCAATAAGTTTATTGATATAATAGACGAAGCTACCGACAGTTCTCAGGACGGGCAGATCGGCTCAGGCAGCCATATAGGCATAGTCAGCTTTGCAAACTCTGCCGTTCAGAACACCCAGCTGATAACTTCAGTCGCCGATTTAAAAGCGGCTGTGAACGGCCTGACCGCGGGAGGCTCGACCAACCATGCCGACGCCTTTGCCAAGGCCTTTGCTTTATTCGACCCCAATTCTTCCAACGCCAAGGTAATGGTCATGTTCACAGACGGCAAGACCAGCGCCGGACCCGACCCCAATCCTGGGGCCGCCGCCGCGCGCGCCGCGGGCGTAATAATATACTGCATCGGCTTAGTGGGTTCGGACGGAATAGATCCGGACGTTTTAGACGAATGGGCCACCGACCCGAACGATTCGCATGTAGCCATCACCCCTGACGACGCAGATTTGGAAGATTTATTCGAGGATTTGGCGCAGAATATATCCAAGCCGGGAGCCACCAATATAGTTATAGACGAGGTTCTTAATTCGGATTTTGCCATAACCAGCATTTCCATGCCCACAAAGGGCGCGGCCAGCATGATTAATTCCACCACCCTTAAATGGACCATCGACCAGTTAGGCACGACGGCCAACGAAGGCGCGACGCTGGAATTTGATATTGTGCATGTTGCGGATACGCCTGGAACCAAGAAGGTTAACCAGTCTATCACCTATACCGACTCGGAAAACAACACGGCAATTTTCCCCGACCCCGAAGTAGACGTAGAATGCGGGATAATCGTGCATCCGGAGCCCTGTCCCGTCCCTGTGGACGTGGCGATAAGCGGCTGCGAAGATTCAATAGAATTTGACGCCGGAGACGTTTATTTGGAATCTATAGGCCGAATCCTCCAGCTGGACGTCAACATTAAAAACGTCTGCCCTAATAAGAGGGTAGCGCTGGGAGTAATCCTGACCGAAGTTGACCAGGAGGGCAACGAGCACCAGCGCGGCGTCAAAGCCATAACCGTTCCCGCGCACCAGCAGCTCTCCTGCCGGGACGTATTGGTAAAGTGCATTAAATTTGTGCTGCCTGAGGATTTGAGCCTGGCTGAAGAAACCTCCGGCTCCATGTGCGGAACCCGCAATTTTAAGGCGCGTATGATTGCCCATTATATTGATTCGTCCTTCCAATGCTGCGATGATGTAGATGCGTTTGTCTGACAGCATGAAAGCTAAATTATTGCCGGTATAAGACAGATCAGATATAAAAAAGAGGGCGCTTGAAAAAACCGCCCGCCCCATTTAAGCATCTGAAATATAAGCGCAGGCCGTCCGGAAAATTGTCCGGGCGGCCTGTTTTAATATTCTCTTATAATATCAAGGATTTGTTTTTTAACGCCGTCTAAGGCCTTCAAACTGCCTGAACGGCATTATTTATCCTTTTTATCCTTCTTTTCGGGAAATAATTTCACCAGAAGGAGCATGGCAATAACTATCACGGCAGTAACTATAAAAATTCCCGCCATGCCTTTAAGCATTATCCAAAGAGAATTTATAAACGCATCAACATTCATATTACTGCCTCCTTATCCCGCAACAACAAAATTCAGCAACAGGCCGCCCGCTATAACCGAGGCAATCTGGCCTGACACGTTCGCGCCTATAGAATGCATAAGCAAAAAGTTCTGATTATCCTCCTTAAGCCCCATCTTATGAATTACGCGGGCTGACATGGGGAAAGCCGAAATGCCGGCCGCACCCACCATGGGATTGACCTTTTTCTTGCAGAAGAGGTTCATCAGTTTGGCCAGCATGACGCCGCCCGCCGTATCAAATATAAAAGCGAACAGGCCCAGGCCCAGTATAATAAGCGTATCTACTCGCAGGAAATCCTCCCCGCGCATTGTTGAAGCAACGGTAATGCCCAGAAGCAATGTAACAAGATTGGACAGCTCCTTCTGAGCGGTCTCGGAAAGTATCCTTAAAACGCCGCACTCCCTTATAAGGTTGCCGAACATCAAAAAGCCTATAAGAGCCACCGAGCGGGGAGCTACCAGGCCGACTATCACCGTAATAACTATGGGGAAGAGTATCCTGACGGTCTTAGACACATTTTTCTGCTCATAGGGCATGCGTATAAGCCGTTCTTTTTTAGTGGTCAAAAGCTTGATAATAGGCGGCTGGATTATGGGTACCAGCGCCATATACGAATAAGCCGCCACCATTATCGCTCCTTTATAGTCTGTTCCCAAATAATTTGCCACGAAAATGGAGGTAGGACCGTCGGCCGCGCCTATTATACCAATACTGGCGGCATCTTTCATCTCAAAGCCTACAAGGGAGGCTAAAGAGAAGGTCATAAATATACCAAACTGCGCCGCAGCTCCAAAAAGGAGCAATTTAGGATTCTGCAAAAGCGGCCCGAAATCTATCATAGCCCCTATGCCTATAAACAGCAGCAGCGGGAACAACTCGTTTTGAATGCAGGCCTGAAACAGGATATCTATAATCCCCGCCTCATTGCCCTGATCCACTGCGCCTGAGAGAGGCAGATTGACCAATATGGCGCCAAAGCCCATAGGCAACAGCAAGGTAGGCTCCATATCAAATTTAATGGCCAGGAATATAAGCAAACCGCCTATAGCCCACATTACCACCTGCTGCCACTCAATCATCATGATGTATTCGTACAGCATGCTCATAATTTTTCTTCCCCTTTGTACAATATATCCGCCCGCCATGCTGAAAAACAGCGCGGCCAGGCTTTATTTAAGCATTAAAAAAGACTCCGGGCGCCTTTTAAACGTCAGAAGTCTCGCTTTTTAAAATAATGGGCGGGCTTTAACTCTTAAACCGTACTGACGCCTCATATTACGGACTCTTTCCGCAAGCTACTCCCTTTTACTGACATGCACTATTATATGTGTTCAAAGCGGATACGTCAACCGGATTTTAGCGCTGAAAAGCCCTGGGGCAGTCCCGCCGCGCGCGCAGGGGGGCAAAG
>URYI01000180.1 GCA_900552055.1 uncultured Eubacteriales bacterium | reverse complement strand
CGGGACACTCAAACAGCCCTGTCCTGACCGTATATGCCCTTGTCAATTTAGGGTAGGCCAGGCATTGCAGAACTGCAATATTGTGGCCTTATAAGCCTTAGGACGCCTCGGTATCTCTGCATACGGCCGGCTGTTTAAAGAAAAAAAGCCATCTTGCATTAAGGCCTTTTGCCCGAAGTACCAGGCGGCCGGCCATCAGCACGCGGATATACAGAATGCCTGAGTATATAGCCGAATATAATAACCGTGCGCTCTCTTCTTGGTAAAAGGGTGCATGCTTTGGTTATATTGTCCTTTTTGATACTCAAATCATTCTCCTTGCAAATTACCCTTAATAAAACAGTAAAACGGAGGACGCTTTTTAAGCGCCCTCCGTTTTGTCTGAAGCTTATACATTCCAGCCGTCTTTATTTTTTCTTCTTCCTTTTATCAAACTGAGGCTTCAGATGTATGTTGTATATCTGATTGTACGCCTCAGCTTCTCCTGCATTTTGAGGAGCTGTCGCTGTCAGGCCCGTGCATTCGGTAGACGAAGCCACCGACCTGGGCATATCTATATCCAGCTCATCCTCCTGATAGAATTTATCATCCATAAAGGCGCCTCCCTTGTTTTTATAGCTGCATCAATAGCTTGCGCAATTTCAGCGCCTTTTATGAAATTATTTTTCAAACACAGGGAAACAGCTGAATTCCTCCTGCTCTAAATCGAAATAAGGAATAACGTCGTATTCGTCCAAGCCTTTTACGGCAAATTCCAGCTTTTCTCCCTTTCTTACAAGGCGTCCAAGCAATTCGTCAATGCTCAGAGGCAGAACGAGAGTAGGCTCGTTGTCCCCTATGCCCTCGCTGGTAAGCGGGCCGCGCACAGCCATAAGCAGGGGGCCGTATTCCAGCGCATAGCGCTTTTTGCCTTCTACGGTATTGGCGCCCTTATACTGAGTGGCCTTCATAGCCATAGGCAGCTTAAAGCTTATAACCGTGCTGCCTTCCCATTCGCGGTCAAATACTGCATAGCCGCCCGGTTCGCCGGTCTGCACTTTTTCACCGTCAAAATAAATGTCCGTGGTCTGCGTCATCCAGCGCGGCATACGCACTCTCAGCTTCATGCGGCCTTTTTCCGGAGCCTTTACCGTCATATAAACCGTATCTTCATACGGGAAACGGGTATCCATATTAATTTCAAATGTTTTGCCGTCCACCGATACATCCATTGACGAAGCCGCAAAGAGATTGACATAAACCCCTTCTTCATCAGGCATATAGATAAACTGCGGGATCATGCCTATAGCCGCCGTCGCCTGAATCTCACAGCAGGTATTATAACGGCCCGGAGCGTATTTAACGCCGTTCATATGGTTGAAATATCTTATTCTGCCGTCCTCGCCCTGGCAGGCCAGAACGATATTATAGAGGCTCTGCTCTACATGGAAGGCATAAAGCTCGTTATCCGGCTCAAGCTGAAGCAGTCTGTGGTTCAGGTCTATCCAGAATACGTTAGCGCAGGTCTCGTAAATGTTAGTAGGCAGATTGGCAATAAGCTGAGAATTGGGTGCAACCTCAAAATGCTCGCAGATGCTTATGCCGCCGCCGATATTCTGGAAATAGTTATGATATATATCCCAGCCGCCCTTGCAGGCATCAAGATATTTCTGTTCGCCCGTCGCCTTATATTCCTCAAAGAAAGCCACTATGCTGGTAATAAGATAGTTGTGAGGACGGTTGAGGGTAAAGCGGTATATGCATTCGGGGATGCGCTGCTTTAAGAAGTCCATCCACCATTCCAGGTCATAGTATTTCATGGTGGTGATAATATCTTCCGGAACGCCGGCGGGACTGTTATACACCATCGGGCCGGCTACGCTTCCCTGTATCGCCATGCTGTCCATAAGCATATAGGGCAGATATTCTTCAGCTGAATTAAACCAATCGTAGAATTTGCGAAGCATATCATATACTTCATCAAAACCGGCAAGACCGCAGGCCAGCATGCCTTTAGTAAACATGGCCCTGTCATAATTCTTCTCTTCGCCGCGGCTGACCAGAGGCCAGGTCTGGTGTACCCAAAGCCGGTAATTCTTGCTCTCATACGGCATTAAATAGCCGTTATTATTGGTAAACTGACGGCGCTCGGCGGCGTCAATTATCTCCTTAGCTATCTTCCTTAATTCCTCATCCTCAATAAAGCGGAGAGTATGCCCTATGCCGCCCAGCATACGGCCTTCGTTTGAGGCTACCAGCATATCCACCCATATGCGGTCGGGATCCTTGCCGTCTACCCATAAAGGCAGCTTATAGGAATCCTTCAAATACCTGATATTCTTATACATGGCATCCTTAAATACGCCCTCTCCTATCTTTACTCCGTTTACTGGCACCTGACCGCGGGGAGTAACAGGCTTCCATTCCTCAGGCGGGGTAAAGGTTGTCTCATATCGAGCCATAGCGTCGGTTTCCTCGTCCGAGCGCCTGTTCATAACCGTCCGCACGCAGCTGGGCTCGCCTATTTCAAAATAATCCGCGCTGACAAGAGCATCGGCAGCCTTAGCGTTCTTTTTGCCTGTAACAGTTACCGCCAAACGGCTGAAATGCTCAATTTCATCCTTGTGGCAGAGGTTATCCGCCTCAAATACAAGCGCGGCAGGCTCTTCTTTTTCAGAATAAAAATCTATCTCGCCGTAATCCTTCCCGTTTACGGACACTTTAGCAATACCGCCTTTGGGGCCCTTGGGCGCGTACATGCGTATAAACGGACCGGCAAAATACACTTCAATAAATTCGTCAGGCTCGTTCGTAAAAGTCACGCTTCCGCTTTTGGCCGTATCAGAGGGGATATTTTTAAATTCATAGGTAAAATGTACAAAGGCATTGTTGCGGTTATCTATGTAATAAGCCTCAGGCTCCTTGCCTGTACATTCGATATAGTCTATATCCACCTTTTTATCCTGGGAAAGCACTTCCACCTTCAATAAATGCTCGCCCCATTCCAGCTTGCCCGAATCATAGGCAATATTATCGGTAATCTTGGTTAAATCCACGTCCGCAACAGCGGCGCCGTCAAGATATACCCTTATAACGCCGTCGCTGGGCTCCATGCCCATGAAAAGCCTTATGCGCTCGCAGCCCGAAAGCCTGTATTCCGCCCATGCGCCCTGCGTATTGGTAACAGAGGACGTATGGTCAAAATATATAAGATGCCTGGGCAGCACCCGGCGGTATTCCCAGCCGTCCGAATGAGACATTTCTGAATCGTTTATAATTCTGATATTATCCGGCATAAATAAGCCTCCTATAATAAAATTTAATTAAAGTTTAAACATTGGACGCAAAAAAATATTGCATATTATAAACATAATATTGTACAATAATATCACATTAAGAGAAGGGAGCGTTAGCTATGCCTCCAAAAACCCTGCCATATTCTAACATTGTACATTGGTACAGCAACTATTTTTTCAATCCATCCTCCCCCATTCTTGCCAGAGCCTTTTATCAGGAGAATTACGAAGCGGGGATGCATATTCACGATTTTTATGAACTGAATTTCATAATCCAGGGGCAAGGCTACCATTACTTCAACAACGGCTGCTATGAAATAGGAAAAAATGATATTTTTATTATCCCTCCGGGCTACTGGCACGGATATTATCCTACACAGTCCATAAAGCTGTACCATATAATGCTGCATAAGAATTTTTTCATACAATATGCCAAGGAGATGAGCCTGCTGCCCGCTTACCCTATACTCCTTACTATGGAACCCTCTTACGGCAGGGGA
>URYI01000179.1 GCA_900552055.1 uncultured Eubacteriales bacterium | reverse complement strand
TGACGATGACGCAGAAAATGCCGGAATCAGACCGCTGGAGGCGTGTATCCCCTTGGCAATTTAGGATAAAGATACTGTGATAACATCCGCATATTTCACAAAGCCTATTTTTTCAGCCAGTCTTTGGGATGCAGCATTATGCACTGAGGTGGACCACTGAGGGCATATTCCGTTTTGAAGCATCTGTTTGAGACATGTGAAGCACGCCTGGGCCGCATAGCCCTTTTCCCTATACAGCTCCAATGTGTTGATGCCGATTTCCTGCACCTCATCCTGCATATATGGCATGTCGGGCGCATCGGTACAGCTCACCAACAGGTCCTGGCTAAAAAGTCCACAGCATAAATGCCGTTCAACTAGATCCATAAAATATGGCTCCAGCCAGCCGGTATCTGTACATCCTGGGTTATTAGCAGTAAAAAATTCTTTAAACTGCAAATATTCCTCAGGAGACAATAGCCTTGCATAGGATGCAGCCTGAAGCACCTTCTCCGGCTTGTCAAAAACATATTTGATGAAATGCTGACAGCGGCTTCCAAACACAGAAACCAAGCTTTTTTCAACCTCATAAAAGGTTCGGGCAGTTTGAATTTGTTTCCTGATTTCGTCTGCTTCACTGATAATATTTTCACCATATGATATTACAGTTCTTTCGGGTTGAAAAAGGATATAGATGTCAAATTGCTGTGAATATCCAGTCTGAATTTGATTGCGTTCGGGCGAATAAACCCATCTTACGCCGGAAAAAGGGCGGCACAGTATATCTGCTTCCCCAAGCCACAGAGAATAATATTTATTGGTTTTATCCATGAAGTCCATATATACTTCCTCCAAAACCAGTATTATTATTTATTATATCAGCTAACAGCAAAAAAAGTCCATAGTCTTACAATCATCAATTTCTTTCTGCAATATTTTTGGACGGCGGCTATAAAAAATATATTTATTGCTTTTGGGAAATGCGAGGTGAACTCCCGTATTGAACAGGAATTTGCAAATAGCAGAAAGGAAATGCTCAGAAAATATGCTTCTTTATATTCTATATCAAATTAGGCGCACGGGTTCAAACCCCCCGTTCCATTTTTCGGCCTCTGTTTTAAGCATTTACAGATTTAATATCCAGTTTGGATGGAAAAACATAAAGCCCACAGACTAGCATAAATATTAAGCTTATAATAAAAACACCATTGAGCCAAATTCATGGGATTCAGATCTCAATGGTGTTTTCGTGTGTCAAGCCAACCTAAAAAAGATATTTTGCGATTTCGTTGGATGGAATTGAATCAATGTATAAATATCCATAAGCATTATCGTTTTACTCCGAAAACGCAAAGCTTTTCCTCCCCTTCGGGTATGATAAGCCACTTCCTTTCAACCATCGTCTCCATGATAAAAGCCATAACGTCCAACTGATGATGGATAAACGCAAGCTGTGCCCCCTGATTGCGCAAAGCTTTGGGTATAAAATTCTCCAGCGTTTGCGCAGCAAGGTCACTTACTTGAATCATACATTCACAAACATCTTCTGCCAGCGGTTTTAATATCTGCCAAATGGTATTGTCCATCATATCAGCAGAAAACACGGGAAATTCAGCTGATAATTTTCCATCATGACTTGAAATAAAACCTTCGCTGATTAGCTTTATCAGCATATCGTTGTTTGGGTCCGCCGTCTTTTCAAGAATAGCATCACACATCGCTTCCACCGATTGATTCCAAATTACAGGCTCCCAAAATTGGCATTTCTCAATGATGCGATAGTTTTCCACCGAAAAATATGCAGTGTGGTCATGGTTCTCGCAATGGTCATAGATACCATGAAAATGATGATTTTGATAATCGTTATCATACCCGAACACAAATCCATAGCTGCCGTTTGAAAGCGGAGGATAATCTCCAAAACGCTTTCGCCCGACGCCATCTGAAAGGTTCAGCGCAAACACCATCACCAAATTTGCAAAAGTCCATTTCAGCCGGTTTTGACTATAATTATTTCCTTTGAAATCCAGCGTTACCAGCTTAGGAAGAACATCTGACAGTTTTTCGTTTAATTGTTCTGCTGTCTTTTCATAAACAGGTTTAATTTCCGTTGCCACTTTTTTCTCGTAGTCATCGGTAAAAATGATAATGTTTGTCTGATATTTATCGCCGATTTTCTTAAGGAGGTCATGCTTCATGAGCAACTCAATTTCATCTTCCAGATAAACCACGGCAACGCCAAGCTCCATGGACAGTTCCTGTATTGTTACAGGTGTATAATAAGCGCTGAGGAGAATATTTCCGGGAAGCTTTCTTTTAAACAGTTGCCAATAACAAGAATTGTCACCGCCGCCCCAATAGTCCATACGAAAAGTTCCGGGATGATAACTTTTTTCTCCGAATGCTCTGGACATACCGATACCTTCTTTCAAAATTTTTCTTGTTTTAAAGAGATAATACTTTACCATTTCAGTACTGATGCCAAAGTCGGCTGAAATTTCGGAACAGCTTCTGCCGTAAATATAATACGCGACAGTGGTTTCACGATACTGTTTTGAAAGCAGGGATAACTCGCGGCGCAAAAGTTGAAGTTCTTCTGTCTTCAGATATTCCTCTTCAGGTGTTGCCCAATATGTGCCGACGAAGCTTTCATCAAACTCTATCGTTTGAAAATTGCTTTTTCGGATCCTTTTCTTAAAGGTATTTTCTGCAATCCGCCACATAAAACCGTAAAAAGCATCGTCATTTTTTAATCGGTGCGCGCATTTTAACACCTCGCAGATAATATCATTTGTCAAATCCTCCGCTTCCGACTTATCGTAAAGCCTCGACAGGGAAAAGGCAAAAATACTTTTTAAGTTATTTGATAATAACTTTGCCGCTTTTTCCTGTTCCAAAATCTCACCTCCGGCTCTTTATTGAAAGCTTTCAACTATATAGTATCCGCTCCGAGGAATTGGTTAATTAAAATTTCAGATGTTTTCATTGCGGATTTGGTGGAGGAATTTAAACTCTTGTAAAAAATTACTTTTTATAAATGATTTGATTGCAAGTCAAATTGGAAGAATTCACACTTCCCGCACATTCTATATTGTCACATTGCAGATTATAACAATCTAAAATATTGTTGCATGTCAGTTTCCCTCTTGAGTTGATTTCGTTTGCTTTTATATTTCCATTCGATTGTATATCCCCATTTATTGTTGAGCATTGCAGTGATTGGTGACAAATAACGTCTCCATTAATAGAACTGTCAGAAATGACATGACCAAAGACTTCCACCTTAAAATATTGCGTTTTATCGTTGCAATTATGTGGAAAAGCAATTTCAATCGGCGGATTATCTGAAAAATTGGATGTCACTTTAAGTATTTGCCTTCCCCTCATTTGAACAATCCGAATTACATCATCGTCTTTTATCTCTTGAAAATCTCCTTGGCAGACGGATATATTCTCAGAAAACAACATATCTATAGAAACATTGAAAAATGCTGCAATTTTTGGTAAAAGCGAAATATCCGGAGTATTTGAATTTGTTTCCCATTTTGATACCGCTTGATATGATACGCTTAAGTGCTCTGCCAGTTGCTCTTGCGTAATCCCATTTTTATGACGTAAGAACTTAATATTATTGCCTATTTTCATAATTCCACCTCTTTCTTATGGTTATATCTTAACATAGTATTTTATTCAGTTCAATAAAACAGCACTTTTGTTTCTCAACTATCACTCGAATCACATTAAATAATAATTAAAAATAGATAACCCTAAATTGACAAGGGGATACACGCCTCCAGCAGTCTGATTTCGGCATTTTCT
>URYI01000178.1 GCA_900552055.1 uncultured Eubacteriales bacterium | reverse complement strand
TTTAAATCAGTTTCAAGCTGAAGCGCGCTGTCCTGGCTGTTCTGCTCTATTTCCGCCTGAAGCCCGTCCAAAATGCTGGACCGCGCGGTACCCTTTTTTATGCTGTCCTGAAGCGCATCCTCGCTGTCCTCCTCCGTTTGGTCGGCAAGCTCCCGCATATCCTTTAAATAATCCTCCTGGAGGGTTTCCCTCTTATCCTGATTATTGCGGCGTTTAGTATTAAGCGAGTTGACAGCGTTAAGAATGCGGTTAGCATAATCGGCCTCCGCTTCTGCATAAGCCTGCCTGTATATAGCCTCCCTGTCTATCTCCTGGCCCGCAACAGGGGAGAGATTGGTCAAATCCGACAACTCCCCTAATGCCAAAAGCGCTCTCTGCTGTCGATTTAAATTATTACTTGAGTTTCCCGACACCCCAGAATAGTCCATTCCTGTAATATTGGAAATAATCTGCATAGTTGTATCTGAAAGGCTGGTTCCCGCATTATCCAGCAGCTTGCCGATATCATATACTTGCCCAGGATAAGCCTGAGTTGCCTGCTGCAATAAGTTCTGTCTCCTAAACTGCTGGGCCCTCTCTACGGCTTCTTCATCGCTCAAATCTGACAGACCCGCTTCCCTTTTAAGAGCCGCAAGCGCATCCTCCAGCGTTTCAGCCCGCAAATACGAGCTGCTCAGCGCTCCTCCCGCCGCTCCCAGAGCGCCGTTGAGCATATTCGCAATATTCTGTGAAGCTGCCGGCGTATTAGAGGACGCAGAATTGGAAGACTGCGTATTCTGAGACGATGCGCTGTAATAATTTAAACGTTCCCCCTGCTGCAGCTTTCGGGAACGTATGGACGGATTCTGGCTCACAAGAGCATAAGGGGACATACCCAGTTTTTTAGCTATGCTCTCCACAGTATCGCCCCGCTGGACAACATACTGCCCTTTTTTACTGTTACTCATAGGTCATCCCTGCTTTCTCCCCCCGAATATAAAATAACGCGCGGGGGGACGCGTCATGTTACATGCCCAATATAAAGAGCTTTGCCTCGCTCAGCGTACACGAGACTGATGCAGAAGCGTTTACCGTCACCTGGCCTTTTTCAGGATATATGCAAAAGGGAATATCCAGGGTCTGGGTCCCCAAACTGGACATAGGCTTAATACATGAACTCAGTACATTGGCTTGGCTGTCCTTAAAATTCACCGAAACCGTATTATTGCCCGATGCATTGCTGACCTGTAGCCTTATAAAACCAAAAAGCGCGTAGCTTCCGCTGGCATTCAGGCTGAAAAGCTGGCTCTCGCTTGCAGAAAGAGCTAATGAATTCGAGGAATAGCTGCGTGGATTAAGAAAAGCGTTTATCATGCCCCTCTGCTCGTTCAGCTCCTCATTCAAAATAAGAATTCTCTTAGTATTGCGTGTTACAGCGTTGACTGCCAAGTAACCATTCACCCCCTGAGAGCGGTGTATATCACCATCGGATTGCTTACGGTGAAATTATTGCCGCTGACATTTTCTATACTCAGCTGCACCAGCTTGCCGCTTATGCGCATGGGCACTTTATATACTCTCCGTTCCTCTCTTAATCGGATAGTACGTTCAATCTGCGCGCTTTCGGTTATCATTTTCAGCCGCAAAAGCCCTTCACCCTGAGCTGTAATGAGCAGCTCCCGGATATTTTTAATAAGATGGGGCTTGCCCAGGTTGCTCATGGGCATATCCCACCGGGCACTTATGGGCATGCCTCCAAAGGTTTGGGAACCGTCCATTTCATAGACATAATTGTTCCCTAGGAGCAGCAGGCGCTCGCGTCCTTCATCATGATAGACCAGCAGCTGGCGGATAGCCTGTCCTTTAAACAAACGCCATTTATTAGAAGAGGTATCATATTCCAGCATGAGGCTGCCCTCAACCTCCTCCAGATAACTGCTCTGAACAGCCAGATAATATTTCCCGCGGAAATAAGCAGAGCATTCGCCCGAAGCGTTCAATCCCTCATTAAATACACCGGTTATTTTGTCGCTTATTCTCTGAACGCTGTACCCGTCAAAGGAATAAATGCCATCTTTGGCAGCAAATATTATCTGGTCCCCGCAAGCACATATACTGTTCTTGAGTATTTCACTGTCGCAGTTATATATGTCGCTTACAGTAAACTCGCTCTGGTAATTATAGGCTTTTATTCTGGTTATCCCATACTGCCAGAATACAAAAACGCTGTCCGAAAAGCTCACAACTTTAAGCGCCCGGCCCTTATCCCCCATAACGTCTATATAACCGCCAGCATCAAGAGATACAGTAAAATCAGTAGGGTCAAATTGCGCCGAAAACCATATGCGGTTCACATGATCCGGATCGCCCACGCCAAACATGCGCTCATAGTGGATAACTGCACTGCTCAGTTTAGGAGCATCTTCAACCGGAGAGGGAGGCTGAGTAAAATACGACCATAAATAAATATTATTATCATCCACCCCAGGACCGAATACCAGGCAGTCTCCGGTATCTCTGCGATAATTCACATAATATTCTACCGTGCTGAAATCCACTGTATTAATTAATTGCCATTTGAGGGCCGCTCCATCCAGAACACATTTATAAAGCCCGACGCTATTAACAAACGCCAAATGCTCTCGCGGCTGGGTTTCGGTATTCACTCTGTACATAAGAAGCTGGCCCGAACCAGCCGACGGCAATTCGGGTATGAGGATTTCCTTGTCCAGCATATCCTCATGCTTATAAGCGCGGCCATAGCCTTCGCAGCGCTTAAGGCTGCCGTCCTTGCCCGATATGTTATAAGCCAGCGGGCTTTCGCTCATGCTCATATTCTGGTCGTCCTCATTCATATTTACGCCGCCCTTAAAATCGCTGATATAAAAGCTGTATTCATCCGCCTGATCATATTCGGGCAGGCTGCGGTACCAAGCCATTAATACCACCTCCGGCTGGGGAGCCGGTGCTCGCCCCGCATTCTCTCCGTCCCGTCCAAGACGCTTTTATATCTTCTGTCCCATGCCGCAGCCTCGGTATGGCGCCCCTCTGTCGTATAATAAAGACTTAAAGCGCCGTAAAGATAGGCTTCAGCCGCCACATCCTTTTCAGGCAATTCCACTTCATCGTCCAAGTCCTCCAAGCGGGACGGAAGATAGTAATAAGTTACGCTCACCTGACTGCCCGGACGCACGCTGAAGCGCACATAATCCGGATATTCCCTGCCTGCTACAGGACAGCCTTTTTCATTTTTGGCCGAATGAAGCTGCATAAAGCTTTTAGTCAGTTCATTTATCAGCACGCCGGACTTATTATCCGTAGTTACAGTCTCCGTATAAAGGGGCCGGCAGTAATCCTTGCTTATAAAATTGTAAACTGAATTTATAGCGCTTTTAAGCCGTTCATATACGAGCTGCTCGTCCTCAGTCATAACTCCGCCTTCCCGCAGAAAGCCATCGTCAATTCCCAAAAGAACAGCGCAGCCTGCGGCTAATTCTCTTAATTTCATTTGTATTCCTCCTCATCAGAACGCCGCACGCTCATTAATCATATTTGCCTTATCTATTTCAGCCAGATATTCGTTAATGCGCGACACGGCCGTCTGCCGGACATAATTAAGTGCGCGGCTATCCAGGATATCAAACGGCAAATCAAGCTGGAGGGAGTTTTTCCCCTCGCCGGCATGTACCTGATAACGGCAACTGTTTCTGTTGAACATAATATAATAAGCTGGATCTATCTGCTTAATACGGCCAGCAATATAAAATACATCCCTAAATTCGGGGCTTAATTCCAAACAATACTCTCCTTCTTTTGCCATCCGATTACTCCTTTCGCCATACGCGGGGGAGGGCCG
>URYI01000177.1 GCA_900552055.1 uncultured Eubacteriales bacterium | reverse complement strand
AAAATGCCGAAATCAGACCGCTGGAGGCGTGTATCCCCTTGTCAATTTAGGGTATCCATGTTTATATCCCGAATGAAGTAGAGAATCAGCAAAGGATATGGTATAATCTTCTCAAACTAAATGAATGCAAATCAATGAAAAAATGCTTAGTAAGGTATAGGAACATGAAAAATCGAATTATTGATGATATAACAAATTTTATCTTTGTAGAGGACAAACCCGAAAAAGCAGATATTATTTTGTTGCCAGGCGGTTCATTTCCTGAACAAGGAGAATATGCGGCAAAACTTTACAAAGACGGTTTTGCAGATAAGTTTTTACCCTCAGGGGGGTAAGCGTTAAAATCGGAAAGTTTGATGGCGTAAAATCAAAGCAAGACATATATAATAAAGACTACAAAACAGATTGCAAGTTTTTAACTGATGTGCTTGTTAAAAACGGTGTTCCAAAGAATTCAATTTTTGCCGAAAATAATTCTGGGCATACAAGAGATAACGCCTTTATGTCACGCATCATTGCAGATGAAAACCAGCTTGAAATAAATAAAGCCATTATTGTTTGCAAGGCCTTTCATGCCCGCCGTTGTTTGATGCTGTATCAACTTGCTTTTCCTAAAGTAGAATTTATTGTTTGTCCATTTGAATCACATGGCATCAATCGGGAAAATTGGCACACATTTGAATATGGGATTGATCGAGTATTGGGGGAGCTTGCTCGTTGCGGTAATCAATTTATAGTGGATATTAAAAAATATTTGTTGTAAGCAGATCCATCCGACCTTGTCAACGATGAAATGAACGGGCTGCGTCCGTCGTTGACAAACCCGCCTGTTCCTTATGTATCAATCCAGGGGACGAAAGCAAGGAGTGCTTTGCCCCTTTCATGATGAGCACTAAAGTCACGCAATAGGAATCCATACAACCTGGATTTTAAAGGTTTCAAGGCACAGAAAACACATAGAAATAGCTTATTCAAAAACGACATTTAATTACGGGACAAAACAGACGAATGAAGCATGGGGAAATATCACTTAGTTTTCCGTAATAACGCGGCATAGAAATGTTACAAGCGGCCGCGTCCATTTGATATCCAGCAGGTATTTAGAGTATGCGTACTAATATAAAATTTTTTAAATTTAAGTGTTTTTTCCATTCGGCTAAGCGGCAAAATATAAAAAACCCGCTGATTTTATTTCTTGCAATAGTTTTAAGAAATGATATAATAAATATAAGCGCTTTTATTTTATAATCTGACAAGGAGATTCGGGTATGACAGTTAGCTATGTATTTCACGCTGTTCCATATAAAGGCCCTGAAAAAAGCAATCAGATATATTTGGGGCTGGGCAATCAGGGCGGCTGTTCTTTTGAAAATGCGGGCGGAGATTTAATCAGAAGCATTCTTGAAGCCGCGCAAAAAATAGACGATATACTGGATAACCAGGACGTTACAGTAAATCTGCCCCTTATGCCCGGCATTGATATAATGGCCGGAGCTTATATAATCAAGCATTATATTGAGACCGGCCGCCTTCCCAAAGCGGCGGGTAAGCTGGCTGAATATCTGGACACAATCAACAGCGGGGAATATACGCTTGACAAGCAAAGCATTTACACCCTGTACTTTATATTAACAGTAATAGGCAAATACTATGATAATTTAACTCCAGCCGAGTGTTCGGCGCTGCTGATGGAGAAATCCGAAATACTGTTTAAGCGCGCTATGATAAATTTCCTGCTTGAGCCTGAATATGATTTGAAAACCGCGCCCATAGCCAAGGACGAACCACAGTTCACTGCGGAAATCGCTAACGCCGCAGACGATTTGGACAGATACATTACGGATAGAAGCGCCGTATGCCAGACTGGCGAAATGTCCCTTCCCGCAAATGAAGGTATATTTAACAACTATAAAGAACCATTTATTATATGGACCCAGCCACCCCAGAGCAAACTATATGAATTCTGGGCTGGTCTGGACGGTTACGCGGCAGCGGCGGCCATTAACGGCAGTTCAAAGTTTACTGCGCCCAACCGCAACGTATATACCGTAAGCGAATATAAAATAACCATTCTTAACGACCGAACGGGCCGGCCCCGCAGCTGTGACACACAGGTTATAGCCAGGGAGCTGGAATATGCCGAGCTGGCTCTGGAAGAAGAATATTTTTCAGGCACTGTGCACGCACGAAGGCTGCGCGGGATACCGGGAAACGCGCCTTTTTGCCGCACCGAAAACCCCTGGACTTACACAGCCGCTCAAATAAATTCGCCCAGAGAGGGCTCCCTGCTGTCTGTTAAACAGCTCAGAGGCATTCTGGAGCTATTGGGCCAGCACCAGGCAAAACAAACCTTTTGCAAGCTTATACTGCCCTTTTCATTTCCCCATAAAAAGTTTGAAGCGCTTTGCACAGGTCTGGAAAAGAGCGGGCTGACCGGGAGCGCGCTTCCCTATGATATTATTGATTACAGCGTAAACCCGCAGCCCAGGCGTTTCAATTCGGATAAATCCCTGGAAGGCCTGGTTTCTGAGTCCTTTAAAGCCGGCTTTCAGATTTATGCCTATCCAAACGGTACGGGAATGGCCGTAGTATATCCTGAGATTAACTGCCAGGGACTCTACGCGGACTACGCTTCGGATAAATTAATTCAGCTCAAGGAAAGCGTGTCCAATCTAACAGCCGAAAAGCTTTTTACGCAGTCGGGGATTACCCCCGCATGCCGGCTTACCTTTATGCCGGCAGTAAGCTGCATAGGCATGCTTATTGCAGGCATGGGATATATGCCTGCAAACGGCGCCTCTTTAAAGAGATACTGCTATTCAATAGCCACGGGGGACCGTTCATCCCTTTATTCGGAAGAAATTATATATTGTCCGCAGCAGGACAGCGGAATATGCTTTGACCAGTTTGCCTGCGCCGGCGCATTTGCCTTAAGTAACCAAAGCAGCGATTATTTTGAGCAGTTTGAATCAGAATGGAGCATACTGCTGCTTGCGCTTATACAGCGGAGATGCACCCTAAACGAGATAACCGCAAAATTAAATGTGCTCTCTCCGGCAAACGGTCATGCATTTAAAAACACAGGCGAAGCACTGCTCTGCTTAGACAGCGCCGCTACCCTTCCCAATTCAAAAGCACCTGAAGCGGCCAAAGGGTTTTATGATGCGGGCGTTCAGGCATATCGCATAAGTGAAATCACCGCAGAGCTGCACGAGCGGATAAAAAATATCAGCGATTTCCTGGCTGGACAGGTATCAAGCATGACTATCAATCTGATTGCGTTTGCCTGTTCCGTGCTCTTTATCTTCCTGCTCCTGGGGACGGGACTGATTAAGCTGCCCTGGACTTTAGATTTTACCAATCCTTCTTCCCTAACTCCCCTCTCGCTGCTCATACCTCTTGGGGTAGTTTTAGTTACATTAGCCATCACTTATATACTGAGCCGGATAATAAAGAGCCGCAGAAAATAATTAATTTCATCTGCGCACATATTTAAAAATAACAGGCTGTCAATAAACCTGAAATCTTTTTTTGCAGCGCTTAACCGCATTTTGTTTTTTGCTCACAGGTGCTGCGGGAAAAGGAAAACTCCTTATAAACAAAAAACCGCTTTATAAGCGGTTGCCTAAGAGTACTGGATGGGTATCGGGAATAGAGCGCAGTCCGGAAAGCTTTGATTCCCTAGCTTATTCACAAATAAAAGCGTGCCCGCGTTTTTGACACGCTCAAGCAAAGTTTCTGCAACTTTGCTTTTTATTTTTATAAGAGAGCGTTTTTGTGCAGATGCCTAAAACCCTGCGGCAAGGGGGGCGGCGCGGTGCCGGCCTTCGGCCGGCCCGGCGGCAGCG
>URYI01000176.1 GCA_900552055.1 uncultured Eubacteriales bacterium | reverse complement strand
GCGGGCCGGAGGCCCGCCAAGCGGCCGGCGGCATTGCTTTATTTGATCTGCGCGGGCAGAAACGAAACTCAGCAAGCCGATTCCGTTACAAACGATATTTTAAGCACTACATGCTTACCTGCACATATATAAACATTACTATTTTCCGCAGCAATATTTATACTTCTTACCGCTGCCGCATGGACAGGGGTCATTCCTGCCTACCTGCTTTTCAGCTTTTACAGGCTGTTTTTTCTTGGGCTGTTCTCCGCCGGCCGACGCAAAGACGGGATTAGCAACCCGCGTACGCTCCAGCTTTTCAGGCTCTCTGGTTATACTTACAAAATTCAGTCCGCGCACAGTATCCGTCTGAATAAGCCGCACCATATCGTCAAACATTTCAAAGCCCTCAATCTTGTATTCTGAAACAGGATCCCTCTGCCCGAAGGAACGCAGGCTTATGCCCTGGCGAAGCTGGTCCATAGCATCTATATGGTCTTTCCAATGGTTATCTATGCTGCGCAGGAGGATTATACGCTCCAATTCGCGCATATCCAGCCCCATGCCGCCGATCTCCTCTTCTCTGCGCTCATAGCGGGCATCAGCCTTTTCAGTTAAGACCTTCTCCATCTCCGGGCGATCCAGATTTTCTATATCGGCTAAGGCGGCGCAGCCGGGATCAAGGCAAAGCGAGTAAAGGGATTTCATCAATCCTGCTAAATCCCAATTAGCCCTATCGCCCTGGGTAAAGAATTGAACCTCCCTTTTAACCACGCTCTCAATCATATCCATTATATAGCTGCGAAGATTTTCCCCTTCCAGCACCCGCCGCCTCTGCTCGTAAATTATCTGACGCTGAACATTCATAACGTCATCGTACTGCAAAACGTGCTTTCTTATCTCAAAATTTCGGCCTTCCACCTTTTTCTGGGCAGATTCTATTTGACGGGAAAGCATACCCGCCTCCATAGCCTGGTCTTCTCCAAGCCCAAGCTTATCCACGATATTCATTATGCGGTCACCGCCGAAAAGGCGCATTAAATCATCCTCAAGGGAAATAAAAAACCTGCTCTCGCCAGGGTCGCCCTGACGGCCTGAACGCCCGCGCAGCTGGTTATCTATACGCCTGCTTTCATGGCGTTCTGTGCCTATGATATAAAGCCCGCCCGCCTCAGTTACTTTATCGTGTTCAGCATCGGTTTCTTTTTTAAACTGCGCATAAAGCTCGTTATACTGCCTGCGGCACTCCAATATCTCAGGGTCATCCACTTCCTGCTTGCCCGCCGCCAATTCTATCATATGCTCTTCAAAACCCAGCTTGCGCAGCTTTTTGCGCGCCATAAAATCAGGATTGCCGCCCAGCATTATGTCGGTACCGCGGCCAGCCATGTTGGTAGCGATGGTAACGGCGCCGTACCGTCCCGCCTGAGCCACTATCTCGGCTTCTTTAGCATGATTTTTAGCGTTCAGCACTTCATGCTTTACGCCCCGGCTCTTAAGCAGCGAGCTGATAATTTCACTCTTTTCAACCGAAACCGTTCCTACCAGGACCGGCTGGCCTTTTTCGTGCGCACGCACAACTTCGTCCACAACCGCGTTATATTTAGCCTTTACCGTGCGGTATATAACGTCGTTCTGATCCTTGCGGATCATAGGCTTATTGGTGGGTATACATACGACATCCAAATTATATATGCCGTTAAATTCTTCCTCTTCAGTCTTAGCAGTACCCGTCATGCCCGACAATTTCTTGTACATACGGAAATAATTCTGATAGGTTATGGTAGCAAGAGTCTTATTCTCCCGCTCCACCTTGACATGCTCCTTGGCCTCTATAGCCTGGTGCAGGCCGTCGCTGTACCGGCGCCCTATAAGAATACGCCCAGTAAACTCATCAACTATGAGCACCTGGCCGTCCTGAACAACATAGTCCCTGTCCCTCTTAAAGAGGAAATTGGCCTTAAGCGCCTGATTGATATGGTGGTTCAATTCAATATTAGCAGGGTCGGCAAGGTTTTCAAGGGAAAAAGCCTTTTCGCACTTAGCTACGCCCTCTTCGGTAAGAGAAACCGTCTTGCTTTTTTCATCCAGCGTAAAATCCTCTTCTTCCTTGAGCCTGCGCACAAAAGCATCCACTATATTGTACATTTCTGTGGATTTTTCACCCGGCCCAGAAATGATAAGAGGAGTACGCGCTTCATCTATGAGAATGCTGTCTACCTCGTCCACAATAGCAAATTCCAGCCCGCGCTGGCACCTCTCATTATCATATATGACCATGTTGTCCCGCAGGTAATCAAAGCCAAATTCACTGTTGGTACCGTAAGTAATATCAGCGTTATATGCGGCACGGCGGGAAGCGCTGTCCATCTGGGAAACTATAGTACCTACGCTCAGGCCCAGGAAATTATATACCTTACCCATTTCCTCAGCCTGATACGAGGCCAGATATTCGTTAACCGTAACAATATGCACGCCTTTACCGTTAAGGGCGTTAAGATATGCGGGCAGAGTTGCCGTAACCGTCTTGCCTTCACCTGTTTTCATCTCGGCCAGCCTGCCCTGATGAAGCACTATACCGCCTATAAGCTGGACATGGAAAGGCTTAAGGCCCAGAACGCGCCAGGCCGCCTCACGAGCCACAGCAAAGGCTTCCGTCATAATATCGTCCAGCGTCTCCCCCATTTCCAGCCGTTTTTTAAACTGGTCGGTCTTTTCCCTGAGCTGACTGTCGCTCAGAGCAGATATTTCCGGCTCCAGCGCTTCTATCTTAAGCGCCATTTTATCCAGCTTATTAAGCTTCTTTTGATCCATACTGCCAAAGATTGATGAGAAAACGCCCATGTTGACCTCCGATAAAATTTACCACTTTATAATATTATAACACTTATCCACACTTATAACAAGCGGCTTTTATTAAGTATATGCAGGCAGCTTTAGCTAACGGCTGACCATTTGCCACAGCGGGTACCCTAGGTTTGCCAAACGGCCTGCTCAAAGCTGCTGCCAGTGATTCTTGCCCGGATGCAATGGCGGGGGCGGCTCCGGACGGCCCGAAGGGCCGCCGGCCGGGCGCAGCCCGGCCGGAGCAGGCGCTTGCGCCTGCCCGGAGCCGCCCCCGCCCTTGCATCCGGGCAAGAACCGACATAAATATCAATTACCCATAAAGATATAAAAGGCCGGAAATTTCCGGCCTTTGAACTGCTGCTGAAATTTTATTCCTCGTCTTCCTCTCCGTCTGAATCATCGTCGTCCATCATTTCCAACGAATCCATAAGCACTTCCTCAGGCTCCTCCTTGACCGCCGGCACAAACTCCTCTTCATATTCCATGCCGTCATCCAAACCCATGGAATCTTTAGAAGAGAGCTGCTTCATCTGCTCTATGCGGCAGGCATAGCAGAGTTCCTCCCCCTCTTCCAGGTAATTTTCTCCGCATTCAGGGCATAGCCTTAAATCCTCATCCAGTATTTCGTCATCCAGAATATGGTCCCCTGCTAATTTTCCCATATCCACAAGACAAACCTTACAATACTGTTCAGTATCTTTAATATAATTAAGCTCACATCTTGGGCATTTTTTGTACGCCATGCTATACCTCCAAAACAAGTACTAATATAATAATACAGCAATTATATAGATAGTGCTATAAAATTGCAAGCATATTTTTTTATTGTTTATTATTTGTTTTAAATTATACTGTAAATTGCCATGAAGAATTATTATTTTCAGCTTTATACTGGCTAATTTCAGTACGAAGCACCCCTATTTTCATATATCCAGAAACCTGTATGCTGATTATATAAATTGGCGCCTATAAACGCTCTGCTCAAAGCTGAGAGTCAATAAAGCGGGGGCGGCGTTTGCGGCCGGC
>URYI01000175.1 GCA_900552055.1 uncultured Eubacteriales bacterium | reverse complement strand
CCCTGCCTCCGGAGCGCTCGTCTATAATACCAAATCTATCCCCCCTTGTCAAGCGGTTTTTTCATATTTTTTTAACTTTTCGTCAATAATTTTTTATTTTTAAGCTACTCTTTCGCTTGATCCCATATATTAAACCTTTTATATCCGCTTAAGATATATAATATATAACTTAATAAATAAAATAAGTAATATATTGATATATTTATGAGAGTAAGCCCTGCGCCTCTTTCCAAAGCAGTATGCGCTCGACTGATTCTTCTAACCGGCTGACTGATATAACTTTCTCGCGCACTGCATCCAGTACATCAGTATAATGTTCTTCCCAATCTGAAGTAAGAAGCAAGTCATTTCCAGCCAGAACAGCCGCTACTGCCGGAGACTGGCCCCCGGTATAAAGGGATATGGCGTCCATAGATAGGTCATCGGTCATTATTACGCCTGTAAAGCCCAAATCCTCGCGCAATATCGCGTGCACATTCGCAGATAAAGAGGCAGGCGCATCCTCATCCATGCATTTTACTATATTATGTGCTATCAGTACACCCTGTGCTCCTGCATCCATTCCCGAAATAAAGGGTAGAAAATCTTCCCGGACAAACTGGCTGTACGGGCGATCATCCACCGCTATACCAGTATGAGTATCCACATTGCCGCCGTACCCAGGAAAATGCTTAAGCACGCTCGAAACGCCCTCTTTCTTCATAGTTGTTACTATCTGCTCTATGCACAGAGCAGTCCCCTCGGCATCCAGACCCATTGAGCGTTTATAAATATAATCGTCCGGATTGGTTGAAACGTCGCAGACAGGAGCAAGATTTACGTTTATGCCAAGGCTTATCAGCAATCTCGATTTTTCTCTTGTATCTGCGATAATGCCGGACATCCCGCCGCTTTTATATACCTCCTGGGGAGAATCAAAAGGCTGCGCGCGCAGCTGCGGATTCTTACTTACCCTTACTACCGTTCCGCCCTCTTCATCGGTTGAAAGCAGCATGGGAATCTGAGAAGCCAATTGATAGGAAGCCAGTTCAGCACGCACCTGCTCAGCCGATTTTCCGTCAAAATCGCGCGCATATAAAACCAAGCCCGCTGGATGATATTTTTTAATATAGCTGCTCACGTTCTTGGCCGGGCAACGCGGCATAAACAACTGCCCAACCTTTTCCTCCAGAGTCATTTGAGAAATTATCTGAGATATGCTCAATGGCGCATATGTTGAATCTGCCGAAGCTGCCGGCCTGGAAGGGATGGGAGTAGGCGTCGGAGTCGAGGACGGTGCCGGAGTTGCTGTCGGTCTTGTTGCAACAACTGAAGACTGTGTTGGCAAAGCAGTCAAATAAGGAGAGGTTTCGGAAACTGATGTTGTCAAAGATGGCACCAAAGGAGAAAGCGGCGCCTGTGCGGTCGTTACGCCTGCCGACGGCGTCGCAGGTGCCGGAGTTGCCGAGGCGGAAAAGCCTGGAACTGAGGCACTTACATATACAGATGAAGAAAACTCCAGCCCCGGAGTATTAGATGTATGGGCGGAATTCTGCATTTCGCCCGAACCGCAGGCCGGCAACATAAACAGTATAAATATTATGCACAACAGCAGTGCTGTTAGTTTCAAAGCATGTTTTAGCATAATTATCAGCTCCTTTGCAGGATATTGATGATTGAGATTTCTAATTCTCTCTTCCATTGCCCTTTATTTTTTAACTGCAAATACGCAAACATCTCTACATTAGCGGGCTTTTACCAAAGTATCAGTTTTAAAATAACTATTTGCCTTGGCTCTGTCAGTAATTTTTACATACGTTAAATTGATATAGGGCTTATGCGCTTGAATTTATAAAATCACGTCAAATGAAATGCGAGCGCACAATATCCTATATAATATTATAATAGCACATTTTATAGTATTTATCCAGTTTTTATTATATAAAATGCAACAATGTGCTATAATGCGGCCCCAAAATGCTTTACCTGCAATATAAAAAATTATTCCGGCCCAGTTTTAGCACTGCGGCTTGAATAAAAATAATCTACTGCGTATTTACCGGCACAAAATTTATTTTCCGCTCATTATGACCTTTTTAATAGCTTCAAAGCTTTCCCGGCTTATGCAATGCTCAATACGGCACGCATCCTCCACCGCGATTTTCCTATCCACGCCCAAACTGGCCAGCCAGTCTGATATAACCGTGTGCCGCTCATACATAGTTTCAGCAATAGCCGCTCCTTTGGGTGTAAGCGTGATATATCCCTCTTCATCTACCTTGATATACCCGTTTTCCTTGAGATTCTTCATAGCAACGCTTACACTGGGCTTAGAGAACTCCAGTTCATTAGCTATATCTATTGATCTTACCATGCCTTTTCTATTTTTAAGTATTAAAATGGTCTCTAAATAATTTTCAGCAGATTCATGTATATTCATAGCTTTCCTCCTATGCAAACAGCCTAAGCATAATTTATTATACCATATTTATACGCCGCATTTCAATAATAAAAATCAAATACATTATTTCCGCTTGAACAATGCTTTTTTATTTGACATCAGCGCAATAACATGCTATATTATACAACAGCTTGACAAGCTTGCAACTACATATTAGTATTCCGATGATTATTTATATGGCGGGTATAGCTCAGCTGGTTAGAGCGCCAGATTGTGGCTCTGGAGGCCGTGGGTTCGAATCTCACTACTCGCCCCACTTTTTTTATTTTGGGGTGTAGCCAAGCGGTAAGGCATCGGATTTTGATTCCGACATGCGAAGGTTCGATCCCTTCCACCCCAGCCAATGCTTTCCATAAAATAAACAAGCTTTAATTTTGATAGTCTGCATAACTCTTAAAGCACACAGGTTAATGAACTTTAAACCGCGCAATCTGCCCGGTTTTTTTGTTTTAGACAAGGGCGGCGTCTGGCGGCCTAACGGCCGCGGGCCGGGCTAAGGCCCGGCCCAGGCAGGCGGTACGCCTGCCCAGACGCCGCCCCCGCTCAGAACTTAAATAAAAAGTTAATAAAAAAGCCCGGCATTTTTAAAACGCCGGGCTTTTATGTACTCCAAATTCAGCAATTATCACACATCGTCAGGCTTGGTCTCAAGCTGAAGCGGATAATCGCCCAGATGCTTAACCTTAAAGCCGTTAGCCTTATACTCTTCATAATTAAAAGCATCCAGCTCGTCAATGGCCAGTTTGTGGAACTCATAAAAATTATGCCACCATTCATAGCCGCTTCCCAAATCATTATGCAGATAAGCTTCAGCAATATCTATACCCATCTGAGGCGCAACGTAAAAAGCGCCCATAGCCAGAACATTAACGCCGTTGCCGGTAATAGCGCGCAGAGCAGCGGGAACTGATTCCACAACGCCCGCATGAACACCGGGGCACTTGCTGGCCGCAATGTGAATACCCATGCCAGTACCGCAGAAAATAAGTGCGCGGTCAAATTCTTTCTCGGTTATCATAGAGCCCACCCTGAGACCTATACGATGGAACATAAGGTCGGTGTCCTCCTGGTCGGGAGAGGTAACGCCCACATCGGTTATCTCCCAGCCCTTCTTCTTAAGATGGGCAACAACGGCCTCTTTCAGAGGGAAGCCGGCAAAATCCGCGCCTACCAGCAGCTGTTTGTTCTTTACGGTTTTCATAAATTCTTGTTCCTCCTTAAAATACGGATTGCTTAATCCGCATAATATTATTTTTATATAGTATAGCATAAAAATTTCTTCTTGCATATATCTAATTTATTAATAATTGAACTCTAAAAATAATAAATGCAAAGATAACTTAAATGTAATTACATAAATTTATGTGAACAGGCAAGAGGGGCTAAAGGCGGGGGCGGCGTTTGCGGCCCGAAGG
>URYI01000174.1 GCA_900552055.1 uncultured Eubacteriales bacterium | reverse complement strand
CCTCAGCCGCTACTATGACCCGGAGACTGGCAGGTTTGTTAATGCGGACGGCCAATTTTCCATTGGCGGTGAATTAAACGGTATAAATCTATTTGCTTACTGTGATAACAACCCGATAAGCCGCATAGACCCCACAGGCGAAGCCTGGTGGCATTGGGTATTAGGTGCAGTAGTAGTCGCAGCCTGTGCAGTCGCTGTAGTTGCTACTGCCGGAGGTGCTGCAGCTGGAGTTGCAGCTGTTTATGCCGTCAGTACTGGTACTGCCGCCGCCACAACCGCATCTACTGTGGCTGCAGGAGCTTTTATAGGTGCAGCATCTACCTATAGTGCTGCAGTTGTTACAGCAGCTGTTACGTCTAATTCTGTTAAAGAATTTGCCGATAAGGGTGATTGGCGAACCGTTGTTGCCACGGCTGGCAGTGCAGTTATAGGCGCATCTATAACAGGATTGTTAAATGTTACTAATAAATCAATATTTACTACAAATAATATACAATCGTCCCGCTCTACAGGCAGAACCGAGCCAAATAATTTAAAAGAACAATTAGCCATGCAAGAAGTTCGTTCCAATCCTTTGTATAATGCAACGCAATTAAATATATCTTTAAATGATCCAAGATGGCCTGCATCAGATGGTTGGGTTAAAATGGCTCGAAATGTAAATAACATCGAAATACATTTTGTATTTAATATAAAATATAATATTTTTGATGATTTTAAATTTGATTAAGAATGAGGTAAATATGGATTATATTAAGATGGAAAGAGTTTGGCAAGATAATGATATGTTTCGACTAAAAGTATTATGTGTATCCGATATAATATCTGTTAGTACAAACATATATATTGATGATTATCATATTAATACTTTGATAAATAAGCTTAATTTGTTTATAAATAATGAAATTGAGCATTTTCAATTTCTCGTTAGCCAAAAGGGTAATACAACTGCAAATTGTCTATCTATGGATTTTTATAAAAAAGATAAATTAGGACATATTTTAATAGAGGTTTATCTAGAGCTATTAGATGGCGGAGATTTTGATACTCATAACTGTTGTTTCTATATAAAATCCGAAATAGGACTACTTTGGCAATTTTTACACGACCTACCCTCTATTAAAGAACCCATTATAGGCAACTGCATAACTTTAAACAAAGCATAATAATATTATGCGCTAATTACAATCCTCTATAACACTAGTCACTAAACAATCAGCAGCATATACGATTTACAGCCGCAACCGCATTAGAGGCAAAAAAGCCAACAACACAGTAACTAAAGAATACATCTATACCAACACAAGGGACAGACCGCCCACAGTATAAGCCACTGGGCCAATTTCGCCTGCAAATATTCCTATGACCTACCTTATCGGCCGCCTTTTTGATGCCGGACGCAGCGGAAGCACAACTATAATACATAATAAAATTTACAATCAACTTACTCAATCAAGTCAACCAAGTTTAATCTGTACTCCGTCTTAAAAGCACGGTTATTTCACTCCTATTATGAAAAAGCTGCCGCGCACGGATTGTCTGATAATTTTCAGACAAGATCCTTTTAGCTTCGTTTATCTGCCGAAGCGGCTGAACACCTGTAAGCTTAAGGGTAATAAGCGCCAGGCCGCCCGGACGCAGCATGGGTGCGCAAAGATTGGTCAAAGCCGCAGACTCCTCCGCGTCCATTCTCATATCATTCAAAAGCAAATCAAAATCCTGAGTTGAATGCTTTATAAAATTCTGGGCAATATCCTTTATATGCTCAAGCCTTGGATAATTATTTAATCGCTTATCCAATTCTGCCGGGTCAACCGCCGTAACCCAAGCGCCATGCATTAAAGCAATCCGGCTCCATCCTCCCGGAGCCGCGCCCAAATCCAATACGCGGCTCTGGGGCTGTATACTGATATTCATACAATGCATGGCTTCTTCAAGCTTAAATTCGGCCCGTGAAATCTGCTCCTCGCCCTTATGGAAGCGGATTCTCCCGCCAGCCCAATCACTTAAATTCTGTTCTGACTCAGATACTCCCAGATAGGCCTTATCCTTAATTACAATACTAATAATCTCTTTAGGCAACTTAACATCCAGCAAGCAGCCGGCGGCTACATACCGGCTGGAAAGCTCCCTGTTAATATCATAAGCTTTCAAAGATCCGTTGCCTAAAATTCTTGTTTGTACGGCAAAGCTGACATTAGGTTCAATATGAAAATTATATAAAACGCTGCTAATTATTTGAACTGCCAAAGGCGCCGCTTCTATTTGCACCGGGCAGATATGTCTTATAAAAACCGCTTCTCTTAAAGCGCCTGATATCTCTTCAAACGTCAGACTGCATTCGCAAAGGCAGGTTTCGTTGTCCAGCCTCTCTATGATGCGCATGGAGGCGTCAATTCGCTTAAGCTCATCTGCGGCATATTTAAAAAAACTTTGCTGGCAGGAAAAGATTATACGATTCATTTTACGCTCCGAACATATTTTTTAATATTTTAATGCTTATTATCCTTACTTGTCAATTATTTTATATATTTTTAACCATTTATCTCTTGACAATAGTATTTATACCTCAAATTATATTGCCTTCAGTTTACAAGCAAGACGGTCAGAAGGCATAAAATATGCGTCCTACTTCGCCGCTTTGACTCCAAGTACGCCCGGTACACGTCATTTAAAAGCGTGCTTTACCCGGCACAAATTTTATACCTTCTGACTTTTAGAACTCAAACGAAAAGAATTTCTTCATTTTCAAGGCAGACTAAGGAAGCGTACCGGGAATTACGCTGATTGAGGATAACGCAGAAAATGAAGAAATTATCACGTTTTGAGGCGTGCAGCTCCTTATAAGCTGAGGGTAAATATTTTAAAAACAGCATGCTGCTCCAGCCGTAATCCGTATTTAATATATTTGCGGTAATATAAAAGAGCTAATTATTTCCCTCGATATAATTTCCTTATATTGCTATATAATATATTTAAAAATATTTTTATACCAATTAGTGTCTGAATAAAAAAATATGATAAATAAAAAAATAACATTGAATATAGGCAAGCTATATTTCAGATAGCTAATAAGTTATTTTACAAGGAGGTAAAAATGAAAAAATTTATAACCGCAGTAACCGCATGTGCGGTTCTGGCGCTGGCCATGTGTTCTTTATCCCTGGCATACGATAATTCAGACGCCGATTGGGGTGTAAAAGCAGAGATTCAATCTGATGGCAGCGTAAACATCAGCTATGACGCTGAAAAGGTGAATGCAACTAAAGATGGCTGGAACGCCATTAATGCCCACATAGCCATTTATGACACTGATCCTGGCTTTACGGCTGACAGCAAAATGGCTGATTTTGAAGGCGGAGACCAAGAGCATTATCCCTATACTGACGCTGTGGCCGGAAACGGCAACGCGGGCAGAATAGACGACTCTAACACCTATAACATCAAAAAAGGCGCTCTAAATCTCCAGACCGCCACCTATCCCTTTGAAGAAGGAAAGACCTATTATGTATACGTCTGCACCAGCGACGGCAATGACTGGTACTGGAATTATGAACCGACTGTCTTTACCTATTCTACAAACAGCGAGCAGCCGCCGGCTGATACGGGAGACTTTTCCCTTATAGCCTATGCTCTGGCTGCTACGGCTGGATGCGGTGCTCTTGCATTAAGAAAGAAAAAACAGTTTTAAATTTATTCATCTAACATTTAGATCTATAAGTTTAATTTAGTATTAAATGTTCCCCTATAACATGGGGCGGCGCGGCGGCCGTGCCAAAGGCACGGCCCCGGCGCAAAAAACAAATCAGGAGACGCATGCGTCTCCTGATTTGTTTTTTGCGCCCACGTCAGGCACCCCCT
>URYI01000173.1 GCA_900552055.1 uncultured Eubacteriales bacterium | reverse complement strand
TACTATAAAAATAAAGCTTTTTATTGAATTTTTAAATTAAAAAATAATACCGGCCATAAAACCGGTATTATTTACAAATATTCGCTTATACTTTTATGCCTTACGCCTCTTTATAGCAAGTCCGGCACCTGCTAACCCGCAGACGCCCGCAAGCACAAGTATCCAAAGCAAATCGCTGTCGCTTGTATTGGCCGGAATATCCACGACCGCTCCCTTGTAACCGCAGACAGAGCACTCTTCATGCTTGGAGCCCGCCTGAGTATCAGTAGCTTCTTTGTCAATCACCCATTCAAAAGTATGCTCCGCCTCATCTGATTTTTCATCACATCCGGCGCATGCATGCCAATGAGAATTTTCATCCGAAGTCCATTCCTCAGCAAAGCTATGACCAACAGTGCATGCTATCCCTTCACTCTGGAAGTAAGCGGAATCTCCTGAATCCGCAATGGCAGCCGTTACCTTTACCGAATATTCGCCACTCTCAGTAACTGTCAGAGTATTACCGCTTTCTCCCTCAATAAGAACGCCGTCCTTGTACCACTCATAGCTGAAGCTTGCTTCATCTAAATCATGAGTTGCAGTTGCAGTAATAGTAATGCTCTCCCCTACATGCACATTTGTTTTATCCGCTTCAACAATTACTTCAGGAGCGTTCAGAACCCACGACGCAAGCAGTGACATACGCTCAGTTACAACATTATTTTCAAAATCCCAAAGAACATCCTGTCCATACCTCTTCCAGCCCTCCAAGGTATAGCCTGTTTTAGTGGGCACGGGCGCCTGTTCAAAATCAATCAAGGAATTGGGATAAACATAAATCACTTCGTATGTAGTTAAGTTATTAGTTGTCTTAAAAGGAACGCGCAACAATTGTATCCATTTAAGCTCCTGGCCGTCAGCTATAAATCCATACTGCTCGTCCTCCGCAATAAAGTCAGTCTGTTTGGGAGTGAGACCGTCGGCATATTTTATAACTGTGCGGCCTTCGCTGCGCCAATCGTCGCTAACAATAATGGGAGCGCTTATATTTAATTCTCCCGTTACCTCTATAACAGGTCCCTCTGTTCCCTCGTCAAACATAAAGATTCCGTCTTTTATTTCAGGCGAACCGCTCAGCTTAAGGGACGGGTACTCAAGAGGATCAAGGTCATAGCCGTATCCAAGACCAATACCGATACTACTAGCCCTCTCAGTATTAAATTCTCCCGTATCAAAATCACCTTCAACATATTCCAGATTGCCTGAAATAGTGCCTCCGGTAATCTCAACGTCCATGGAATCCTTCCACAGAAAAGCATAAATACCGCCGCTTGAACCACCGGCATAGTTATTAATAATTTTACCGCTGTTCATGGTAAGGGAGGAGCCGCCCTCTGCCGCTTCAATATATATTGCGCCGCCGTTAAAAACAGCACGGTTATTCCGGAATACTGCACCGTCAACTAATATTGAGCTTGAACCATATGCAAATACGCCTGCACCCGAATCAGTGGAATAGTTATTCTCTACAATGCCGCCCGTAAAATTCAATTCACTGTTATAAGCGCGGATAGCGGCGCCATAATTAACATTCCCAGTATCATCGCTGTTATCATGCAGGCTTCCGCCCGACATATTAAGGGTTGCGCTGGTCATATTTACGGCCAAAACATCATTATTTCCTATATCGGCTCCCTCTTCAATATTCAGCACCGTATTTATAAAAAGGTTGAAAATATAACCGCCGCTTGACAGAGTCTTTTCGCTGCTGCCGTCTATAACTGCGTTTTTAACAGTTACTTCAGAGGGCTCGTAAACATAGAACATAGCGTTTGTGAGATTTTCACCGCGCTCTACAGTTACATTTTCTATTGTAACATCCTCACGAATATATACCGTACCTAAAATTACGATAGTTCCGCCCTCGCCCGCTAATTCCAGCGCCTTGCCCATTGTTTGAACCGGGGCGCTGCTGGTAAGCCCTTCGTTTGTGTCTCGGCCCAATGAGCCGTTAATATAGACTGTGACGCCCGAATCTTCCTGCGCCAAAGCCGCGGCAGGCAGCATAAGTATTGCCATAACAACAGACAAAAGACAAGCCAGCCATTTCTTAGACCTAACTTTTTTCACAAAATTACCTTCCCTTCTATAATAGAATTATTTATATCAGCAGAAACGCAAAAAAGCGTATCCTACTCATCGCTGAGTAGAATACGCTTATTTATACCCCAAAAGGAAAATAATGTCAGAGAATTATCTTGCTTGCTTAAAGATTATATCCCCCTCCATCATAATCCGTCAAGTCCCTTTCTGCATAATACAGTGTAAATTTACTATAAAATAAGCAATTTGTCAATATACAAATTAACCGATTTTACAAATAAATTCAGTGATATTAAAGCCTTAAGCAAGCAAACCTTATTTGCGCTTAAGCATTACATCCTGCTCATATTTCTTAAGGTCGTCTATCCAATCGGTACCTACGGGCACTCCCTTCTTGAGGCAGATATAATCCCATACGGCATTAACAGGCAGGTTCTTAAACTCGTCCAAAAGAGCCAGACGAAGAGTAAAGTCCTCGTTTTCCTCGGCCTTAAAGAGCAGTTCGCTGGGCTCAACAAGCGCGGTGATAAGCGCCTTGCCGGCAGCGCGCATGCCGATAGTCCAGGCGGCTACGCGGTTAATGGACGCATCAAAGAAATCCAGGCCCATAAACAGCTTGTCTCCCTTATAGAGCTGGCCGCGCTTAACCTCCTGCATAATGCCCGTGAGATCTTCGCACTGCAAAAGCACATGGTCGCTGTCCCAGCGCACGCCGCGGCTGATATGCAGCAGCAGAGTATCAACAAATTTATATACGGAGGAAATTTTATCTATGATGCTTTCAGTAGGATGATAATGGCCGGTATCCATGCATACGCCTACGCCGTGAGTAGCCGCATACGCAAGATAGAATTCATGCGAGCCTACTGTAAAGCACTCTACGCCTACTGCGAAAAGCTTGCCCTCCAGCACGTCCCTTACGTTTTTCCGGTCGTATTTCTTCTCCAGTATCTGATCAAGGGAATCCTCAAGATAATTACGGTAAGCAAAACGATTGGCCGGAATATCCTTTAGACCATCGGGAACCCAAATATTATTTGTACAGGTCTGCCCTGTTTCGTTAGCCATGTCGTTAGCTATTTCGCGCGCGCCTTTACCTGCTTCTATCCAGAAATCCCTGGTCTTTTTATCAGGGCTGGCAATAGAAAAACCGTTATTCATCATAGGATGAGTAAAGAAGGAGCAGTTGAAATCCAGACCGTAGCCGTTTTTCTTGGCCCAGTCTATCCATTTGCGGAAATCTTCAGTCGTTACCTTCTCGCGGGAAGTGGTACCAGGCTCGCCGTACATTGAATGCAGATTAACCTTGGGCTTAACAGGTGAATAGGAGAATACTTTATCTATATCGGCACGCATTTCTTCTCCGTTGCGCGCACGTCCAGGATAGTTGCCCGTTACCAGATTCTGCGAAACGGCGTTGGTGTTTTCAAAGCCCATTACGTCATCACCCTGCCAGTTGTGCAGAGAAATGGGAATCTGCTCAAATTCAGAAATAGCCTGGTCGGTATCCACGCCGTAAGCGGCAAAGGTCTTTTTGGCGTCCTCATACGCGCGCAATACCTGTTCGTTATCTCTCTTAATCATAATTTTCCCTCCTGATTAAAAATCAAATGCAGTCTCAATATATAAAGGCAGGCTTATTAACTTTTTTCAGCGATTATCAGTTTTACTCTATAAATAAGCAAAACAAACGCATATGTCTTTATATAGAGCGGCTATAAAATAGTTTACTAAATTTTTTTTGATTTAGCAAGGGGTAATTATAATTTTTTCAGTCCGTGTAGAGCTACAATACATCTTGGACAGTAGAGATCAAAAAAGCGGATAAAAAGTA
>URYI01000172.1 GCA_900552055.1 uncultured Eubacteriales bacterium | reverse complement strand
TAGGCCGCAGGCCGAGCATGCGCTCGGCCCAGGCAGGCTTTGCCTGCCGAACGCCGCCATTCAAGCACGCTAATATGCGGGGAGACTTTGGCGGATGGCTCTGTACAGAGCCATCCGCCAGCCATTAATTTCTTACTCAAAAAAACAACGGCTTTATTCATGGAATAAAGCCGCTGTTTTTTATTGTAGTATGTAATACAGTAACGCATTAATTATTACTGTTCTTCTTCTTTTTAGATGCAGCAACGGCAATTATAATTATAGCTATAACCACAACCACAACAATAACTATTATCAACCATGTAAGATTGCTTTCACTTTCCGAAGGATTGGCAGATTCGGAAGAAGTCGCGGCAGGCTGGGTAGAATCATCCGCAGGTTCAGTAGCGTCAGATGCAGGTTCAGTAGCCTCGGACGTAGGTTCAGCATCAGGAGTAGGCGTAGCAGTATTTTCATCAACAGCAATTAAATCAGCATCAACCGATTCAACATCAGCACCGTAATAGAAAATATTGTCCAGACCTAAGTCGCCGTTGTTATAGGCGGTTCCGCTGTCATCGGGCATCCATCCAAAGCCGGTTATTACAGCGTCTGCAGGTAAAGTGGTGCTGGGATCCCCAAAAACCTGCTGCAGGTTGGCAAGCGGCACAATAATATAGCCTTCAAACTCTGCCGGAATTTCAAAAGACGAATGAACAACCATGCTAGCATCATAAGGATGAATCTTTTCAGGCGCGGTCTTAACCGTCTTATTTCCCGCCATATCCACCAAGGCGTATTCCTTGTTGGAGCCTATGGTATATGATGCGTTATTGAGATTGCAGGACGGATCGGCTGATAATACTATCGAGAAAGGCAAATCAACGCCAGTATTATTTTGCACATAGCAGCCAAAGCCCTCCGCTTCAGTTACACCAGTCAGCTTATCGGTTACAAAGCCCAGCCAGGCACCGCCTCGGGAAGTCGAGTTCAGATATACAACGCCCTCATAGGGATCTATCCAAGCACTCTTAAGGCCATCTGGATCGCTGGCGTTAGCGGTGCCTACAAACAGGCTGGAAACATCTCCTTCGTCCATTTTTACGGCTACGTTTACATTGAGCGCTTCGTCGTCAAAGGGCGTATTAACATCGGCAAGGGACAAAGCACACATGGCCAGCGCCAGCGTTAAAGCGAGCAGCATGGCAATCAAGGTTCTTTTCATTAAATGTTCCTCCATTCTTATATTTTGATTAGTGTAATTTAATAATACACTACCAACCTTCATTAGTCAATACCCTAATTAATAAAAAATTCATAAATTTGCATAAATAACTCTTGATAATTGCGGCGCAAAATTGTATAATTAATTTACTTTCCAGAAAGGGGATGAATTATAATGAGCAAACAGGTTTTTATGATATGCAATGCGCATCTTGACCCGGTATGGCAGTGGGAATGGGAGGAAGGCGCTGCGGAAGCTATTTCCACTTTCAGGGTTGCAGCAGATTTCTGTGAGGAATACGAAGGTTTTATTTTTAATCATAATGAAGCCCTTTTGTACAGATGGGTGGAGGAATATGAACCTGAGCTGTTTGAGCGTATAAAGGTTCTGGTAAAAAAAGGACGCTGGCATATAATGGGCGGATGGTATTTGCAGCCCGACTGCAATATACCGTCAGGCGAAAGCTTTGTACGTCAAATACTTGAGGGTCATAAATATTTTCAGGAAAAGTTTGGAGTAGTTCCTCAGGCTGCCAACAGCTTTGATGCTTTTGGGCACAGCCGGGGCTTGGTTCAGATTTTGGCCAAAAGCGGCTATAAAGGATATATATTCTGCCGGCCCACCGGGGAGGTGCCCGGACTGCCGGGCGACCGGTTTATCTGGAAGGGCTTTGACGGCTCGAAAATCATGGGCCAGCGCATGCCGCATATGTATGCTTCGGGTCTAGGCGGCGCTGTGGATAAGATAAAGGGTACCATGAATGCTTATCCTGATAACAACATTATTCCCTGCCTCTGGGGTATGGGCGACCATGGCGGCGGACCCTCCCGCATTGATATAGAATCTTTGAATAAATTGGCTGCGGAAATGGCTCCTGATGCCATACTCAAACATTCGACTCCTGAAGAATTTTTTGAGCAGGTGGAAAAGAGCGGAGAAGAGCTGCCTGAATTTGAAGGAGAGCTGAATCCATGGGGCGTGGGGTGCTATACCAGCCAGATAAAATTAAAGCAGAAGTACCGTGCAGTGGAAAATCAGCTTTATTCGGTCGAACGTATGTGCTCTGCCGCCCAGATTGCAGGAGTCATGGCGTATCCGAAAAATGAGCTGGAAGAGGTACAGCGCGATATGCTTATGTGCCAGTTCCATGATATTCTTGCCGGTACCTCTATTCTTCCCGGCGAGCAGGGGGCTTTGCGCACATTGGACCATGGCCTTGAAATACTTTCAAAATTGCGGGCCAGGGCGTTTTTTGCGCTTGCGGCAAGTCAGCGCAAAGCGCAGCCTGACGAGATACCCATTTTGATATACAATCCTCATCCATTTGAAATAGAAGGGGATTTTGAGTGCGAAATGATGCTTTGGGGCGGCAGCTTTGACGAAGTATTTTCCATGCCGCAGGTATATCGTGACGGGGAAGCCTTGCCGACGCAGCCTGAAAAGGAGCAAAGCAATTTGAGCATAGATTGGCGCAAGCGGGTTGTGTTCCATACCACTCTGGCGCCCATGCAGCTGAACAGGTTTGACTGCAAGTATACACGGTTGGAGCGCAAGCCTGCTATAACGTCGCAGGAAGATAATTCTTATATTTATCTTGAAGGCGGCAATACTCAATTAAGGATTGACAAAAATACAGGCTATATTGACAGCTGGCTCTCAGAAGGACGGCAGTATCTGAGCCGGCCCATATCTCTGGATATCATAGCGGATAGCGCCGATCCGTGGGAAATGTCTGTTAATTATATAAACAGTGTAATTGGTCATTTTGCGCTGCTTTCTCCGGCTGAATGCGCCGAAGCTTCGGGGGTAAAAGCGCCCATTAAGGCTGTGCGTGTAATTGAAAACGGATCTGTGCGCACGGTTGTTGAGGCGGCGCTTGGGTATAACCGCTCCCGCGCATTTATAAATTATATAGTGTCTAAGGATACTGGCGAAGTAAAGATAAGGGTACGCCTGCAATGGGCTGAATTGCAAAAAATGGTCAAACTGCGTATACCGGCGGCCATTGAAAATGCGTGCTGCATGGGACAGACGGCATACGGAGTTCAGGAGCTGCCCACCGACGGCAGGGAAAACGTATCCCAGAAATATATATTGCTTAAGGGGAAAGGCTATGCTTTGGCAGTGGCGAACGACAGCGTTTACGGCTCCTGCGTTAAAGACGGAGCATTAAATCTTTCGCTGATACGGTCGGCGGCGTACTGCGCGCATCCGATATTTGACCGTCCTTTAGTACCCCAGGACAGATATATGCCTCATATGGATTTAGGGGAAACCGTATACGAGTTTGCAATTAAATGCGGGGAAGTGAAGAATGTGGAAGAAGCAATACCCCGCATGGCGGATGTGTTGAATGAAAAACCCTATGCGCTGGCCTTTTTCCCATCGGGAGCAAAGAGCGAAGAGAGAGAATGCCCTCTTGTTATTAAAGGCGACAAAGTTGAGCTTTCGGTCTTTAAGCCTGCTGAGGATGGAAGGGGTTATATTATAAGACTCTTTAATCCTTTTGAGAACGCTGTGGAAGCGCTTATAAATTCGCCTTTAATTGGGAAAGAGCTTGCTTTGAAGTTTACTCCGTATGAAATTAAGACTCTGCGGCTTTATGACGGTAAGGCGGAAGAAAATTATATCACTGAAAAGCCATTGGATTAGAGGGCGGATAAGGCTGGGTTTAGTGTGAAGGCGGCGCGGCATTTTGGCGGCGTTTGGGCAAGCGCAGCTTGCCCCCGGCTGCGCTTAA
>URYI01000171.1 GCA_900552055.1 uncultured Eubacteriales bacterium | reverse complement strand
AAACGCCGCCTTTATCGCCCCCTTGGGCTTTTAAGCATCTATGCGCTTTAAAAAATTAAGCCGGTATTATTTTTCTTTAATTAGCAACATATCCTGGGCATAGGGCAGCGTTTCTATCCAGCTGCAATAATCCCGCCATTCGTCCAGCTTATGCCCCCTGCGCGCATAGTACATGTTTATAAGGTTCTCATAGTTCATTGAGCAGGTGCGCTTCTGATTATAGCTGGAGGGAAGAAGCTGTATTATGCTGTACCAAAGCTGTTTATCCTTGCTCTCTATAAATGCTTTTCTCAGATTTTCCAGGACAGCTATAATTTCATTCATGGCTTTTAAAGCGGTATCATTCATCTTGTCCGTGCTGAAATCCTCTAAAGCAAAGGGCTTTGAATGGATTTTATGCATGGTGCTGGTAGAATTGGCTACAGTGCCTACCTTATATGTATCAAATTCCTTCCACCAGTATAATGGTGCGGTAATGTCTACGCTTAAAAATATCTGCCTGATAAACTTGCGGTGGTCGGGGCCGGCCGTACACAGCCTCCGGGCCAGCGAAAGATCGTTGGGCCCTAAAATATAATTGTGATTTTCATCCCAAAAGCTGTCCGAGCGCTCCCAGCTTGCCATAGGATTGCGCGCCCCGCGCAGAGCGTTTTCCAAATTCATAACACTTGTATTTTCCAGTTTTATCATTTTTCAATTTCCTCCGTTGCAGGATTAATTTTCAGCGGCTTATGTGGTCTTGTTTAGTTCTGAGACAATAATCCCCGCATCCTCTCTGGAAGCGCTGAACTGAACTTTGGCACATTCAGGCAGATATTCAATAGAACTGTCCTTAGCCAATTTGTGAATAAGGGACATAACATCTCCGCGGGAATAGGGAACATCCAGAGTAATAAAGTCCAAATTGGCTTTCAGGCGTTTGAGTATTTCATCTTTTAATAGTGATATGCCTTCGCCGGTGAGGGCGCTGATAATAATGCTGTTCCTGTAAACAGGCAGATTTTCTGCCTTGTCTGCCTTATTCAGCACCATTATGCGGGGTATCTCCGCGGCGCCTATTTCTTCCAGAACATTTTCGCAGGCTTTTATATGCTCCTCCAGCTCGGGGTCTGAAGCGTCGCAGACGTGCAGCAGCAACTCGCTCTGGCTCGCTTCCTCCAGAGTGGATTTGAATGCCTCAATCAATAAATGGGGCAGTCTGCGTACAAATCCTACCGTATCGGTTATTAACGCCTGGCTGCCGTCAGGCAGCGTGCAGGTGCGTGTAAGAGGGTCTAAGGTGGCGAAAAGCTTATCTTCGCAAAAAGCGTCAGCTCCGGTCAGCGCATTTAAAAGGGTGCTCTTGCCGGCGTTGGTATAGCCTATAAGGGATATAAGAGGCATGCCGCTTCTCTTTCGTTTCTTTCGCATAAGGCCGCGGCGCTGGGACAGCTGCTCAAGCTGCTTTTCCAATTCGGCTTCCCTGCGCTTTAAATGGCGGCGGTCAGTCTCCAGCTTCTTTTCGCCCGGTCCCCGCGTACCTATCCCTCCGCCCTGCCGGGAAAGCTGTACGCCTTGCCCGGTTAAGCGGGAAAGCGCGTATTTGCACTGCGCCAATTCTACCTGGAGCTGGCCTTCGCCTGATTTAGCGCGCATGGCAAATATATCCAGTATCAAAGCAGTTCTGTCCAGCACGGGCAGAGAAAGTATGCTTTCCCATTCATGCTGTCTGGAGGGAGAAAGCTCCCCGTCATATATAACCAGCTGCGCCTCTTTTGCTTGGGCAATTAAGGCGGCCTGCCTGAGCTTTCCTTCGCCAAGAGGCCGGCCCTTTTGTATTATTTCAGCGCAGATTTCTCCTCCTGCGGTCAACGTCAGGGCTTTTAGCTCGGACAAATCATCATGCCCCAGCAGCATTACCTTTTCTTTGGCAGACGCCGTTTCGTAAGTAGAGCTTTTTGTAATAGCTTTGTCCGCTTCCAGTATTAACTGCATCCATTGCGCCTGTGGAATGTTCCAGGAAGGGCTGCGCACCAGTTTAGGCTGTAATCCATTTTCGGTCATGTCCAGCACGGCTGCGCTGATATAACCGGCCCTGCCGTCTTTTACCCCTATGGCGGCCATTGCGTCCAGCTTCAGGGCTTTTAGGGACTGAATATCCACGTCCGAAAGAATGTCGCTGCCGCCCGGATGGGTGTGTATGCATCTTATGCCTGAAAGCCGCTGTTCACTCCGGCGCATGCTCATGCCCTCAAGGTCTACTCTGTCCCGCTCGCCTATGGACGACCAGATTATTTCTCCGCCCCGTGTAATGTATACGCAGACCTCCCGCTGAGTCTCTCCGGTTATATATGCCAGCTCCTGAATTAGCTGTTCCGAAATAAATACGCCAGGCTCTATTTTAAAATCTTTCAGGTTTTCTATTCGCTGCTGCGCAGCTTTTTTTATGCCTTTATACTCTTGATTGGCCATAAGTATTCCTCTGCAATATAAGTGTAGTTATTATAGCATATTGACGCGTAAAAATGCAATGTTATTATATTCTTGCGCCAAACTGCCCAGGCTTATTCCTGTTTCAGTCTACTATGGATGTGCAAGCTGTTTAGTTAAAGTAAGGAATATATGCTGCTGTTGTCAGGTCTGTATCTGGAAACGGCAAGTATAAATATTGTAAGCAGTAAAAAATTTTTGATAATTATTTCTGCTTTTTGTGAATGAAATAGTTAGTTTTGTGCATGGATTGCGGTTTTTTAATATTGTATAATTTATTTATATAGATGTTTTCTGCATTGTATATTACAAAATAGCAGAGTAAATTGTTATTAGGAGGTAATGATATTGAAAAAAACAGCAGCTATTATACTTGTTTGTATCATGGTGTTGCTTGTAGGAGCGTCCTTTGCGGCTCAGCCCGACCAAAAAGCAACTGTGATGCTGGAGGGCTTTGATGACCTTACGGAAGAGGATATCAACAATCCTTCGGGGGCGGTCACCGAGCCTGACGACCACAGCTCATATAATATGGGGGACGGCATAGGCGCGTTTGTGGACGGCGAGACCAGGCAGGGGCTGGCTATGATTCCGGATTACGAATCTGAATATGGTTCATATGTGCTTCGTTCTACATATAGGCGCACAGGGACTGAATATGGTTCTGAAGAAAGAGTAGCGGCTGTGCGGGAGGCGTGGGCCAATGCTGATGGGTTCCGCTTCTATGTCAAGAATAATATAGATGACAACGTTACTCTTCAGGTACATATGACTATAAATGTGTCTGATTTAGGTGAAGACCACGAATCCGTAACTCTCACCTCGTATCTGGGGACTAAAATGTATAATATGCACGGCGAAGAGGAAGAGGTTATATTTGACGCTCCCGAAACCTGGAAAAATACCCGCTTTGTAATCCCTTGGGGCTTTGAGGGATGGGTTGATATCCCCCTTACTATTGCCGGGGTAGACGGAAATGCGCGGGATGGAGAATACGGCTGGTTTTTCCCTGAGTTTACTACCGAAGAAGATATTAACCAATTGCTTTCAAGCGAACAAATTAACTTTGACAATGTAAAAGCTGGCGTACAGCTTGATTTCCGGTTTGTTCCCTGGGAGGGCATTCTGGACGAGGAAAATCCGAGCGAATATAATATCGTTATTGATTCCTTACAGCTCTATAATAATACTGACGGTGAAGTAACCTATCTGCCTGATGACGGCACGCCTGATTTGCCCGAAGAAACCCCTGAGCCTGACCCGACTGATACGCCTGAAGAGACAGAAGAGCCCAGCGAGAGCGCCGGTTCCGGGCAGGAGGTTTCAGCAACGGCTCAGAGCGACGCCTCTCCTTCTTCGGGAACAGGAGGCCAAACGGAAGGTAACAATATATGGCTTATTGTTCTGATTGTTGTGATTGTAGTAGTGGTTGTTATTATTGTAGTTGCAGCGGCAGCTAAGAAAAAGAAAAAACCGACTGACGGGAATAACTGATTGAGTATTTATAAACCCCGGTCCCTATTGGGCGTTGGGCAGG
>URYI01000170.1 GCA_900552055.1 uncultured Eubacteriales bacterium | reverse complement strand
ATCGCAATCTAAGCTTTAACGGCTATAAGCCCGTCAAGCGATAGGTTCCCAGCTTTTTTCCGCATAGCTGATTAGAGGCGCTTGCGCCTCTAATCAGCTATGCGGATTTAAAAAATAAATCCCAGTAAAAACTATTGCGAAAAAAGTGACAAAGTGCTATTATAATTAGTGTGCCCTTTACAATAAGGGTATTTAAGCATTGACGGAGGTGTAAAACGGATGGACGACCCTGCGGGCAGTAGTAATAATGTTCCCTTACGACGTGCGTTGGGGAAGCTTATCCGGTTACGGCTGAAATAACCCGCGGCCGCTGCTTCCTTGCGCTCGTTTTCGGGCATAATATGAAAAGGAGGTACCGGCAAAATGCTTAGTATTTATAAAACTGATGAGGATACCCTGCTGAGCCTGGAGCGCCCTGAAAAAGGATGCTGGATCAATTTATGCGACCCTACTGAGAGTGAAATCGAATTTGTAGCCAATGAGTTGGGCTTTGAATTGGATTGGGTTCGCGCCGCTCTGGACGAAGAGGAAAGAGCGCGTATAGAATGGGATGACGGAGCCACTTTAATTATAGTGGACGTTCCCAGAGTAGAGGCGGAGGGCCGCAGCTTTGTTTACAGCACCATTCCACTGGGCATTCTCTTTAACGACGAGGCAATAGTCACCGTAACTTTGATTGAATCTCCCATAATAAACGATTTTATTAAGGGAAGAGTCAAGTCTTTTTATACCTTTAAAAAGACGCGGTTTATTTTACAGCTCCTGTACAAAAACGCGACCCGCTTCCTTATGTATCTTAAACAGATAGACAAGGCGAGCATGGCCGTACAGAATGAGCTGCATAAATCAATGAAGAATAAAGAGCTTATCCAGCTGCTGGCTCTGGAAAAATCCCTGGTTTATTTTTCCACCAGTCTTACCAGCAATGAAATGGTGCTGGATAAGATGATGAAGCTGGGATATATAAAAAAGTATCAGGATGACGTGGATTTGCTTGAGGACGTAATCGTAGAGAACAAGCAGGCCATTGAAATGTGTAATATTTACCGGGACATACTCAGCGGCACTATGGACGCCTTTGCCTCGGTTATATCCAACAATCTGAATATTGTTATGAAGCTGCTGGCAGCTATTACTATAATTATAAATATACCTGCCCTTATTGCCAGCATATGGGGTATGAACGTGCCCCTGCCTTTCTCGGAAAACAAATATGGCTTTTGGATCATACTCGGATTCTCGGCAGCGTTAAGCGCGCTGATAGCCTATATAATGAAAAAGAAAAAGATGCTATAGGAGGCATTAAAAATGCCCGTTTTGGATTTCAAATGCCGCAAATGCGGCTATAAATTTGATGAGCTGGTAAAAAATACTCAGAATATAAGCGAGGTAATCTGTCCTAAATGCGGAGAGGGGGATCCTGAGCGTATATACGAGGGCAAATGCTATCAGTCCAGCACCAAGGGCGGCTGCTCAGGCCATTGCGCGGGCTGTTCGGGCTGCGGGCATTAACTGCTCTTCAAAAATGCGGTTATTATCCAGCCTTGCTGCCGCGGCATATGCCTTAAAGGCAAGGTACGCAAGCGGCATATAAAATTAAAATCCGGGGAGATAAAGTGAGACAGTTTATTATTCAGGGGGGCGTGCCCCTCAAGGGAGAAGTGGAAATAAGCGGCGCCAAGAACGCCGCGGCCGCAATTCTGGCCGCGGCCATGCTTTGCGACGGCGTATGCGTTATTGATAATCTGCCCTACATATCCGATGTTGTAGTAATGGCCGAACTGATAGAGCATATGGGAGCTAAGGTCGAGTTATCCCCCAGCGGCAGAATAACCATTGATTCATCCACTTTGGAGAACAAAACCCCTCCCGAGCATATGGTTTCCCGCATGCGCGCTTCCAGCTATCTTATGGGCGTGCTCCTGGGAAAATGGGGAAAAGCCAACGTACCCCCGCCAGGCGGCTGCTGCATAGGCGCCCGGCCCATTGACTTGCACCTTAAAGGGTTTAAAGCCCTGGGCGCAAAAGTAGAGGAGGGCAATCTTGTCTCCATTGAAGCGGATGAGCTTAGGGGAGGCGAGGTACACGCAGAGGCCAGCGTAGGCACTACCATAAACATAATGTTTGCCGCCTGCCGCGCCAAAGGCAACACCACCATATACAGCGCCGCCAAAGAGCCGCATGTAGTGGACACCGCCAACTTTTTAAACAACATGGGCGCGCGCATAAAGGGCGCGGGCACGGATACTATCCGTATTACCGGAGTAGAGGCCTTGCACGGCTGCAGCTATACTATTATTCCCGACCAGATTGAGACGGGCACATACATGATAATGGCGGCGGCAACCCACGGGGATGTATTAATAAAAAACTGCATACCTATACATATGGAATCTGTTTCGGCCAAATTATGCGATGCTGGAGCGATAATAACCGAAGGGGACGACTGGCTGAGAGTAACTGCGCCGGACGAACTGCGCGCTATAAACCTTAAGACCATGACTTATCCTGGTTATCCTACCGATCTTCAGCAGCCCATTTCAGCCATGCTCACTATGGCGCGGGGCACCAGTGTTATAACCGAAACTATATTTGAACAGCGCTACCGCCATTTGGAAGAAATGCGCCGCATGGGCGCCAAGGCGCGGGTAGAGGACAGGATAGCTATAATAGAAGGCGTAGACAAGCTTTACGGGCGCTGCGTAGAGGCGCGGGACTTGCGGGCAGGCGCTGCGCTTATAACCGCCGGTCTTATGGCCGAAGGCACCACCACCATTTTAGGGGGCAGGTATATAGAGCGGGGCTACGAACGCATAGACCAGAAATTACAGGGTCTGGGCGCGCATATAATGGTTGAGGACGATTAAATACTTTAATTAAATTTACCTATTACGCGGGCCGGATATAAAAGCAAAAACCTTCCGCTTATTGTATTAATTCTGCAAATTAAACAGATTACATTTTAAGTCATTTTAAATCACATTAAAATCAATGTGATTTTTTATTATATGAGGAAATTATTATGATAAATGAGTACCCTAAATTGACAAGGGCATATACGGTCAGGACAGAGCTGTTTGAGTGTCCTGTTGTGTTGCTTTTCCCTCCGTGTACGTCCAGTATGCGTTGTTCAAGCGCCTTGCAGGTTACGGAAACTGCCGCTGTCTGACTCTTCGACCTCCAGCAGGTTTGATTCCGGCATTTTCAAGGAAGCGGAATGAGGCGTACTGAACGCACACCCATTGACGATGACGCAGAAAATGCCGGAATCAGGCTGCCGGAAGCGTGTATCCCCTTGTCAATTTAGGGTATATTATAAATGCATGCAGCGGAAAATGCATATATGCTTGTGCAGGACAGCATATAACGGTTGAGGATATTCACGGCGAACAGGTCGTGGATTTTTTTGCAGAAAATTCTGAAAATCCAAAGGAATTTTTATCCACAGGCGTTACTATAGACTGCAATGAATCTCTGCGTTTGAATGTTGGAAATTATATTTATTCCAATCTTTATCGGCCAATGTTCCAAATCATATATGACGAAGTTGGTGAGCACGATTTGCTGCATCCTTGCTGCCGCCCTGAAATGTATGATTTTTTTTACCACAACGGCAAAGGGCATCCTAATTGTCTGGACAACATTAATTCAAGCTTAGGAGAAAACCGAGCAATCATTCACCCTGTAAATCTATTTATGTATTCCAGGATTAACAGCGATGGCACAATATCCGTTGAACGCCCGCTCTCTAAGGCCGGAAATAAAATTATCTTAAAAGCCGAAATGAATGTGCGCTTGGGAATTGCGGCTTGCAGCGTGTCTGAAAGCAGATGCAACGGCGGCAAATGCACGCCGATAAAAATAACGGTTGGCGACCCTCTGACGCAGGCTTAAACTGGTTGCGGCCACAGCGGAAACCCAGAAGAATGAATATTACAGCCGCCGGGGCGGGCGCGGGCAGGCACCGGGTATGGCGGGGCGGCGCGGGCCCAGGACGCCTTCAGGCGTCCTGGGCC
>URYI01000169.1 GCA_900552055.1 uncultured Eubacteriales bacterium | reverse complement strand
GGCCCGGCGAGCCGGGCCTATTAATAAATCCCCGCCCGCTTTGCGGCGTTCTAGATACTTTTGCAAATTCTTTGTGCGGATTGGAAATAATTACAACATATTTTAATCAAAATCCAACATATTTATGTTTTATTTTAACAAACTACTATTCATTGACCATATAGCACATAACTATTATTTACAGACTTATTTGTAACATAAAAAAATCACATAGTCGATTTTTAAAGTAATATAATATAAAATATGGAGATAACAAGCATATTAATATCCATATTTAAGGCTAATATATCAAATAATTGTTTAAAAATCAGCGAAAATGATGAATTCTTTTTTCATTTACATATTGCAATTTAAAAATCAATATGGTATAATAACCTTACATATCATAATGGACTTTTGTTCAAATATTTTAAGGAGGTAAAGCTTAATGAAAAAAAGTATCAAAGTACTGATATGTGTGCTGTGCCTTGTTTTCTGCCTTGGCCTGTTTGCGGGCTGCGATGGCGAGACTGGCGGAGCGGCAACGGCGACGCCGGCGCCAACCGATAGTAATGGTTCTACATCGGGAGCTACATCGGGAGCTACATCGTCTTCCGACGGACAGGATCCTTATCTCAGGCCAAGAGATGAGAGTTTGGAGAATGCCATCAAAGAGGGCGAAACTTACAGGTATTTTATTTATACCACAAATGACCCAAACAACCCGTTTGAGGCGGACAGCGATGAAAACAGGGAGTTCAATTTGAACAGAAAGAGTCATTATGAGGCGGCCTATGGTATTACAATAGAGTATGTAGTGACTAGTGCGGACTGGGCTAATAGTTTTGCCGCTGCGGCATATGCCGGTACCCCTGCTACGGATATCTTCCATGCGGGCGGCCCCTTTACCATGTATACTCAATACAATTATCAGGGAACTCCGGGCGCCGTCCTGGAGCCTCTGAGCCAGTATAAGCAGTATGCTGATTTTGAAGATTCCGAATGGTTTGATACTACAAGCCAGGAGGTTACTACTTTCGGCGGAGATCTTTATTTTGCCGTTCCTAATCAGGTTGGTATTGCTTCGGTATCCCTTAATTTGGTCGTTATGTTCAATAAAGAAATATTGGCAGGAGCCGGCTATGAAGATAGCGAAATCTATGACATGTGGCGCAATAATGAATGGGATTGGGATGCTTTCAGAGAGATAGCTCAGGCAACTACCGATTTGGACAATGATATCCACGGCTTGACGCTTGGACAGAACAACTCGCTGATGTGGGGCCTGCTTCCCAGCAATGACGCCGCTATTCTTTCTCAGGTTGAGGATGATCAAACAGGTCAGTCCTACTGGGCTTTCTCCGGCGGCAGCGACAATGCCCTTGAAGCTTGGGATTTCATGATTCAGATGGGTAAGGATAATTCTGTGCTGCTTGATCACAACACGACAGAAGACACTCTTTTCCGTGCCGGTAATATCGCTATGATGGTTACATATGTAAATCGTGCTGATATGCTTACTAATTTCCGTCAGTATCCGGAGTTTGGTATAGTCCCTGTTCCTATTGGACCAAAGACGGACAGCTATGTTTCATCCTGCAACTGGTTCACCCCCTTGTGCGTATTTAAAGGTACTGCCAATCCGGCTGGCTCGGTTCAGGTGCTTTCTGAGTATTGTGTTCCTCAGTATGCGAAGAGCAGCGAGGAAGCTCAGGCACAGTTTGAAGCCGGAGCTGTTGGCATGGTTTGCGATGAGGAATCTATAGAAGTGCTCCGGTCAATACCTGATATATCGGTAACTGAGCCTTATATCATTTACTGGAATACTCCTACCTTCAATTCCGGTGACAGCCAGCTGGCTCTCTGCAATCTGTTCGGGAACTATAACCAGGCGTTTGTAGATGGTTCTCAGACCCCGTCGGTTCTGTTTGAATCTGTTGAAGGCGCGCTTAACGAAGCGCTTAGGAATGCGCAGGTTATACTTTCGTAGATAACAGGCAAAGACTAATTTAATCAAATCTGATATTTGCATATCAATTAATAACGGCCCGAAGAATTAGCAGCTTCTTCGGGCCATTTTCAATATGCTTTACCTAATTCATTTTTTTATAATTATATTAAAGTATTAAAACAGATCCTGGTAATAATGGACGAAAACATTTATATATTATAACTCTTTATTATATAAAAATATAAGGAGGTTGCTAATGAAAAACGCTACTAGAACACTAATCTGCGTATTGTGCTTAGGTTTTTGTTTGGGAGTACTGGCAGGCTGCGGGGAGGATATCAGCGCCGATGTTACGTCTGCGCCGACCGGCAGCGGGCAAATAATTCAAAGCCCTTCAGCAACAAAGACTTATTTGATGGACAGGGACGAGAATCTTAAAAATGCCATAAAAGAAGGAGAAGTCTATAGATATTTTGAATGGCAGATTACCGACCCGGAAGATCCCTTTGCATTTGCCAGTGATGACGGCAAGGAGTTTTATTTGAACCGCCGGAATGCTGTTCAGCAAAAATACGGTATAACCATTCAATATGTTGCAGCTACTGCAAACTGGACAAATGATTTTGCTGCTGCGGCATATGCCACGCGCCTATTACCGAGGTTTACAATGCAGGCGGTCCGTTTACAATGTATACAAATTATAATTTTCAGGGCAACCCCGGCAGCGTTTTAGAGCCATTGAGCCAGTATTCGGAATACGCTGATTTTACTGATTCTGAGTGGTTTGACACAGAGAGTCAGAAGGTAACTACTTACAGCGGTGATTTGTATTTTGCTGTGCCCAATACAGTGGGATTTGATAGCGTATCTCTTAATCAGGTGGTTTTCTTTAATAAGGAAATATTGGCTGCAAGCGGTTATGAGGATGATGAAATTTATCAGATGTACAGGGATGGAACATGGACATGGGATGCATTCCGTGAAATTGCGCTTGCCTGCACTGATTTGGATAACGAAGTTTATGGTACCACTATATCTGAAAATAATGCTTTAATGTGGAATTTAATTGCCAGCAATAATGCCGCGATACTATCTCAATTAGAGGATCCGGATACGGGTATGACTTATTGGGGCTTTACAGGCAACAGTGATAATGCGCTGGCAGCATGGGATTTCTTTATACAGATGGGAAAAGATCAATCGGTTTATCTTTCCACCACGCCGACAGAAGCTGCGTTTTTCCGTTCGGGCAAGGTAGCTATGATGACGACTTATGTGAATCGCGCCGGTCAGCTTACTGGATTCCGGCAGTATCCTGAGTTTGGTATTGTGCCTGTTCCTAAGGGACCGCAGGCTGATAATTATGTCTCCTCCTGCAACTGGTTTACCCCTTATTGCGTATTTAAGCATACGGCTAATCCCGCAGGGTCAGTACAGTTCTTGTCCGAATATTGCGCGCCAAGAGCGGCTAGGAGCAGTGAAGAGGCAATGGCCTCATTTGATGCGGATGCTATGAGGGTAGTTTGTGATGAGGAGAGTATAGAAGTTTTAAGAATGATACCGGAAATTTCTATAACTGAACCATATATCATTTATTGGAATACTCCTACCTTCAGCAACGGGGACAGCGGAATGGCATTATGCAATCTGTTCTGGAATTATAATGAGGCTTTTGTAGACGGCTCACAAACTCCGTCTGTATTGTTTGAGTCAGTTGCGGACGCGCTGAACGAAGCGCTGAAAGATGCTCAGATAATATTTTCCACAGACGAATAGGGCTAGAAGGTATATTTAAAGGGTTAATATATTAATGGAAAATATAATTGTCAGGCTCACAGCTTTAACGCTGAGATGAGCCAGAGCGGCCCTCCGGAAAAGGGCGGCGTTTGCGGCCTTTGGCCGCCGGCCGGGTAAACGGCCGAGGCAGGCGTATGCCTGCCAAACGCCGCCCTTTTTAGGAGGGCCGCTCTGGCTTTATTAGCGGAGAGACAGGCGGAGTTGGTGCACGTTTTCGATGTAAATAGTAGTACATCTGTGATTTAATTATTAATTTTATTTATAACGATAATTTTATGATTGAGCTTGCCCTTCAGAGCGGATAATAAATAAAGCAAAGGGCC
>URYI01000168.1 GCA_900552055.1 uncultured Eubacteriales bacterium | reverse complement strand
CGGGCAGGAGCGCTCCGGACACAGTCCGGAGCGCTCCTTAATTTACTAGCCTCTCTTGACAGTTTAACGTTTTTACTATAAGCTATAAGCTGTTATAAAGTAAAATAACGAATTATGTCAGGGGCTGTTCCGCCATTCAAACCTGCATCTAAAAACAAGTTCAACTTAATAGGCGCAAAAAGGAGAATAATTGTGAGAGCGCTGATATATTCAGCCGCAGGCTATATTTCGGGCAGCATTCTTTTTGCCCGTGTATTCGGAGCGGTATTTAAAAAAGATATAATAAGCCAAAGCAGAGACGGCAATCCCGGTACAGCCAACGCTTTTATGTACGGAGGCTTTTTCTGCGGCCTTTTCACTATTATCTTTGAACTGCTCAAAGGCTTTATGCCTGTATTTTTATATCTCAGAAAAGATGCGCTTCTTTTTACTGATTTAGGCATTGCCTTTGTTATGGCCGCTCCTGTCCTGGGACATGCGTTCCCAATATTTTATCGTTTCCGCGGAGGAAAGGGCATAGCGGTTTCTTTCGGAAGCCTGCTCGGACTGCTGCCTTCCGTAACCCCAGTCAGCATTCTGGCTTTTACTTTTTTATTCTTTTCCCTTGTCCTCAAAATATATCCTCACTACCACCGTACTTTTTTGACCTACGCTTTATCGGCAATTCTAATGTTTCTGCTGATTCCCAACAGATATATCTGCTGGGGCTTTGCCATAATTACCGTTACCGTATGCCTTAGACTGCTGTTAAGCAATGAAGAAAAAGAAAAATTCAAGGTGAGCATACTATGGAAGCGTTAATATTATCCTGCGGAACCGGCGGCGGACACAACGCCGCCGGAAAAGCAATAGAAGAAGAGTTAATCCTGCGCGGTCATAAAGCCGTTATGATTAATCCATATAATCTGGCCGGAGACAAACTGCCCAAGCGGGTGGACGGAGCATATATAAAGCTGGCGACCGATGCCCCAAACGCATTTGGGCTAATGTACTCTCTGGGCCAGGCTGTGCGCCGGCTGCCCGGTTCTTCACCCATATATTGGGCCAACGGCCTGATGGCGCAGCGCATGGAGGAATATCTTTCGGCGCATAATTACGACGTAGTCATAATGCCCCACCTGTTCCCCGCCGAAATACTTACCTTCTTAAAACGCCGCGGCAAACGGGTACCTAAAATGGTTTTTATAGCTACAGACTATTCCTGCATACCCTTTACCGAAGAAACTGACTGCGATTATTATGTTATACCCTCTTCTCTGCTCAAAGAAGATTTTATACGCCGGGGCATTCCGGAAGACAAGCTGCTGCCCCTGGGCATTCCCGTAAGCCGTTCCTTTACCGAGGATCTGACTAAAGCTCAGGCAAAAACTATGCTGTCCCTTGAAGCCGACCGAAATTATATCCTGCTTTCAGGCGGAAGCATAGGGGCTGGAGGCATGCAGGAAACAGTACAAAGCATAAAAGATGAAATAATAAAAGATCCGAGCTATGCGCTGATAGTAATCTGCGGAAGCAACAGCAGGCTTTACGAGCAGCTAAGCGAAAAATACGCCCATGACAGCCAGATAATCCCCATTAAGCGCACTTCCCGCATGGCCTGGTATTTAAAAGCATGCAGCGTATTTATAACTAAACCCGGCGGTCTCTCTTCAACCGAAGCCGCCGTATCAGGCGTTCCCCTTATACACGTCTCGCCCATACCCGGCTGCGAAAGCATAAATCTGAAATTTTTTACCCAGAATAACATGAGTCTGGATGGAGGCCGGCAGAATGAGCAGCTTATAAAAGCGCTTTCTGAAATAAAGAATGAGCAGCTTATTAATAAAATGATAAACAGTCAGAAGCAGATAATCAACGGCCGTTCAACTCAGGATATCTGCGATTTTCTCCAAACTCTCATACAAAACGATTAAAATAATTTTGTATTACAAGCAGGAAACCTCTTGTTTTACATATTGACCAGAAAAATAAATGCACTTTTTAACTTTTACTTGTTTTATACGCTCCCAGGCTATATAATATAGAATGGATGAGTTTTCAGCTTGCTGAAGTCATATCCAGTATTTATATTTTATTTATTGCCTTTTAAGGAGGAGTACAATGTATCAGCTTTTTTGTGATTCCAATTCGGAGATTCCTTATTGGTTTGCCGATGAAAACGGGCTTAAAGTAGTAAGCATGCCCTATGTGCTGGACGATAAGGAATACTATTATGATTTAGGCCGCAATACTGATTTCAAGCACTTTTTCCAGCGGGAAAGAGAAGGCTCCATGCCCACAACGGCCGCTCTTAACGTGGAAAACTACCTTGAAATATACGAACCCACCCTCAAAGAGGGCACGGACATACTTATGATAAGCTTTTCCTCCGCCCTTTCAGGGACGCACGAAAGTCTTGAGCAAGCCCGGCTCCAGCTTCTTGAAAAATATCCCGAACGCTCGTTTAAAGTGGTCAACACCCTTGGGATTTCCATGGGCGCAGGCCTTCTGGTTTATTATGCCACAAAAATGTGGAAGGACGGCGCCAGCCAGGAGGAAATAATTAAATGGGTGGAAGATAACCGCCAGAAGGTGCACCATTGGTTCACCGTCAACGATCTGAACCACTTAAAAAGAGGGGGCCGGCTTTCGGGCGCGGCGGCTTTTATGGGGACCATGCTGGATATCAAGCCCATTATAACAGTAAACAGCGAAGGCAAGCTGGTGGTTTTCGAAAAAGCCAAGGGACGCAAAAAATCATTAAAAGCCCTGGCGGAAAAATTCAATGAATATGTAGAAAAGCCTGAAGAACAGCTGGTGGTCGTGCTGCACGGAGACGCCGAAGAAGACGGGCAGTACCTGGTGGACCTTATAAAAGAAATGTGTACTCCCAAGGAAATCTGGCTCAATTATGTAGGGCCGGTTATCGGCACCCACTGCGGGCCGGGCACCATAGGACTGCTCTTTATGGGCAAGGAGCGTATAAAATAAATGTACATCAGCGAGCTGACCTGGGGAGTTTCATCAGATACCGAAAGCATGGGGATAGTACTGAATATAGCGGAAAAATTCCCGTTTGTGAAGCATATTCAGATTAAGCTGCCTGGAGAGCCCGGGGAACAGAAGCGGGCTTCAAGGCTTAAACGGGCGGCCGAATCAGCTGCGCTAAAGGGTTATTCCTTAAGCGTACACGCGTTTCCGCACATAAACCTGTGCGAGAGCGTGCCCACTCTCTCAAAAGCCAATTTAGTTTTAGCTGAGGCAGCGCTTAGAGCCTGCTATGATATCAATGGAACTTTTGCGCTCTTCCACGGAGGAAGCGTCCAGGGCCGGGGCAATCCCAACCTGCTGAGGCGCAAAGGCCTGGCTGCGCTGGCGCAGTCATTAGATGCCCTCCTGGAATATGCAGACAGCTATAATCTGCCCGTACATTTGGAAAACATATATCCTGCGCCGTTCCGTAGCGAATTAGTGCGGCTGCCCTCGCGCAGAGAGGATTTTAATTCTATAACAGATATGACGGACAGTCCGCTTTTAAAATTCTGCTACGATTACGGGCACGGCATGATTGATTCTCCCACGGGAGAATCGCCTTCTTTTGAAAATATAGGCAGTTTCCATCTGCACGAAAACGACTGTCTAAATGATTTGCATCTGCCCATAGGCGGGTCGGGCGATTTTCCTTTAGATTGGTCGGCAGAGCTCAAAAAAATAGCTGAAGCCGAATTCCCCGGAGAGATCATATTGGAAAACCCGCCCGAAAGACTGGAAGAAGCTTTGAAAAATGTACAGTTTATAATTGATAACGAATAAAGGAGAAGGCATTATGAAATACCTTTTAATGTTTATAGCGCTGTGCTTCTGTGTTGGAATAGCTTTTCTGGCGTACACACTTAAGCCTTCACGCCAAGACAGCAGGGATGATGAAGATAACGGGGACACTAAATAAACAGCTGTTTTAAGGTCGCCCAAAAAACACGGGCAAGGGGGGCGGCGCGGCCTGCGTCAGAGCCCCTTTGGGGCTCTGACGCAGCCGGAGGGCAGTTTGGGGGCGGCTCTTGGCGGCCGAAGGCC
>URYI01000167.1 GCA_900552055.1 uncultured Eubacteriales bacterium | reverse complement strand
GGGCCCCGGCCTTTGGCCGGGGCCGTACCCCCAGCTTCGCTGGGGGAAGCGGCCGGCCCCGTTGGGCCCTGCTTAAAAGGCTTCCGTCTGCCCGGCGGCAGACGGCTTAGGATAAGTATTCCGCCGGAGAAATGGATTTTTTGTATGAAATATCTCAGTACCAGAGGAGGCTGCATGCAAGAAGGGGCGAGCCAGTGCTTCATTTCGGGCATAGCCTCTGACGGCGGGCTTTTTGTCCCCGAATGCTTTCCGTCTGTTTCCATTGAAGAAATAGTTTCATTGAAGGATTTATCCTACAGCCAGAGATGCGCTTTTATTCTGTCCCGCTATCTGGAGGATTTTACGCCTGACGAATTGAAAAAATGCGTGAGCAGCGCATATGACAGAGGCTCATTTGACTGTGCTGAACGCGCGCCCTTAAAGCAGTTTTACGGCAATGCTTATATGCTGGAGCTTTGGCACGGTCCTACCCTTGCATTTAAGGATATGGCCTTACAGCTGCTGCCTCAGCTTTTGGTAACGGCTAAGCGCAAGCTGGACAGAAGGGAGACTACCCTCATTCTGGTTGCTACCAGCGGGGATACAGGCAAAGCGGCCCTTGAGGGCTTTTGCGATGTAGAGGGTATAAAAATTGCCGTTTTTTATCCCGACCAGGGCGTTAGCCTTATGCAGAAACTTCAGATGACTACCCAGGCGGGGGGCAATGTGCTCACCGTAGCGGTTAAGGGCAATTTTGACGATGCACAGACGGGCGTTAAGCGCATATTTGCCGATAACGGCGTAAAAGAGCAGCTGCGGGCGGAGGATGTCGTGCTTTCCAGTGCTAATTCCATCAACTGGGGACGTCTTGTGCCCCAGATTGCCTATTATTTTTCCGCCTATGCGGATATGTGCGCCCAGGGCGCCATTGAGCCGGGGGACAAGATTAATTTTGCCGTGCCTACCGGCAATTTCGGCAATATTCTGGCCGGCTATTATGCCATGCGCATGGGCCTGCCTGTAAATCGCTTTATCTGCGCTTCAAATATCAACAACGTGCTGACTGATTTTATAAACCAGGGTACATACAATGCACGCCGCGAATTCCATAAGACCACTTCGCCCTCCATGGATATACTCATTTCAAGCAATCTTGAGAGGCTTCTCTTTGAGCTTTTTGACAGGGACGCCTCAAAAGTGGAAGAATGCATGGATGATCTGAAAAATACGGGCAGCTATTCGATTTCTGCGTCGCTGCGCCAGAGGCTGACTGAAAAAGAGCGTTTCTGGGGCGGATATTGCAGCGAGGAGGAGGTTTTTAATGCCATAAGGGACGCTTATAACTCATCCCGGCGCATAATAGACCCGCATACCGCCGTGGCCTCTGGAGTTTATAAAAAGTATCTTGAGGAAACGGACGATAAGACTCCGACTGTTATAGTGTCAACGGCCAGCGCGTTTAAATTCCCCTCCAGCGTTTTAGAGGCCATAACAGGTGAAAAGGCCGGGGAATTTGAGGCCATTGACAAGCTGGAGGCTCTGGGCGGAATTGTTCCTCAGTCCATTAAAGAGCTGGCCGGCCGCCCTGTGCTCCATAAAGCGGTCTGCAATAAAGAGGAAATGCCCCGTATGGTTTTGGAGTTTGCCGCAAAATAAAATACCTGCGCTTTAAAAGTTTCAAACAGTTAAAGAACGGCGCGGAGCATGAGAGATTTTTAAAGGAGGATATTGATATGGATGGATTGCTGGAATTGGTGCAAATGTCCAATTTTTATGGCGAGAATGAAGATTATGTCCTGGGCGGTGGAGGGAACACCTCCTATAAGGACAAGGAAAAGGGAATAATGTACGTCAAGGCTTCGGGCTATTCCCTCGCGGATATAACTGAGGGTGGGTTCGCGGCCATGGATATGGCTAAGCTTGCCGGGATAATGAATAAAAGCTATCCTGAAGAGGATGCCCTGAGGGAGAGAATGGCGCTTGAGGATTTAATGAGCGCACGGATGCCGGGAGAAGAAAAGCGCCCCAGCGTTGAAACGCTGCTGCACGCTCTGCTCCCCCAAAAATTTGTACTGCATCTGCATCCTACGGCGGTCAACGGGCTTACCTGCTCAAAGGAGGTAGAATACTGGTATAAATTATTGAATCCGGACTGCATATACATACCCCTTACCAAGCCCGGCTATACTTTAGCCGCCGTATGCAAAAAGGAGATAGATAAGTACGTCTCTGAGCGTGGACAGAAGCCGTATCTGTTGCTGCTTCAGAATCACGGCCTGTTTATAAGCGCGGATACTGTGGAAGAGCTGCACCTGAAATTCAAGGATTTTATGAACATGGTGGAGGCTCAGCTGACCCGCCGGCCGCCCTATGGCCTGGAATGCGTCGTGGGGGGAATGGAAAAGGAGCTGCGCGGGCTTTACGGCCCGGACGGCTATGCAGAATATTATTATATGCCTGCGCTGGACATTCTCTCGGACAGCCGCCTTGCATTTGAAAACCTTGACCATGCTTACACGCCCGACCATATAGTATATTGCGGTGCGCGTCCCCTTTATCTTGAAAATAACGATAATGTTGCGGGGGATTTTAAGGATTATGTTGACAGACAGGGACGGCCGCCTAAAATTGTAGTTATAAATTCAGGTGCCTTTTATGCCTTGGGCTCAAATGTCAAGGCTGTCCGGCTTGCCGCGCAGCTTTTCGCCGACCAGGTGCGTCTGCTTTATTATACGCATAATTTCGGAGGGCCTAATCCGCTGCCTGAGGAGTTTGTCCACTTCATAGAAAACTGGGAGATAGAGAGTTACCGCAGCAAGGTAAGCACAGGCGTATAATTATATCGCAGCCTGTATAAAACAGTACAGCAGCATAAGAAAGGACTTTGAAAGATGAAGCTGGGAGTAGTAGGACTGCCCAATGTGGGCAAGAGTACATTATTTAACGCCATAACCAAGGCGGGGGCGGAGGCGGCAAATTATCCGTTTTGCACCATTGAGCCTAATGTGGGCGTAGTGGCCGTACCCGATGCCAGGCTGGACCGTTTGAGTGAAATGTATTCACCTGAAAAATATACGCCGGCGGTTATTGAATTTGTAGATATAGCCGGACTGGTTAAGGGAGCGAGCCGGGGCGAAGGGCTGGGCAATAAATTTTTGTCCCATATACGGGAAGTAGACGCCATTGTACATGTTGTGCGCTGTTTTTCAAACGGCGACATAATACATGTGGAGGGTTCGATAGATCCTGTAAGAGACGTTGATATAATAGATTTGGAGCTTATTCTGGCCGATTTGGAATGGGTGGAAAAGAGGCTCCAGAAGGGAGCAAAGCAGGTCAGGGGCGGAGATAAGACCGCCGCAGCGGAATGTGCGCTGCTGGAAAAAATGCAGGCCTGGCTCTCGCAGGAAAAGCCTGTCCGCGCTATGCAGCTGGACGATTCAGAGAAGGCTATTCTGAAAAATATGTTCCTGCTTACGGCTAAGCCGGTAATATATGCGGCTAACGTTTCAGAGGAGGATCTGCCGGGCGAAGAGCTGCCTGCTGTGCTGGCGCTCAAGGAGCGCGCTCAAAGGGAAGGCGCTTCTGTAATGGTAGTCAGTGCGCGGATAGAAGAGGAATTGGCGCAGCTGGATAACCAGGAACGGGAGATGTTCCTTAAAGAGCTGGGACTGGACAGCTCTGGCCTGGATAGGTTAATAAAGGCCAGCTATTCCCTGCTGGGGCTTATCAGCTTTTTAACTGCCGGACCTAAGGAGGTACGGGCCTGGACTATAACAAAAGGTACCAAGGCGCCGCAGGCGGCCGGCAAGATACACAGTGATTTTGAGCGGGGATTTATACGCGCTGAGATTGTTTCCTTTGATGATTTGATGAAAGCGGGTTCGTATAATGCGGCTAGGGAAAAGGGATTAGTGCGTTCAGAGGGAAAGGATTACGTTATGCAGGACGGAGATGTTACTTTGTTCAGGTTTAACGTTTAGTTCAGTTGCTTTTAGATAGTTATTAAGCCCGCCCGAATTCTTTGGGGCGGGCTTTTGGGTTTTAGGGATAGTGTAAATGTTGAAAATATGAATTTAGCGGACATGGGTTGTTTTGTATGGGGGCGGCGCTTCCGCCTGGGCTGCCCGTTAGGGCAGCCCAGGCGGAGTC
>URYI01000166.1 GCA_900552055.1 uncultured Eubacteriales bacterium | reverse complement strand
GTTTTTAATGCGTTCTGAAAGAGAAATGTATGATTTGATATTGGGCTTTGCACGCTCGGACGAGCGTGTCCGTGGAGGGATTTTAAACGGTTCGCGTGCAAATTCCAATGCCCCTAGGGATAAATATAATGCGGAAAATGAAGAAATTATCCAGTTTTGAGGCATGCAGCTCCTTGTAAACTGAGGGTACCCTTCCCGTCTAAAACGCCGTAAGAAGCCGGATTTTTGCGTTTTTGCCCTTTTATAAGGCGGCCGGCAATTAATAAATCATAAAAAAGTAATAACTTCGTTATTTTTTGTTGCCAAACTATTTTAAATGTGCTATAATTATCCCGTTTTCAATGGCGCGGCTGTTTAGGGCACATTAATATGATCCATTAGCTCAGTCGGCAGAGCACCTGACTTTTAATCAGGGTGTCCCGAGTTCGAATCTCGGATGGATCACCATAAATTCCCCAAGGGTTTTGGCGGGCGAAGGGGGAATAATTCGTTCATAACCCGGAAAGATTTTTTCTTTCCGGGTTATGTGTTAAATAGACTCTTAAATTTATAATTTGTTCTGCAAAAAGAATACGTTCAAAATAATCGGGAGGTCGTAATAAACACGGAATTAATTATTTGATTGTTATTTTAAAAATTACAGCCTGCTTGGCGGTATGCTTTTAAAGCTTAGTTTAGACAATACAATCAGAAATGCGCCTAGAATGTGTGAATTGTTGGGTTTTGCTGTGTTGTCGTCCTTGAAATACGCCCGGTATTTCCGCGTCCTGCCGCCTTGCAAAACCGGAAAATTCCTTTTTCTCTGCGGTCGGAGATTTTTGCTTTCAATGCCCTTTAACGGCCGCGCGGCGCGTGGGCGAAGACATACCGGGCGTATTTTAAAGACCTCGCAACAAAGCGGACGCGGCGGGCTCTTAAGCAAAAACGCATTCTACTTTGATTGTATTGTCTAACCAATAAATAATTAAATTCCCCGCCCGGCCTCTAAAGGCGGACGGGGAATAAGCCGCTGATGCATGCAAACGGACATCTGCCCGCAAATACTGCAATTATATTTCTTAGTCCAGCGTCATCCACGTCATCCGCGGATAATTTGTGTCAGGAATATCTTCAGAAGGGAAATCCGTATCTATCACCATATATTTATTGCTGCCGTCGTTTTTAAAGAGCACGATGCTTTCATAGACGTCCTTGCCTACCGGCCCCCTAAAGCAGAAATAGTCCCCGACAATGCAGAAGTCGCCTTCCCTGATCCAGTTCAGATTTCCCGCGTTATTAATATAACTAATATCCTGCCGATTTTCAAAATTTACATCCATACGGATTAAGTTGCCTGCGCCATATACCTCATGTACAATATATACCGTTCCTTCGGCAATATTGAAATATTCATTATTATACTCATCGCCAATAAAAGTAGATTTTATCTCGCCGCCCTCTACTGAAATTCTTAACAGATTGTCATAATCTTTTTCTAATAAACATTCTCTGCCCCAGAGATATCCGCCGTCATAAGATATATCGATAAGAGGATCCCCCGTCCAAAGAATCTCGCTCTCCGAACCGCTCTGCTTATATATACGCGCGCCGTCTGCGCTTTCGCTTACTATATATAAATTCTGTCCGTCCGTGCAGATACTGCTGAACTTATTCCCCTGTTCAGGTTCCCGTTCAAGCACGGGCTGGTCCTCGCCCGATATAAGCCTGCGGTAAAGGCTGCCCTCTTCTATATAATAAAGATATTCGTCCACGCAGCAGAAGACGTCAGGCATAAGATAGGAGAGCCTGGTCCGGGCAGTGCCGTCCGAATGCATGCGGCAGCTGTAATAATTATGGGTTTCGGAATCGTATATCTCATAATACAGCCATTCGCCCGCTATAAACATTTCACGCATCTTTTCCTCACTGAAAAATTCCAGCTTATCCGTCCGAGTATCCAAACGGTAAGTGCCGTACGGGGCCATTTCGTTTTGGTACTCGCCCCCCACAAAATAAATATAATTGTCTGCATGAACTGCCGATATATCCAGGAAAGAAAAGCTGCTTCTATTATTTTTGCCGTTTATTCCCTTAATATCGTCATAATGTTCCTTGGGCTCGCCGATAACTGCCGTGGGCACGGGTTCATTAAGGGGCGTAGTAGTCGGCTCAGGCGTGTATACAGGCGGAGCTGTGGGAGTAGGCGTGGGTGTGGGTGTAGGGGTCGGCGTACGCACAGGCGCAGGAGTCGCCGGCCGGGGAGTGGCTGTGGCAACAGGGGTTAAAGTGCCCGCGGGCCTGGGTGTAGAAGTCTGCGTATTCTGGGCTGTTCCAGCTGTTGGCGTGCTGCTGGCCGTGCTTCGCGGCGGAAGAGTGCCTGCCTCAAAAGAAGCATCCGCCGAGCCCGAAGCTGCGGGCGCGGTCCCCGTTTCATCGGCCGCCCCCGTCCAAGCGGCCCCCTCCGTATTAAACGTATTGAGCGCCTCGGCTGAAGGCGAAGATTCGCCCGAATCAGCGCATGAGGCAAAGACAAGCGCCAGCGCGGCTGTCAACAATCCTGCAAAAATCTTTTTCATAATTATCCTCCTTTATGGCCGTTCCCGCCATACCATAAGTTCATCTTCCTCAAACTCTGACTGCAGGATCATATATGTCTGCTTTTCAGAGCCGTCATTCCTTATTAGTAAGGCATATTCGTTTTTATTTCCTCCCAGAAAATCAAAATAGCCCTCTACATATATATAATCGCCCAGGAGATATACTCTCCTATCATCAGCCTTAATTATATCTATCAGCCTGTCCTGTCCCCAGGCCTCGAATACGAACTCAGGATTTTCAAAATTTAGGTCCGTCCGAATGATATAATCATAATTGTATATATATACATGACCTTCATAGACATTTAAATGCGCAACGCCATAAAAATCTTCCATAAATTTCGATGGTCTGTATCCAGTATTGTAGCGGCCGCTGTCTATTCCTAGTCGCCCTACCATCCCGTAATCATCATCGGTAACGCAGCTGCCCCAGAGATAGCCCTCCCCGTATATTAAATCGTAATAGTCGCCTTCTCCCACCGGCACGCTCTGCAGCCCCTCTATTTTATAGGCAAAGGAGGCCGCTCCGTTATCCAAAAGATAAAATAAATTATTACCGTCCGTACATAAGCCTCTGAACATTTCACCCGGTTTCAGCCGCATAAGCTCGTAAGGCTCATCCTCGCCCGATATAAGCCTGCGGTACAAAACATGGCGCTCATCATCTGGATTAGAATTATCCCAATCAAAATAATATATATATCCGTCTAAATAGCAGAGGTTATCACATATATTATAAGCAGGTATGATGTAGGGCAGCTTGGTTCTGTCCGTGCCGTCCGAATGCATGCGGTAGCTGGCCGAAGCCTCCCTGGTTTCTTCATCATAAACATTAAAATATATCCATTCGTCCACTATGAACATATTGGTCATAACATCCTGAGAAAAATATTCAATTTCCTCAGTTCGTGTATCCATTCTGTAGGTGGCTACATTTGTATTTCCCCACTCTGTCAGCCCTGCTGTAAAATAAATATAATTGTCCGCATAGATAGCCCTGCCTCCGCCCAACAAATTAGCGGCGCCGTTCCTCCCTACGATATCCGGATAATCCTTTTGAGCATTAGTACCCGAAGGATGAGCCGCATCTGCAGTTCCGTCGGCCGTAACTGAGGAGCTGGGCATAACGTCCTTTCCATCCGAAGCGGCCGCCTCAGTATTAAACGTATTAAGCGCACCAGCTGAAGGCGAAGATTCGCCCGAATGGGTGCATGAGGCAAAGACAAGCGCCAGCGCAGCTGTCAATAATCCTGCAAAAAATTTTTTCATAATATTCCTCCTTGCTGAAACCTGAAAAATATCAAAATTGAGGTCAAAATGCTTTAAACTAACCAGCCGCAAAAATCCTGTCTTGTCTAAGGCGGCTATCCCGCCACTTTAAACGTCAGCATTTGTATAAAACACAGGCGCACGCCGTTCTTGCGGCATACAGCCAGATATGCCGGCTCTGCCCAAATCTGCGCAGCACATACGCCGCCCCTGATTGCGCAGGCTGTGTCGAATAACTTGTATTTACGGAGGAGAGTATAGCACATAAAAAAACGATAGGGCAAGTTAAGATTAAAATATCAATATAGCGAAATCTGACGCATTATTTTGAAATTTAACTCCCGCCGTGCCGTAAAAATACAGCCGCGGCGCGTTTGCGGCCGTAAGGCCG
>URYI01000165.1 GCA_900552055.1 uncultured Eubacteriales bacterium | reverse complement strand
GCCTATGCGAGACTTTGCGCAGCAATTATATCCCAGGCGCAAAAGCGCCTGGGATATAATTGCTGCGCAAAGATGTATTGAATAGAATTAATTCTTGCTGCTGACATAATATCACATATAATTATTTACATAATAGCAAGTGATTCCCTGAATATATTTTTAGATTTTTATAGCGTTTTTTTGTTTTTTATTGTATAATTATTTTGAAGCTTGAATATTTAAAAAGGAGAACCTTAATGAGCCTTATAAAGGATAAAAGTCTTGCTGAAGAAGGCTGGCGCAAAATACAATGGGTGCGCTCTCACATGCCTGTGTTAAATACTATTGAAAAGGAATTTATGCGCGGCCGTCCTTTGGCAGGTACAAGGATAGCTCTGTCCATTCATATGGAAGCCAAAACCGCATATATGGCTCTTGTGCTTAAGGCAGGCGGGGCTGAAGTATATGCAACTGGCTGCAACCCTCTTTCTACTCAGGACGACGTTGCAGCTGCGCTGGCTCAGGAGCTAGAGGTTTTTGCGGTTCATGGGGTGAACCAGGAGGAATATATACGCCATTTATGCTGTACGCTGGAAAATAAACCGCATCAGATAATAGATGACGGAGGGGATCTCGTATCTTTGCTGCATGGCCAGTCCAGACAGTGTGCGGCCAATATGCGGGGAGGGGCTGAAGAGACTACTACCGGAGTGCTGCGGCTGCGTGCCCGACAGAAGGCGGGAGAGCTGGATTTCCCCATGATAGCGGTAAACGACGCTATGAGCAAATATCTGTTTGACAATCGTTACGGCACGGGTCAATCAGTCTGGGATGGAATAATGCGCACAACCAATCTTCTGGTGGCGGGCCGCAGAGTGGTCGTAGCCGGCTATGGCTGGTGCGGCAGGGGCATAGCTATGCGCGCTAAAGCGCTTGGAGCTAAAGTGACTGTTTGCGAGGTCAATCCTTTTAAGGCTATAGAGGCTGTAATGGATGGCTTTGAGGCAGCGCCTATGCTGGAGGCCTGTGAGTATGGTGAGTTATTTATAACGGCTACCGGTTGCAAGCAGGTTATAAGCCAATCCCATATAGACAAAATGCGGGACGGGGCAATAATGTGCAACGCCGGTCATTTTGACGTTGAAGTGGATAAGGCTTATCTGGAAAGCGCTGCCATTAAGAAAGAGTGCGCGCGAAAGAATATAGACTGCTATCATATGCCGGACGGAAGAAAACTGTATCTTTTAGCCGAAGGCAGACTGGTTAATCTGGCGGCGGGGGACGGCCATCCGGCTGAAATAATGGATACTTCTTTTGCTTTGCAGCTGCTTACTGCCCGCTATATAGCGGAAAATTATAAATCTTTGGAAAACAGAGTATATAACGTCCCGGAGAAGCTGGATATGCGTGTGGCACAGCTTAAGCTTGAAAGCATGGGAGTGTCCATAGACAAGCTCACACCTGAGCAGATTGAATACCTTTACGGAGCAGCGCGAGGTGACGGCGAATGAAAGACATTTTGATAAAAAATGCGCATATAGTTACAATGGATGGAAGCGCCGTATATAAGAACGGCTGCGTTTTAATCAGCGGATCCACGATAAAATATGTCGGTGATAATTTGCCGCAAAGCTGTGACGCTGAAGTTATAGATGCGCGCGGCGGCATAGTTATGCCCGGACTGGTTAACGCTCATACTCATCTTGGAATGAGCTGCTTCAGAAGCTTCGCTTCAGATTTGCCTTTGGATAAGTGGCTGGAGCAAATTTTCAAGGTAGAGGATAAGCTGAATGATGAGTTGATTTACCAATTTGCCCTGATAGCCTGCGCTGAAGCGCTGGAAAGGGGCAGCGCCTGTGTGAATGATATGTACCTGGATATTACCGGTACAGCCGAAGCTTGCTTGTCCAGCGGCATAAGAGCGTATGTGAGCCGGAATGTTGTGGATACGGACGGCCCTGAGGGTTTAAAGCGCCGGCTGAAAGAACTGGAGAGGATGCATGAGCTTTACGACGGCAAAGAGGGCAGGCTGCATGTGCTGGCCTCGGCCCATGCCGAATATACCTGCTCTGAAAATGCCGTCAGGGAAGTTGCAAGCCGCGCTAAAAGCTGGGGCAGCCCCTTTTATATACATGCAAGCGAGACTGTTTCAGAAGTTAAGGGCTGCCTTGAGAGACATGGCGTTTCCCCTATAAAATGGCTTGCGGGCCTGGGACTGCCTGAAAGAACTATAGCTGCTCATTGTGTGGTTGTAAGCAGGGAGGATATGCAGATAATGCTTGAGCATAACATAATCCCCGTGCACAATCCCGTGAGCAATTTAAAGCTGGCCAGCGGCATAGCGCCTGTAAAAGCTATGCTGGAAACGGGTATAAAGCCTACCCTGGGAACAGACGGCAACGGCAGCAATAATAATCTGGATATGTTCAGGGAGATATTTACTGCGTCTATCCTTCAAAAGGGCTTTACTATGGACGCTCAGGCGCTGGATGCATATTCGGCTGTTAAAATGGCTACTGTTAACGGCGCTGACGCCTTAGGCTATAAGGGCGGCATGCTTAAAGAAGGATATGCGGCTGATGTCCTGGTGCTTTATCCGTCGTTATTTTTGCAACCGGTCCATGACGTCTATGGCATTATTGCTTACAGCGCTGAAAGCTGTGATGTGAGGTACAATATTGTAAACGGGCGTATTTTGGTTAAAGAAGGGGAATGCCTGAGCGTGGATAAGGAACGGTGCGCCGCGCGGCTGCGTGAGCTTGCCGGACAGCTTTTTTAAGCTGCCGTATGCCTCAAATGCCTGTAAATGAAAAGGCTGCGGCTTTATGGAGCGTTATTGCTGAAGGAACATATGTCCAGACGCCGTTTGTATGGCGGCAATAATTATGAAAGGACTGCAAATATGAAGAAAAAGTTTTTAGCTCTTATACTTGCGGGTATTATGCTTTTATGCTTAAGTGCGTGCGGGGAAGAGACAAATGCGCCTACCGATGCATTGAATGTGGTGTCGGGCGGTACTGAGCAGGAAAGCGCCAATTTAAAAGATATCCTTGTGGAAGAGACGGATAACGGAATCCGCCTGGTGTTTTCCTTTGTCTGCGGAAGCGAAGGGGTAACGGCTCAGGAGCAGGCTATGACCGGGCTCCCGCCTTATACTCTTTCATTAACTGATACTCCCTACAGGCTTCAATTAAGCATTGCCAATCTGGCTCATTGGGATTATGTAAACAACAGTCTTATTGACGACCAAACGGGTCTTATACAGGGGGGAGTAATAAAAGTGCTGCCTTCTGAAAGCCGTTCGGGAGCTACCAATTTATATTTCAATTTGTCCTCATTGGTTAATATGACGGTTTCCGAAGCGGACGGCAAGCTTACGGTTGAATTGACTAAAAAGGATTTTGAAGTAGCGGATGCTTATTATGTAGTGGGCAATTTATATTATGAGTATTCAGAGGGCAGTTTGCCCGAAGAAGCGGAGCTTACGCCCACCCTTGCTTCAGACCTCACCAATGTTGTGATGATTAGCCGGGCGTTTTCGGATATGAGCGAAGCGGAAACGCTGATGAATAAAATACAGACTGATTACGCTGAGGCACTCGCAGGCAAGGAACTGCGGGTGGCCCAGCTTTCAGGCAGTGAATTGCCGGAATATTACGCTCAGGAGGATTTGGACGCTATTAATTCCAAACTGGTAATAAGGCGCGGCGAGGAAGAAGAAACGGCTCAGGCGCTGTTCCCCGACGGAGTATTTATATGCTGGTCGCCTGATAAGAGCACTGCGATATTTTCCAAGAGAAGTGAAGGTACGTCCTACGATGAAATGGCTCTGGAATATCTGTTCGCGGTGGACAGCGAGGGAACCAAAACCCAGCTGCTTAACGATGAATATGCCCAGATTGTTTTCGGCGCATATTCTCCTGACGGGACAAAGCTGCTTATAATAGAGCAGGTGGATGAGATTCAATACTGCTCCATATACGATTTTAATACCCATACCCGGATTAATCTGCCCGAAGAAGAGGTAGGGACATATATTCCCGGCATTGCGTGGGCGCCCGACAGCCAGAGCATATATATGATGTCGGCGACAGATATAATGCTCAATCTTAAAAAGTACGATATTGAAACAGGAGAGACTTCCCCCGTATCAGAGGGCGCGGGAATAGATACCTCCCTGTATGCGTTTGATAACAAGCTATATTATGTAGATGTAGTGGACGAAATGGAAACCCTGGTCAGCCTTGATTTAGAGAGCGGCGAGCAGGCGGAAATAGCAGAGGTAAGCATGTTCTCCATGAGTT
>URYI01000164.1 GCA_900552055.1 uncultured Eubacteriales bacterium | reverse complement strand
GATGACCGAGCAGGAAATACAGTATTATAACGCTCTGCCGTCCGAAATAAAGATGATGACCCGCGCCGAGGCCATAGAACGGCTGGAGGAGATTGACCAGTGGCTGGAGGAGAATGAAAAGGAATTTTCGGAGTATACTGATGAGGAAATTGAACAGTTAAACGCAGTTTATAACGAACAACTTGCCTGTGAATTATATATTGAATGTATGACTACAGGTATAGAGGGTTTGTATTTACGGGCTTCCTCAATGATTGAGCAACTGGAATATTCCCTTGCCAATACCGAAAATAAACTTACAATATGGGGCCAGCCAACGCAAGGCAATAAAAACAGAAAACTACAGCTTGAGTTTCTTTTAGATGTTTTGTATGATATACAAGAAAATGTGGAATATCTTCATTATGATTATCAGACAGCATTAAATAAATTAAATTGTGTTTCGGACTATTGGAATCTTTATAATAGTGCTGATAAGCTTGAAAATATTAATCCTGAGGTATTTGATGATTATGCCCAGCGGTATGAGTCTGGGGAGAGCATAGAGTCCATATTGGGCTGATGGCGTAAGGCAGAATGAACATTGTAAAAAGGAGGGGCGGAGCCCCTCCTTTTTTGCGTTATCGGCTGTAAAAAGCTGTTTTGCTGCCGTATATGGCGAAAAGCTGAATATTTTGGATAAGTTTTCCGTATAAAAATAAATTCTTTTCTCCAGGAGTTAAAAAGTTTTTCTATATTATCTTGCCTTTGAGTTTGTTAATGCTGCGGGGGATGCTGTCCTGGGATGTTCCCCAGGGCTTGTCTTTATTCTGGTAGTCAAATTTTTTTGTAAACCATTCCACTTCGCCGGCCAGCCGCTCCAGGCTGCGTATTTGAATCTGGACCAGCTCCTGTATAAATGCGCTTCTTTCCCTTGAGTTCAGGCAGGCCTGGGTGCGCGCAAGCATCTGGGAAAAATGAGGCTCACATAAGCCCCTGCCCTTTCTGAATATTTCTTTAAATTCTATGCTTTTGGACCAAAGAGCCAGCGCTGTATCCATATATCTTTGCATTAGATCAGCCTGCTTTTCGCATATTACGCAGGAGCGCTCACCAGCGGCCTGAAAATTAATAAATTCGTTGATTTGGGCAGCAAGCTTTTTATCCTTTTGAGTGCTTTTAGCCAAAGCTTCAAGCTGTTTGGCTGTTTTTTTATTGTGTTCCAAAAGAAAAGTGTGTAATTGCAGAGCCAGCGGGAGTCGCTTGCCTCCGTCATAGAGCAGCTTAAAGTGCCGGGCGCAGAAGCCCTTTTTATTTACTTCCACCCGGTAGTCGGGGGACATGGCCGCTCCGCCTAAATATGTGTCGGTAAAGGAGGCGTCCAGTTTTTCCCGTATAAGACAGAACGGGCATTCGCTATCCTCCTTAAATGCGTCCAGCACTTCGGCCGTTTCAATATGGTAATCCATATATTTTTCTCCTTATTATTCACTGACGTCATGCTTAAATGAGAGCTATTCTTCCGGGCCGCTGTTCTGGTTCACCTTGGCGAATATCATCCGGCCCGCGCTGGTCTGTAAAACGCTGGTGACAACGCAATCAACGCTCTGCCCGACGAAGGGGCGGCCCCCCTCCACTACTATCATGGTGCCGTCGTCAAAATAAGCCACGCCCTGTCCAAACTCCTTGCCTTCCCGTACAATCTGCAGGCTTAATTCTTCGCCCGGCAGCAGCACCGGCTTAACTGCGTTGCTTAAATCATTCAGGTTCAGGATTTTTACCCCGCCTGCGTGAGCCAGCTTGTTAAGGTTGTAATCGTTGGTTATAATAGCGGCGTTTTTGGCTTTGGCCAACTTAAGCAGCCTGCTGTCTATATCTCCTTCGTATTCGGCGGAATCAAATTGAACTTTTACGCCCGATTCCTGAAGGCGGGCAAGCATATCCATACCTCTGCGCCCGCGCGCCCTTTTAAGGACGTCCTCGCTTTCGGTGAGACGTTTTAATTCGTTGACAACCGCCTGGCTGATAATAAAGGTGCCTTCAAGAAAACCCGTTTGTATCACGTCGGCGATTCTTCCGTCTATAAGCACGCTGGAATCCGGGATATAGGCGGCGTTTCCGTCCCCTCCTCCCGTCAAATCAATTTTTACTTCGTCCCTGCGCGCCAGAGCCACTCTTATTCCCAGTATGCCGAAAGTAAGATATAAAAGCAGATTGATTATTGTAGCTATGAGCGAACTTGAAATTTTAAAGGCCTGGCTCAGCAGAAAGGCGATAACCAGCCCCAGTACCAGCCCGATAAGACATAGTATCAAATCTTTAGTGGGCATTTTGGAGATTTTTTTTTCTGAACGGGCTATCCCTTTAGAGATAAATTCAGCGAAATTGTCGCTGAAGATAAAGAAAACCACGCCCGGAATTATGGCCGCCGCTCCGAAAATCACGCCTACTCCCGTATCTGTAATAATATCTGCCAGCTTTATTTCAAGATATTTATCCATAAAGTCCAACAGAAAAAATATAAGTCCTATACCGCAGGCGGCGCCCAGCGGGAAGGATATTATTTTAAACAGTCGTTTCATTTTTCAATTCCCCTTTAGTTGAGGTTCAAGGCGGCAAATTTCCGGCCGTTTTGAACAGCCGAAGGTGAAAAACGCGCCCCCGGAATATTATGCCTGCATTATATCATAAAGGCATGGACGCATGCAAGAGCAGCCTTGCAGTTTTAAATGCTGCTAATATAAAGCGCTGATGCGCATGCAGGCGGCGTTATGAATGCATGCCCAATCGGGCGGGCTGCCGGGCGCGGCAAGCCTTAAGCCTTTGTTTCTTCAAAGCATAATTTGAGCGCGCCCCGCAGAGTCTGGGCAAAATCCAGGCGTATGTTTGACTGCTCCAGGCCCTTTTTATTGCCCTGGGGCAGTATTACCCGTTTAAAGCCTAATTTTTCGCATTCGCTGATCCTGCGTGCTATTCCCGAAACCGCGCGCAGTTCGCCGGTAAGCCCGATTTCCCCTATAAGTACGGTGTCCCGGTCTACAGCCTGCGCTCTCAGGCTGGATACCAGCGCGCATACAAGAGCCAGATCCGCGCCGGGCTCGTCAATTCTGAACCCGCCCGCAACATTTAAAAATACGTCCTGCCCGTAGAGCTTAAAGCCCAGTTTTTTTTCCAGTACGGCCAGCAGCATGCTCATGCGGTTGTAATCTACGCCCGTAGCTGTCCGGCGGGGCATAGGAGTAGCTGAGGTGCTGGCCAGGGCCTGGATTTCGCAGAGCACGGGCCTGCTCCCTTCCATAGAGCAGTATACTGCCGAACCCGGTTCACTTCGGAGGCTCTGGCTTAGAAACAGCTCGCTGGGATTTGCTACTTCTTCCATACCTGCGGCGCCCATTTCAAATACGCCTATTTCATTAGTGGAGCCAAAGCGGTTTTTGGCTGCGCGCAGTATGCGGAAGGTGGTGGAGCGCTCTCCTTCAAAATACAGCACGGTATCCACTATGTGTTCCAGCACCTTTGGTCCGGCAATAGAGCCCTCCTTTGTGACGTGCCCCACTATGAATATGGAGCAGCCTTCCTCCTTGGCCAGACGCATAAGGCGCCCGGCGCCTTCCCGGACCTGGGAAACGCTGCCCGGAGCGCTGCTGATTTCAGGAGCGTAGATGGTCTGTATTGAATCGCATACTACAATTTCAGGCTTTAACAGCTGTATCTGGCTTATTATGTCGTTTAATTCGGTTTCGGCCAATATATAAAGCTCGTCGTTTATCTCGCCCAGCCTGTCCGCCCTCAGGCGCACCTGCTTGGCGGATTCCTCGGCTGATATGTAGAGAGTCTTAACACCCATATTGGAGCAGTTAAGGGCCATTTGCAGGAGCAGCGTGGATTTGCCTATGCCCGGATCCCCTGCGCAAAGCACTACTGAAGCGGGGACAATTCCGCCGCCCAGAACCCGCTCCAGTTCAGGAATACCGCAGGCCATGCGCGAAATCTCGGCAGTTTCCACATTTTTAAGCCTGACTGCCTGCGCTCCGCTGGAAGAAAAAGAAACGGGCGTGCTGTGATTGTTCTGCGGCTGGACTATTTCTTCCACAAGGCAGTTCCAGTTCTGGCAGTTGGGACAGCGCCCCATCCATTTGCCTGATTCGTAGCCGCATTCGGAGCATACGAAGCGTGTTTTTGCTTTTGCCAAATTTAAATCCTCCTTAAATGGCCGAGACGGCCCTGTGTATAAATTTTTGTGTGTTATTTTTTGTCCCGCCGGAGCAGTTAAGGCCAAGGGCTGGCCGCTTGGCGGGCCTGCGGCCCGCCCGGCCCCAGCTTCGCTG
>URYI01000163.1 GCA_900552055.1 uncultured Eubacteriales bacterium | reverse complement strand
TGACCGTATATGCCCTTGTCAATTTAGGGTATATATCTTTTAATATAATATCGTCAATAATAAATATATTAATGTGGAGAGTATAAGTTGTGAAGACATTAAGTTGAAAGTATTAATCAACTAAACTTATTCGAGAACGAAATCAAAGATATCGAATATAAATCCGGAATTGAACTATATAATGCAATAAACTTAACAACATCCGGTTAAACGCAAGGGAAATATTAAAACTACTGGCTAGGCAAAAAAGCTGTTTTGGGAAAAGCCGCAGGTTTTGCTTATGCGGGCAAAGCCCTATTTGCCGGCTTTCATGTCTTGCCGCGCAAGTACGTTTCCGCCGGCATTCGTACACAGCTTCACCCCCGCTTCTGCCCTCCCTATCTTATTCCCATTAAACAGCGTACTGAATATTTTTCGTATCTTTTGTTGTCCCGCCTATTTTAAACCGCTCGTCTGGCGTGCGTTTTTTCATACAATAAAAAACGCGCAGGAACCTAAAGGGTTCATGCGCGTTTATGTTTATAAATATAGAATCTATTTCAGATTCTGGCCACGCCCGAAGCCTTGGCGGCCTCGGCAACAGCCTTGGCAACAGCCTTTGATACGCTGCGGTCCAGTGCGCTGGGGATGATGTAGTCAGGCGAAAGCTTATCTTCTGTTACAAAAGAAGCTATGGCCTGCGCGGCGGCTATCTTCATCTCATCGTTGATATCGCTGGCGCGCACATCCAAAGCACCCCGGAAAATGCCGGGGAAGGCCAGAACATTATTAATCTGGTTGGGGAAATCGCTGCGGCCCGTACCTACAACTGCCGCGCCTGCGGCCTTAGCCAGATCGGGCATTATTTCAGGCACAGGGTTAGCCATAGGGAAAAGTATGGGATTAGGAGCCATGGATTTAACCATTTCGGGCGTCACGCAGCCGGGCGCGGATACGCCGATAAATACGTCAGCGCCTTTAAGCACATCGGCCAGAGAGCCTTTAACACAGTTCTTATTAGTAATGGCGGCCATTTCCTCCTTCTCGGCGTTCAGGCCGTCCCGCCCTTGATATATTGCTCCCTTACGGTCGCAAAGTATAACGTCGTTCAGGCCCATAGCGATAAGCAGGCGGATAATGGCAATGCCGGCAGCGCCGGCTCCGCTGGTAACTACGCGGATTTGGTCTAATTTTTTGCCCGTTAATTTAAGGGCGTTTATCATGGCGGCCAAAGTAACTACAGCCGTGCCGTGCTGGTCGTCATGGAAAATGGGAATGTCGCAGCACTCCTTTAAGCGCCTTTCAATTTCAAAGCAGCGGGGCGCCGAAATATCTTCAAGATTTATGCCTCCGAAGCTGCCGGCAAGCAGGCGGACGGTATTTACTATATCGTCTACCTCCTTAGAGCGTATGCAGAGGGGAATGGCGTCCACGTCCCCAAAAGCCTTAAACAGCGCACATTTGCCCTCCATAACGGGCATACCCGCTTCAGGGCCTATGTCTCCCAGGCCCAGAACCGCCGTGCCGTCAGTAACAACGGCCACGAGATTAGAGCGGCGGGTAAGCTCATAGCTCAGATTGACGTCTTTTTGTATTTCCAAGCAGGGCTGTGCAACGCCCGGAGTATAGGCCAGGGAAAGATCGTCCCTTGTTTCAAGGGGGGCGCGGCAGATAACCTCTATCTTACCCTTCCATTCCTTATGTTTCTTGAGAGATTCAGCAGCGTAATCCATAAAAATCAATCCTTTCCTCTTTAAAATTTAAGCTGCGAAATAACATTTTTTAAAGAATCAGCGCTCTTGCGCAGCAATTCCTCTTCCTGCTGGGTAAGCAAAGGAACTATGGGCCTTATAATGCCCTGCGCTCCCACTACAAAAGGCAGGCTGAGACATACGTCGTTAATTCCGTACTGATTATGTATCATGGCCGAAATGGTCATAACCGAATGGGTATCCCGCAGGACGCATTCGCATATCCGGCGCACTGAAAGGGCTATTGCATAAAAAGTCGCTCCTTTAAGGGCTATTACCTTTGCTCCCGCCGTGCGGACGTCCTCCTCTATATCCTTCAATTCGCCCTTGCCGCAGCGGTTATGGCGGTCGCAGATGTATGTGCAGTATTTATCCATCTCCATGCCGGCAATAGTGGTTAAGGACCAGGGGATAAGTGAAGTGTCCCCGTGCTCCCCGAAAACATAAGCATGGACGTTTTTGGAACTGAGCCCGACATGATTGGCCAAACGGGATCGCAGCCGCGCCGAATCCAGCATGGTGCCCGAACCAAACACCTGTCTTTCAGGCAGATCGGTAGTTTTAAGAATTGCATAAGTAATTATATCCACGGGATTGCTGACCACTATGTACGCGGCGTCAGGAGCATATTTGGTTATTTGGGGCATCACTGATTTAATGATATCTACGTTGACCTGCGCAAGATCTATGCGGGACTGACCAGGCTTGCGCGCCAGGCCCACCGTAACTATAACCGCGTCTGAATTGACCGCGTCCTTATAATCTCCGGCATAGATATTAACCGGAGCGCAGAAGGGCGTGCCCTGCAAAATATCCATGGCTTCGCCCTGAGCCTTCCTTTCATTAATGTCTATAAGCAGAATTTCCGAGGCCATACCGTCAATGGCCAGCGTATAGGCAATAGTCGCGCCCACGTTGCCCGTTCCCAGTATGGTGATTTTTTTGCCTTTCATACGGTGTCCTCCTTTATAAAAATATATATGAGCAGCCGGAGGCACTCCCAATTCACAGCCAAATTGATTAGCATTCGGCCCGCTGAAATGAAAAGCAAAACGCTCCCGGTCGTTATTTAAAAGGGGCTGTGGCAAAAGTCGCCTTCTCCCCCATTTTAATTACAAAAACCATTATAGCATATGCAGGGGCCGGTTGTAAAGTTGTTTTTCCAGAAGCCCGAACGGAGAAACGCTTGGCTGGGGGCGGGCGGGAAATATAAAAGGCGTACGCGCCTTATAAGCGCGTACGCCGTGCGGCCTGAAGGCCGCACTCCTTTTACGCCATACTCAGCCGCCTGCGGCTGAGTATGGCCGGCCGGCTTTAAAGCCGGCCGCGGGCGGGTTAAGCCCCCTGCCGTAACCTTTTTTAAGATTTCACATTCTTGCCTATGCGCTTGCTTATCTCTTCAAGCTTGCGTTCACGGCATTCCTCGCATCTGAATTCAGGATTTTTATCCTGCACGCGGTTATATCCGAACCATTCGGCAACGCGGTACCCCCTGCCTACTTTACCGCAATCTGCGCATTTAACGTTTTCGCGTATCTCCCATAGCGGCTGACGCGCCATAGTTTTAAAAATAAAGCTGTCCACCCAGAAAAATATAAGGCCCCCTATAAGATTGGCTATTATAGTGGCCAAAAGAGTGTCCATATCCGACAGCCAGGTAAGTACCAGAGTAAGAATGGGCGTGCTTAACTGCCAGCGGATAAGATAAAAAAGATATCGTTTGAGCATTTTTCCCCTTTCAGGCGTTACTCTCAGCTATAATTAACTCTTTTATTTAAATTGTGTCAAGGCAGGAACCAGGCTCTCCCGCTTTCAAAAGCCGCTTTGAAATTCACGCTGACAATTTATAAAACCAAGCTTTACAGCCATGCTTCCAAAGTTCAGAATCTCTTATATCTGAGGTAATCTCCAAATATTTTATTATAAAAATATTATAATATAATTAGAGCTAAAATGGCAAACTATTTTCGCATTATAATAAAAAAAGTCCGGGAATTTCTCCCGGACCCAGACTGTCGATAAGCCTGAAATTTAATATTTTTGAGGCGTTTAGCCGCATTTTGTTCCGCCCCACAGGTGGTACCGCGGGAAAAACTCCTTATAAGCGAAAAAGCGCTTTATAAGCTGTTTCCCAATAGTACCGGGCGGTATTGGCGGAGATATAGCGCAGTCCGGCAAGCTTTGATTTCTGAGCGAGTTGCATTCCCGACTAAAAGCATGCCGGCTTTTTCGACACACTCGGTCCGGGAATTTTTCCCGGACTTCAAAATATGTGATCATATTCTATTATGAATACCTCTTAAGCACGCTGTCGTAAGAATTTCCCCACAAACTGCGCAGCTTTTTCTCGTTTTTCTTGAGATAATCCAGGGACTGCTGCTTGTCCAGCTTATTAAGCTGCTTTACGGCGGCATCAGGTGTTAAAAGAGTACCGGTAAGGTTAGCATTTATAGAAGAAAGCCTGTCCTGCTCCTCCTGATAATCCTGAAGCTGTTTTTCATATTCCTTCTGTGCGGCCAGCTGCTTATTCTTTTCAAGCAAATCCAGCGTAGCCTGACCGGCGCTCTCAATATCCTTCAATTCTCTGTCCAGGCGGGAAAGAGTA
>URYI01000162.1 GCA_900552055.1 uncultured Eubacteriales bacterium | reverse complement strand
CCTGAAGGGCAAGCGCGGGGTAGCCCTATCTAATAAATCAAGTATTAAGCCATCTCAACCGGAAAAAGTAAAATAACCAGGCGGAGCCAGCCGCTAAACAGACAAATTTACAATAAGCATGCCGCTATCCCTTATAAACTAACGCTGCAATTTATCAAAGTCAACCAGCGTAGCCATAAGCTGCATTGCATGCACCCGTATCATATAATCATTGGGATGGTTGATGTTATTGCCGGATAAATCAACATAGTTTTTGCTTTCAAGCATATAGCTGTGCAGATTATATATATCTATGGAAACCACCCCCGTATATTCCTCAGCTATCTGATTAAAACCCTGAGTTAAAAGGGGCTTAAGCGTCGGAGTATTAAAGCCTGCCGCCTCGTTGCCCACTATAGTGCCCATAATAATTATTTCGCATTCGGGCAGCTCGCGCTGTATGCGCTCTATCATGCCGCGCATGTTTTTGAATGTCGCCTGAGCGCCCCCTATGCCGTCATCATTTCCCCCAAAAAGTATTACGGCTAAATCCGGCTTATACTGTATTACCCCGCTTTCTACATTTTCCAGCCCCCAGGCAGAGGTCATGCCACCCACCGCCGTATTGCGGAGGCGTATCCTGCTGCCGAAAATTTTATTCAGACCAATCCTGAAAAGCTGGGGATATGTATTCTGATTAGGCTCACGGTTATACATGCTGCTGGCCTCGCAGCCGTAGGGTATGCTGTCCCCGTAAAAAACCACATTTAACCCCTCCCCCTTATTGAGCTTATCCATGGTCCGGGGCAGCTTATCCCCCTGATAAAGAGCGGTGGGCCCATTAAATTCCTCCGGGTCATATATATATGTCACATTAATCTGCCGTGAATACAGATATTCGCTTACGCAGTAAAGCACATTACCGAAGCGGGAGCGGCCCTGCTCGTCAAAATCCGCTTGGTAATCCCCCGTAAAGGCCGGCACCTTGCCTCCCTGTTCATTTTCCCCCGCAAGCTGTCCGGGCGTAAAATATGGTATCTCCGAACCTTCGGGCCGTATAAGGGTCTTGCTGCCCTCATCCCAAATATAGTCCCGGCCCTCAACATATTCCTTTTGTAAAGACCAGTCCCGCACTGAAACTATCTTTACAGGCGTGCACAGCAGCTTTGCAGAGACAGCCTCACCCTCCTGAATAAAGCAGGCCGCTTCATTGTACATCACATTTCTGTCCCAGAAAGGGATAAACTGATCCTCAATCTGATACTGATACATCATATCTTCCTCCACATTTAAATCATATTCCCAGTCAGGCAGTATATAATCAGAAGCCTCCGTGGATTCAGGCGTGCCCGCCGCCGTCCCGGCCGCCCCCTCCGAGGGTGAAAGGGTGCCGCTGGGCGCAGCGAGCTTTTCTGAGCAGCCCGCCATTAATAAAAAGCAAAGGCTTATAACCCCTAGAACGCTGAACAGCTTTTTTATTTTCAACTTTAATCCTCCTAGTCTTAAACTAAAAATTTATATAATTATAGCTCGATCCCCCGCGCAGTTAAATGCACAAAACTAACTTTATAGAGCACATAACCCGCTAAATGGCCTCATATGCCTTGGGCCCGGCCTGGACCGCGCATAAACCTGGGACAATCTGGAGACCTAAAGCAAACTGGTTTACAGCATGTATCTGCTTAAAGCCGGGCGCATTTTTCAGCTTGCGCGAACCGCATATGATATGCTGTTATCAGACGGCCCGTTAAAAAGGCCTCGTACTTATTTTATTAAGCCCTGCCTTGGGCGTTATTTTGGAGGTAAATATGCAGAAACGAGAATATCTTGTTCAATTAGAAATCAAGGGAGCAGAGGCTATAGTGCAGGAGCGGGTGGTATTTATCCAGAACGACGCCGCTTCGGGCAGACTGCGCCTGCTTATAACCCTCAACAGCGAGCCTTATCCTTTAGAGGGGCTTTCGGGCGAAATAGCGTTTTTGAGGCCGGACGGCCAGGTAATTATAGGGGGACTGACCTTTGACGAGAGCGGAGCATATTACGATGTGCAGAGCAGCGAATTATACTGCGCGGGCACAGTAAACATTTCGGTCAATCTCTATGACAGCACCAGCCGGCTGACCTGCGCCCGCTTCCCCATGTATGTTGAACAGGAGCTGGATACCACTGATGCGGTAGACGCGTCCCTGGCTTACCCTACCATACTTGAGCTGCTCAACTCAGTAGACGATTTGGAAGAACGCACCGATGATTTGGAGGACCGCACAGTTGTTTTGGAAGAACAGCTGACAGCCGGAGAGCTTACAGGGGACAGCGCGTATGAAGTCGCCGTCAAAAACGGCTTTGAAGGCACTGAAACTCAATGGCTGGCCTCTCTCAAGGGTGCAGACGGGGCAGATGGAGCGGACGGCGAAGACGGGGCAGACGGCGAAAACGGAAAAAGCCCATATATAAACGACAGCGGCCAGTGGGTCATATATAACGATGATACCGGTCAATATGAGAATACGCAGGTGTCGGCCGCGGACAGCATGACGGCCTCTGACATCCCCACGCAGAGCGGCCTGAACGTACAGAGCGAGCTGGATATACTGTACTCTTTACTTCCCGGTTCTGATATGGAGGTAGACGGTTATTTTCAGGCTGAAAACGCTGCGGCAGCGCTGCTGCCTGGAAATGAAGAAACTTTTATAACGGTATACGGCCAGAATTTATTGTATCCTGAAGACTCTTATGTGGCCGGAGTACCCAGCTTAGTCTCCAACATCATTGACCCAAGCCAGGCCGCACAGATAAATTCGCTGACCCCAATACTTATCAGCTTTACGCCTAACGTTATAGGGCAGGGGATTACATTTACTTTCCCCGGTCTTCCTACAGGCATATACTATGTATCCTTTGTCTCCTCCACCGACATTTCGGTTTCCATGTATGTAAAAAAGACTGACGGTACATTGCAGCTTTTAAGCAACAATTTGGGCAGCCCCTCCCAGACTGTTACCATTAACGGCACGGTGGACGCCGCAACGGCGGTGGAGCTTTATGTTGCTTTTGCTGTAGGCAGCAATACGTCCATAGGATCGCCCACCAACATCACAATGTTCCAGCTTTCCCAAAGCTCCGCCTCCCTTCCCTCTCCTCAGCGCAGCATCTTAATAGATACCCGCGCTTCCTCCCAAAACAAAACCTCTCTGGGCCTCTGGCCGTCCTGGGGCGTTTGGGGCAGGGCCACACAGCAGGCGCAGCTCCGTCTTATTTCCCCTATACCGTCTGCTTAAGCGCATTTTCCTATTTCCCCGGCAGGAATATACCTGCAAAAGCCGTCCTCTTTCAATTAATTGGGAGGGGGCGGCTTTTTTTACATATAAATTTTGATATTTCCCGAAGTCTGTTAATTATTTCAGCTTTTATGCGGCGCGGGGTGAGCATATTTCATAAAAAACGGGATGCAGCATGCTGCAAAGGGCAAAAATTATCCATAAATAGTGAATTAGGCCGCCGCTTTTATATGTTCAGCAAAATTTATAATTTATTAATATAATACCACTATACAAGGGATAATACGCCTTATTATTTGCCTGTTTCCTGGGTAATTCTCAGTTATCATGCTTCCCTTGCCTGCCTTAAAAACAGGCCAATTTCCTTAGCTTTTAGGCCGAAGCGTCAAAATGCAGCAGTGTGCGTTTCTGCAAGGCGCAGAAACGGCATATGCCGGGCGTACATGGAGCGAAAGCAGCGCCGCAGGGACGTAAATCGGCTATTTTTGACGGTATTATCCCTTGTACGCTAACGCTGTTTATGCTAAAATAAAGCTATCGGGCGCGTAAAACAAAGCTATGAATTTTTCCGCCCGATACACAAACGGTATTATTTAAAACAGGAGCGGTTATATGTATAGTTTCAGGGAAAAGCTGGCGCGGTTTATGGCAGGAAGATACGGAATAGATACTCTCTATACCGTCCTTCTTGCCGTATGCGTTATTTTGGCCATAGTAAATATGTTCGTGCGCTCATGGATAATCTGGATTTTAATGCTTGCTCTGGCGGTATGGGCCACATACCGCGTCATGAGCCGGAATTATTATAAGCGCAGGAGGGAGAATGATTTTATCGTGAACATTAAAAATAAGCTTTCTTTCTTTTTTGGGACGGGCGTAAAGCGATTTAAGGAGAGAAAAACCCACGTTTATAAAAAATGCCCTCAATGCCGGGCGCAGCTGAGACTGCCAAGGAAAAAGGGAACGCTTAAAGTGCATTGTCCCAAATGCGGGAACAGCTTTGAAATAAAAATTAAATAAGCCGTCTGTTTTAAATTTTTATGCAAAGTGGAAAAGTTTTAAAGGGGGCGGCGCGGCGCCCGGCCGG
>URYI01000161.1 GCA_900552055.1 uncultured Eubacteriales bacterium | reverse complement strand
GTACACCCATTGACGATGACGCTGAAAATGCCGAAATCAGACCGCTGGAGGCGTGTATCCCCTTGTCAATTTAGGGTAAGCCTTTTAAAATCAATCCCTATTGCCGCAATTAAGATCTGCATACAACTTATTATATCAGATAAAAGGGTGATTTATATGCTCAATCAGCCGGACAGCCGAATAACTCATTCAAAGAAAGCAAAAAAAGCGCAAAATGCAAAAAAGCCTGATAAAGCCAAGCTGAATAAAAAGTCAAAAGATCTGGACAACTTTACTTTCGCACGCATAAACCTGCTCGTTCTGGCCTGTCTTACTCTCCTGAATCTGGCTTTTTTGGCCTTTGGCCTGGATATTTCCCTTTTGTTTTCGGCAATTATCCCCTATTTTTCAATGTTCCTGGGAGTAGAATATATAAACGCCGGCATGCCTCTGGGCTGGATATGTATAATTCTTGCCGCGGCAATATGCGCATTTTACCTGTTTTGCTATGTATATTCCAAAAAAAATCCCAAATGGCTTAAAGCGGCTTTTATCTGTTTCCTGCCCGACAGCTGGCTCTGCGTATATCTGCTGCTGATGGACTTTGATTTGACCGGAATACTCAGCACGCTGTTTATGCTTTGGATGCTTTTCTGCTTTATATCAGGCATAGTTAAAGAAAGCCCTAACGGCAGGGAGCAGGAGGTTAAACCCACAAAAGAAAAATAAGCGTCCTAAAGCCGGCGCTTAAAAATCAGGCGGAAAATACAGGCGGGTTTGCGGACAATGCAGGCGTTTTTTTGCTCAGAATCCCCGCCGCGTCCGCTTTGCCAAGCAATGCTCCCTCATGTCCCGGCCCGCGCCCTGCAATAGTCCGATATGCGCTCTTTATAAATTCCAAGCACCTTAATTGGGGCGCTTTTTGAAGCTGCAAATGGGCATGGCGCTGATTCTGCCGCAGTACTGCGGCAGAATCAGCCCAAAGCAAATAGGAAAAGCGCCCTCTTGTGAGGCGCATCGCGCTCTGACTGCATTGACTGAACAAAAGAAAAGCGCTTTTGGGATGCTGCCGCCCGTTCAAGCCGCGCTCCCAAAAGCGCTGTTTGAAACCCTTAAAGGCTTCTTTAAGGGTTTTTTCTTATTTTACAGGTTTTTCACACAGGCACATGTTTGGAAATTCAGCCCTAAAGCTATTCCGCGCGCTCCAGCGCCTGGCGGGCCGCATTCTGCTCTGATTCCTTTTTGCTGCTTCCCGAACCCCGCCCTTTCAGGCGGCCGTCCACCCGGACAATAGAAACAAAGGAAGGCATATGGGACGGGCCCTCCACCCTTTCCAATTCGTATTTGATTTTTTTATGTCCCAGCGCCTGAAAATACTCCTGCAGGCGGGTTTTGTAATCTATCGCGGCGTCAGGCAGCTGCTCGGCCTCCATAATCTGCGGTCCCAGCAGGTTAATTATTATCTGCGCGGCGCGCTCAAAGCCGCCGTCTACAAACATGGCGCCGCATACCGCTTCAAACGCATCTGACAGTATGCCCGGCTTATCCTCGCCGCCGCTCCGGCGCTCGCCGCCGCTCATATCAATATACTGCCCCAGGCCAATGCTGCGCGCCGCCTGGGCCAGGGGCGTTTCCGAAACTATTCCTGCCCTGAGCCGGGAAAGCGCCCCCTCCTGGAGAGCAAGGCTTTTATAGAGATGCTGGCTCACGGCCAGTTCTATAACAGCGTCCCCAAGATATTCCAAGCGCTGGTTATTGCTCTCATGCCGGCCGTCCCCAGCGATGGAAGGATGAACCAGAGCCTGCGCCAGCAGGCTCTGATCCTTAAAAACATATCCTAATTTTTGCTCAAGCGCACTTAATTCCATAAAATTCTCAGGCCGTTTTTTTCTCCAGATACGCAGCTATATCCCCTACCGTAACCAGATTGCCCAGCTCCTCGTCGGGAATCTCCACGTTGTATCTTTCCTCAAGCTCCAGCATTAATGCGGCCACATCCAGCGAATCCGCCTTCAAATCGTCCACCAGGCTGCTCTGGGGAGTGATTTTGCTTTCCTCAATGCTGAGCTGCTCCGCAATAACCTTAATAACAGTTTCCAACATAATTTTTTGCCTCCTGATAAATTATAATATAATTGCGTTTGCTTTATGCAATAAAGCTCAAAATTTAAATTTCTACTGCGGACAGACGCTCTTTTATTATTTCCACAACGTCCGCATTTATCATGCGGGCGCACTGGCGCACTGCCGCGCGCACGGCTTTGGCATTGCTGGAGCCGTGCCCCTTTATAATAACGCCGTCTATGCCCAGAAGAGGCGCGCCGCCGTATTCGGTATAATCCATCATCTTTTTTATACGCTTAAGGGAGGGCATTAAAAGCCCGGCGCCCATTTTGGAGCGCAGCCCCGAAGAAAATTCCTTTTTTATAATGCCCATAAGGAAGGAGGCCGTGCCCTCTATGCTCTTAAGGAGCAGATTGCCCGCAAAGCCGTCCGATACTATTACATCCGCCTTGTCAAAGACGTCCCGGCCTTCAAGGTTGCCCACGAAATTGATATCAGTGCGCGCCTTGAGAAGAGGGAAAGTCTCATGGGTAAGCACGTTGCCCTTTTCGTCCTCAGTGCCCACATTGGCCAGCCCTATGCGGGGGGAGTCCAGACGGAGCACGCTTTTCATGTATATATCCCCCATAACCGCAAACTGCTCAAGATTGGCAGGCTTGCAGTCCATATTGGCGCCGCAGTCTATGAGCATGACGCCCTTGCCGCCGTTAGGCAGGATGGGGGCCAGCGCCGGCCTGAGCACGCCTTTAATTCTGCCCACCCTCAGCAGCGCGCCAGAGAGAGCCGCGCCCGTGCTTCCGCAGGTGAGAAAGCCGTCCCCCGATTTATCCTTTAAAAGCTCCAGGCCCACCACCATAGAGGAATTTTTCTTTTTCTTTATCGCATTTACAGGCGGCTCGTCCATAGATATCCGTTCAGGGGCGTGCACTATATCTATCCTGGGCATCAGCTCCCTGTGACCGTTGAGCAAATCCTTTAAAATATTCTCGTCCCCGGTAAGGATAACCGACATTTCGTTAAATTCGTCCATTCCCTCCAGAACGCCCGACACTATTTCTTCAGGAGCGTTATCTCCCCCGAAAGCGTCAACAATAAGCTTCATTTTAAAGCCTCCAGTTTATAAAACCTTTAATCTGCACGCAAAGAATTATACAATAAGCTTATCCAAAATGCAACCGATTTAAAAAAATAAAGCGCCCGAAAACACGGGATTTTCACCAAAAAAAGCAAAACAGGCCGCCGCCCGACCCCGCATACCAGCAACCGGGCCTAACGTCAGCCTGCTTTAAATATAAAACGTCTTTTATTTCTCTTCCTCGGTCTGGATAACCTGCCTGCCGTCATAATATCCGCAGGCTTTGCATACCCTGTGCGAGAGCTTAGGCTCCTTGCAGCGCGGGCAAGGGGCAATTCCGGGAGCTGTAAGCTTCCAGTTGGCACGGCGGGAATCCCTCCTGGCCTTAGAAATCTTTCTTTTGGGCTGTATCATTTCATTACACCTCCTCGTCTGTTTAAAAATCTGTACTGCACAGATTAATTACCTATTCTTGAGCAGCCGCAGTCCCCTTGGTTGAGGTCGTGGCCGCATACGCCGCATAAGCCTTTGCAATCCTCTTTGCACAGCCGCTGTATTGGTATTTCCATCAAAATGCTTTCCAGCACCGGCTCGTCTAAAAGTATCCACTGGCCGTCCCTGAGCACATATTCATGCTCAGGCGCGGAATCAAGATAATACATTTGGCTGACTTTCGCATTAACGGGCATTATAAATTCCCTGTCGCAGCGGTTGCAGTTCATTTTTACATTGGCCCGCACCCTGCCGGTAAGCACAACTCCTTCGCCGTTAGAGCATATCTCTCCTTCAAACACGGCCGGCCCGTCAAAAACAAGCCTGCCCATAAGCTCAACCGGCTCGTATTCCAGAGAGCCCTCCGCCTTGAAAGCTTCGCCCGGATTGCGCAATGCGTTTTTCACATTGATAAACATTATATAATCTCCTTATGAAACGCTAAAATATTATATTTATTTTTTTGCGGTTTGTCAATTACTATTTATTAAAACGAGCCTTTTGCAGGCGCGCGCCCAGCTTAAAAAGAATTAAAAGGCTCCTTCCGCGCCCTGGCTAAAGGGGTCTGAAAGAATAAAAACGTCTTGACAAACCCTTTATATATGTTATCATTTATTTTACCCTCAGTTTACAAGGAACTACATGGTCAGAAGGCATAAAATATGCGTCCTGCCGCGTTGCTTTGACTCCAAGTACGCCCGGTACATGTCGTTTCTGCGCGCTTTACCCGGCACAAATTTTATGCCTTCTGACTCTGGAGAGCTCAAACGGAGAGAATTTCTTC
>URYI01000160.1 GCA_900552055.1 uncultured Eubacteriales bacterium | reverse complement strand
GTGCCGGGCCTGCGGCCCGGCGCGGCGGCGCGGCAGCGCCGCAAACGCCGCCCCCCTATGCCCCTTTGATCCCTGGCTGGCTTGAAATGATACCCTTATACAATTAACCCAAATAAAAAAGTATGGATTTTTTTGCGGCAGTGTGGTAAAATCAAAATATAAGAAATATATCGAGGTTATCAATGTCCTTTATAAATAAAAAGAGGCTTAAAAATATAGAATATATCCTGCCCGTTATAGTGCTGGTAATATCCCTGTTTGGAGTATTCTGCATACTTATGGCCACGGCCAGCCCTTTTACGGGCGAAGAGCTTACCTTTGACGAAATATTGGCTAATCTGAACCTTTCCAAAGTTAAAATGCAGTTAATTTGGCTGGCTATAGGTTTTGTCTGCATGATAGTGGTTATGCTGGTAAGCTACAGGCTTTACGCGAAAATCTGGTATGCGGTGCTGGGCGTTTCTTTAGCTCTGCTGGCTTTGGTAATAGTATTCGGCTCGGTGCGCGGCGGCACTAAGGGCTGGCTTGTGATATCCGAATCTCAAAACATTACCTTTCAGCCTTCGGAAATAGTTAAGCTGGCGGTTGTGATATTGTCAGCGCATTTTTTGAGCAGGCGGCCCTTAAAAACCTTTGTGGATTTGCTGCCGGCTATTGGGGTTTTCTGCGTTATAGTCGCGGTACTGCTCTATCAGATGGATATAGGCACAACCCTTGTTTACGTTGTGATATTTGCGGGCATGCTCTTTGTTTCGGGAGCGAAGCTGCGGCATATCGGGATATTGGCATTGGCGGCCGCAGTTGCTTTTCTGCTCCTTTGGTTTTTTGCCATGGGCGACCAGCAGAAGAGCCGTATATTAAATTTCGGCAATACTGAGGATGTGGATCAGCTAAGATATTCTAAGATAGCAATAGGTTCAGGCGGCGTTTTTGGAAAAGGGCTTTTCAGCGTGGGCAATATGAGCCAGTTAAGCTATATTCCGGCGATAGAGACTGATTTTATTTTTGCGGTAATAGGCGAGTCCCTGGGCTTTTTGGGGTGCCTGGTCGTAATTTTGCTTTATATGGCTCTGATATTCCGCCTCTGGCAGCTTATGCGCGGCTGCAAGGATAAATACGGCAAATTAATAATAGCCGGCATAATGTTCATGTATATGTTCCACATTTTTGAGAATATAGGCATGACTATAGGCGTAATGCCTATAACGGGCATACCTTTGCCCTTTATAAGCTACGGCGGCACTAATTTTGTTACCAATATGATAGGTATCGGTCTTGTTATGAGCGTTTGCTTTTACCGTCCTGAAAGCGTTGTTAATAATCCTGAGGAGCTGGAAATATAACATATCTCCTGCAAAGAGATTATTAAACTGAAGTATTCAAAAGTTATAAATTCTACAGGAATATATGGCACTTTCCTTCTCATATTTATTTATGAGGAGGAATTTTTTATGTCAGTTATAAAAAAGCGCGGCGGCGCGTATGCCAATTTTAAAAATGAGGGAAGGATAGCACGGCTGTGCATAGCCGTTGTATTCCTGTTGATAGTAGCGGGAGTGTTCTTTATAGATACTTCTCTGACCAGAAGCATAAAAGAGGGTATGCTTGGAGCGTTCAGTTACGATATGGAGATTCCGGAAGCGGGACAAAAAGCGCAGGAGCTGTTTTCCGGAGAAAAAGGCCAGTCGGTTTCAGGGGGAGCAAACGTCTTAACCTCTCTTAAAAAGCCGCTTAAAAACCCAACCGTGCTTAAAAGCTTTGAGGATACGGGTAGTACAGTGCAGCTTCAGGCCGGACAGCTTTTATCTGTTTATGCCGTTTCCGCCGGAAGAGTGGTAAAAGCAGAAAACAATCTCATTGAAATAGAGCATGAGGACGGCCTGATAAGCAGCTACGGCGGCTGTGCTTCAAAATATATAAAAGCCGGGGATGAAGTAAAAGCGGGAGAGATGATAGGCTTGTTAAGCGTGGAAACGCCTGTGCTGGACTTCGGCTTGAAAAAGGATGGGAAGTATGTGGATCCGGCACAGTATATTGACTTTACGGGCTGGTGAGCCGGGAAGGCAATTTTGTTATTAAAGCTTTTAAGAGTTATTTGCCAATTATGTTTGCGGTAATTTCCGTAAATGACGGACGGATATAAAAATACGCCGGTTGGAAAGGATGATGAGAACGTGACCCTGTTCAGTATAGGCGGCATAAAGATTAAAATAAATATACTATTATTGTTTATTACCCTGCTCTGGATTATAACGGGATATATCTGGACGGCGCTTATAGTTTACCTTGCGCTGATTCTGCATGAAAGCGCGCATATTTTAGCGGCGCGGGGATTTAAGGTAAAAGTATATCAGCTTGAACTGCTTCCCTTTGGCTCTTCAGCAATGATGGATGATGTGTTTGAACAGATGCCGCTGGAGGAAAGCTTAATTGCGGCTGCCGGGCCTGCCGCCAGCGTTATAACTGCTGCCCTTGCTACAACCGTCAGGAGCTATTTCCCTCTTTTCGCACCCGATGTGCTTGAGCAGTTTATTACTTATTCCTTTTTGATTGCCGGCTTTAATCTTCTGCCTGTACTGCCATTGGACGGGGGCCGGATAATGCGTGCCTGTCTGGCGCGTACCAATGATTACGGCCGCGCTACTAAAATAACCTCTGCTTTGGGCATATTGTTGGGTCTGGGCATGACCGGATGGGGCGTATATACTTTTGTTTCAGACAGAGCGGACGCAATGCTGCCCATGCTGGGAATATTTTTAATTATTTCGGCCATAGGCGAATTAAAGCAGAACCGGTTTGAATTGGCTAAGGCCATGATAAACAGGCGGCACTGTCAGGAGGGAAGTCAGTATATGGGGGTCAAGGTGCTGGCAGTTAAGCAGGAAATGCAGATATATAAGGCGGTAAGGCTTTTTAAGGATAAAAATTACTATGTTATCCGAGTGATTAACGATGATATGAAGCTTTTGGGCACGCTGGATGAAACTCAGATACAAAACGCCATGCTTAAGGATATGCTTGCGCCTATAGGCAGCCTTATTAAAAAGGAGTGTTCTGCGGATGCATATTCTCAAAAATACAGGCCGCAGGAAAAGGCGGCGGACGGCATATTATACGAGCGGGAAGGTGCGTAGATAGGCCGGGCGGATTTGGAGCCAACTAAATGCTGAATTGAATTTTTAAAAGCTTTGCAACAGCAGGCTCCGTGCATTTTGTGCGGGGCCTGTTATGTATTTTATTAAAATGTACAGTATCCTTTTTCAAACCTCCGGAAAAATATCTGAATGTATCTGCGGTGATTTTATATTGAATTACTATATTGAATGTGATATAATATCGCATGGGGGTAATATAAAAATGGGTTTTAAAAAGCACGCTGTTTTAGATATTAGTCAGGCCGTTGAAACGGAGAGCCAAAGCGAAATAATAATTTCTCCTAACATAAAAAGCAATAATTCAGGCGAGCAGACGGATTTAGATGCTAAAAGTGCTGGTTATACGTCCATGCAGGACTATTTGCTTGATATACTCATGGAATTAAGGGAGCAGAATATAAAGCAGCGGACAATAAAAAGATGCTTGTTGTTTTTTACTATCCTGACTGTTATTTTATTAATAGCAAGCATTATTCTTTATAACCGGATGGTTGATATTTTTGATGAATTTTCCAGCATTTTCGCCCGCTATTGATTAAAGAGTTTTCATGCGGCGATATAAATTGCTGCGGTGTGGTTCTCCTGGTATCCGTTATAATTCTTGCTATATGTTTGGAGTATTAGCAATCGTATCTAAAATAGAAGCTAAAGCTTATATAGCCCAATGCATATTGCGGGCAGCCCGGCACTGGCACAAGAATCAACGCCAAATAATACTGACGGAGCGGCGCGCATATCAATATATGGATTATATTAGAAACCTGCTTCAAATTAAGTGCTGTGAGCCCGGCAAACCCAATCTATATGCTGATGTAGATTTAAAGCTTATCTTTGCAAATAAAGCTTCACGCACTGTTAAATATTTTTATATTTATGCGGTACCGTTTAACCGCGCATGGGATGTTATTCAATGCAATTTAAGGCATTATACGCAGTTTGCGGGAAAATTCAATTTAAGGCATTATACTCAAGTTTGCCGGGCAAATTACAGGGCGGATAGCGCCGGACGAAGAATATGATGCAGTATGGGACTGCGCTTGGTGCAATATTACCATGACCAGAGTAGCCATACTGGGAATAGATATTGAATATATGGATGGAACAAGAAAAACCTTTGATAGGAATGGAGTTAATATGGCCTTTGGATACCCTAAATTGACAAGGGGATACACGCCTCCAGCAGTCTGATTTTGGCCTTTTCTGCGTCATCGTCAATGGGTGTACGTTCAGTACGCCTCATTCCGCTTCCTT
>URYI01000159.1 GCA_900552055.1 uncultured Eubacteriales bacterium | reverse complement strand
AAGCCTGTAGCGGACTTTCACCGCCAAGTTATTACGCGTGCCGAGCACACTAAAATATACTTAACCGATTAATTATTAATTGGTTAAGTATTTTTTGTTATAAGGGGGTGTAATTATTACTGAACATCGTAAAGTTATGAAGCGGCTGAACAAGCTGCACCTGCTGCACCGCATTTACTTGCAGAAGGCGGCGGTCAGCAACGGCCTGTACGGAGGGCAGCCGCCCTTGCTCGAATACGTTGAGCATCACCCAGGGTGCACTCAGGCAGAGCTGGCGGATTTTTTGAAAGTCTCTCCCCCATGCATCGCAACTTCGGTCAAGCGTATGCAGAAAGCGGGGCTGATTACTAAAAAGGAAGACGCTGACGATATGCGCCGCTCCCATTTATACCTTACGCCGCTGGGCGAAGAGAAAAGCCGGCAATGCAGAGAAGCCTGCGACAAAATAGACCAGCAGTTATTTCAGGGCTTTACCATTGAAGAAACCGAACATTTTTACAGCATGCTGGACAGGATGCTGTCCAATTTATCCACGGGAGAATTTGAAGGAAAAAGCTTTGGTTCGCTTATGCAGACTTCAAAGGAACTGGAAAAAAGAGAGCCTAAGGATTAAAAATCATTACTCATCCAGGAGGACTTAATGCAGCTATGTTAAAAACTCTGTTGCCTTACATGAAAAAGTATAAATGGTCCACGATATTCGCACCGCTGTCCATTATAGCCGAAGTGCTTTTGGAAATAACCATCCCTGTACTCATGAGCCGGATAGTAGACAACGGTATCCCCAACAAGGATTTAGCTTACATAGTAAAAATCGGCCTGCTTATGGTAATTATGGCCATTGCAGGCATGTGTGCCGGCGCGCTGTCATCCCGGCTTGCCGCAAAAGCCAGCATGGGCTTCGCAAGCGAATTGCGCAGCGGCCTATTTAAAAGCGTACAGCGCTTTTCCTTTTCAAATGTGGACCGGTTCAGCTCAGCTTCCCTTGTCACCCGCCTGACTACCGACGTCACAAACGCGCAGAACGCGTTTCAGATGTGCATCCGCATGCTTGTGCGCGCCCCTGTCATGCTTGTAGGCGCCACCATTATGGCATTCAGCATAAACAGCAGCCTAGTGTCTGTTTTCTTAATTACCATACCTATACTGGCGGCTACTTTGTTTATAATTACCAAAATGGCGCATCCCCGCTTTATTGCCATGCTGAAAAAATATGACGGGCTGAATTCAACTGTCCAGGAAAATCTGATTTCAATAAGGGTAGTCAAATCATTCGTACGCTCCGCTTATGAAAAGGATAAATTTAAAAATGCCAACGACGGCCTTATGAACGCCTCTCTGCGCGCCGAAAAAGTAGTCATATTTAATATGCCAATAATGCAGCTTTCAGTATATGCCTGCATAATCGCTATATTGTGGTTCGGCGGCAATATGATAGCGGCCGGTAACATGGAGACAGGCGAACTGATAAGCTTTATTAACTACGTCACACAGATACTGATGAGCCTGATGACCATATGCATGGTTTTTACCAACATTGTTATCTCCAGAGCCTCATTAAGCCGTATAATCGAGGTGCTTAACGAACAGCCCGACATTAAGGACAGCGCCAAGGAAGATATACCGGTAAATGACGGTTCCATAGAATTTAAAAATGTTACCTTCTCCTATTACTCAACCGCTGAAGAAGTGAATCTCAAAAATATAAACGTAAAAATTCATTCGGGCGAAACCATAGGCATTATAGGCGGCACCGGCTCAGCTAAATCCACTCTTGTCCAGCTCATTCCCAGGCTGTATGACGCGGATGAAGGAGAGGTCCTGGTAGGCGGCAGGAACGTCAGGGACTATAAGCTCAAGACCCTTAGAAGCTCAGTGGCCATGGTGCTGCAAAAGAATGTGCTTTTCAGCGGAACCATAAAAGAGAATCTGCGCTGGGGCAACGCTCAGGCCACCGATGAAGAAATAGAAGCAGCCTGCAAAGCCGCCTGCGCGCATGATTTTATTACAAGCTTCCCCAACGGCTATGAGACTGAATTGGGTCAGGGCGGCGTAAATGTTTCAGGCGGACAGAAGCAGCGGCTCTGTATAGCGCGGGCGCTGTTATGCAAGCCCAAAATATTAATACTGGACGACAGCACCAGCGCCGTGGACACCGCCACCGACGCACGCATAAGAGACGCGCTTAAAACCGCTCTTAAAGGCGCTACCAAGCTTATTATAGCCCAGAGGATTACCAGTGTTTGCGAAGCGGACAGAATAATAGTTATGGACGACGGGCGCATAAGCGATATAGGCACTCACGAAGAGCTGCTTAAAAGAAACGAAATTTACAGGGAAGTATACACCTCCCAGCAGAAAGGAGTTGAATAATATGCCTCCCATCCGTGCAGTCGGAAAACCCAAAAACGCCGGCGCAACCTTAAAGCGCCTGCTGAGCTATATGCTTAAAACTAAATGGATGCTTGTAGCCGTATTTATATTTGTGGTCTTTACTTCTCTTGCAGGCGTTATAGGCACTTCCATGCTGGATCCTATTATCAATGAAACAATACTGCCTCTGGTAGGCACTTCGCCTGTATTTGAAGATTTCCTGCCGCTGCTGAGAATGATAATATTATTGGCGATAGTTTATGTTATAGGCGCGTTAAGCTCTTATTTCCAGCAGTTCCTTATGATACGCATATCTAACAGGGCTTTAAATAACATCAGGAGAGATTTGTTCAACCGCCTTGAGGATCTGCCCATAAAATACTTTGACACGCATACCCACGGCGAAATAATGAGCCGCTTTACCAACGACGTGGATACTGTGCGCGAGGCTATGAGCCAGGGCATAACCCAGCTTATGTCCAGCGCTATAACCATAACCGCTACTTTTATCGCCATGCTAATAAAAAGCCCGCTGCTCACTATGTTTATAATCTTAATGCTTATTGTGATGCTGTTCATAACCAAATTCATCGGCGCGCGTTCATCTAAAAATTTCCGTCTCCAGCAAAAAGCTCTTGGGCGCGCCAATGGATACATTGAGGAAATGATAGAAGGGCAAAAGGTAGTCAAGGTATTTTGTCATGAGGATGTTGTGGAAGGCGAATTTGCGCAGCTTAATGAAAATCTTCGTCAAGCCGCTACAAGCGCCAATACCTATGCGAGCATTATAATGCCTATTATGGGCAACCTGTCTTATGTAAATTATGCGCTCATATCAGCCTTGGGCGCCTGGATGACTATTTCCGGCATAGGCGGAATGGATATAGGCAAGCTGGCCACCTTCCTCCAATATTCCCGCTCCTTCTCCCAGCCCATAACCCAGATAAGCATGCTCTTTAATTCCATACTGGCCTCTCTTGCCGGTGCGGAAAGAATTTTTGAGGTTATAGACAGCGAACCTGAACAGGACGGCGGCTATGTTACTCTTGTCAACGCTCAATATGCGCCTGACGGCAGTTTGACGGAAAGTGACAACAGAACGGGGCTATGGGCCTGGAAGCAGCCCCAAAATGGCAACTCCCCCATTTATACTCAGCTCAGAGGCGATGTGCGCTTAAACAGCGTCACTTTTGCCTATGAACCTGAAAAGATTGTACTGCACGATATAAGCCTGTACGCCAAGCCCGGCCAGAAGATAGCTTTTGTCGGGTCAACCGGCGCGGGCAAGACAACCATAACCAATCTTATAAACCGTTTTTATGAGATTAATGAGGGGCAGATTCTTTACGATGGGATTGATATAACCCAGATTAAAAAGGACGACCTGCGCAGGAGCCTGGCTCTTGTTTTGCAGGATACGCATCTTTTTACCGGCACTGTGCGCGAAAATATCCGCTACGGCCGATTGGACTCTACTGATAAGGAAGTAGAAGAAGCGGCCAGACTGGCCAATGCCGATACATTTATAAAGCACCTGCCCGACGGCTATGATACTGTCCTGACCTCGGACGGCTCCAATCTGAGCCAGGGACAGCGCCAGCTTATAGCCATAGCCCGTGCGGCCGTAGCCGACCCGCCCGTTTTAATCCTGGATGAAGCTACCAGCAGCATAGATACACGCACAGAGCGTCTTATCGAATTGGGCATGGATAAGCTTATGCACGGACGTACAGTATTTGTCATTGCGCACCGTCTGTCCACAGTACGGAACGCAGACGCCATTATGGTGCTGGAAAACGGCGAAATAATAGAGCGCGGCAGCCATGATGAGCTAATTGCCCAAAAGGGCAAATATTATCAGTTGTATACAGGGCAGTTTGAATTGTCCTGATATTCAGGCCGGCAGCAATATAAGAAATTCCCTGTGTTAAGGAACGCGGCGCGCAGCCAGGCAGAGAGCCAAGGCTCAAGCGCCCAATGCAAAAACGGCGGCGTTTGCGGCCTGAAAGGCCGCCGGGCGAAGCTCAAAAGCTTCGTCCGGGCAG
>URYI01000158.1 GCA_900552055.1 uncultured Eubacteriales bacterium | reverse complement strand
CCCCGCCCCTTTGCAAAGCAATAAAAGCGCGGCCCCTTTTTGAAAAAAGGGGCCGCGCTTTTATTGCTTTGCTTTTTATACAGCTTTCAGTAACGTCCGAATGTAAGTCCGGACGAATATCTATCTATATAAATAACAACTGATTATTGGATGCTGTCCTTGAGAGCCTTGCCAGCCTTGAAGGAAACAACCTTGCAGGCGGGAATATTCATCTTTTCGCGGGTGCTGGGGTTGAGAGCCGTGCGAGCAGCGCGCTCCTTAACCTCAAAGGAGCCAAAGCCCATAATCTGCACCTTATCACCGTTCTTTAAAGCCTCTTCTATAATTTCCAGCACGGCGCTTACAGCTTTATCAGCCTCTTTTTTGGTAATACCATTGCGCTCAGCAAGAGCATTGATGAGATCAGCCTTATTCATTAGAATACCTCCAAAAATTTTTTATTGTATATTGTCAAAATCCCCGGTAGTGGGGCTTTGCAATCCCTATTGCCCTTCATTTTACACGAAACCGGCGTATATGTCAATAGCGTTGTGCCAAAAATTACTTTATTTCGCCCCAAATAACGCTTTGCAGGGCGTTTTTAAGGGAATTAGCCTCTAATTGCCCGTTTTTTTCTTCTTCCGTCCGCTTAACCGCGTCTATAAATAGGTCGCAGACGCGGTTTAGGGCCATTTCGGGCTGGACGTCCGAAAGCCTCAGCGCCGCGCAGAGCTTCAGGAGGAACAGGCCCGCTTTTAATTCCAGGTCTTCCTTGGCTATTATTCCCGCTTTTATGGATTTTATATCATCCAGCGCAAAATCCAGGGCATTTTCCGCTTTTTCAGGGAAAGCGCCTTTAAGCCGCTGGGAAAGCTTGTAGGCGCGCATAAGCGCAGGCATGCTCCGGGGGAGATCCTCGGCCATTTCTCCCAGGGACGTTATGTGCTTTTCTCCCTTCTTTATCTGCTCCCAGTTGCTTAAAACCTCGCCGCTGTTCTGAACCTGAACATTTCCGAAAATGTGCGGATGGCGGCGTATCATTTTTTCGCATACTGCCGTTATAACGTCCGAAATATCAAATTCCTGGTATTCCGAGGCTATCTGCGCATGAAAAACCACTTGCAGGAGCACGTCTCCCAGCTCGTCGTAAAGCTTGTCGGGATCCTCCTCATTAATGGCGTCTATAGCCTCGTACGCCTCTTCTATCAGATATTTGCGGAGGCTTATGTGGGTCTGCTCGGCATCCCATGGGCAGCCGTTTTCTCCCCGGAGCCGCTGCATTATCTGTACCAGCTGCTCAAAGCTGAAGCGCTCGCAGCCTTCAAGGGAGAGGGCGGGCAGATATGCGCAGGCGGTGTGATTATAAAAATCTTCCTCCTGCCTGTCCAAATCAACGAGAGAAATTTCCTTTACTTCCCCTGATAAGGCGGAATACAGCTTTATCTGAGTCTGGGCAGGATAATATTCCAGCAGCCCGCATTTCAGCTCGGAGGCGAGTATGCGGCTGTCCAGCGCATAGTATAAGCGCGCGTGCTGTGCGTTTAACGGGGAACCGGGCACATAATCTGATGCGCTCTGAGACAGGCATTGGCCTTCTCCTCCCACTGCGGCAAGGGCGGCCTGAATTAAAGAAATGCCGGGCAGCACCCTTACGGCAATCCCCTCTTTTTGCGCCTGCGTCCGGGCGTAGAGCGCCGTCAGGTCCTCGTTAGCTGAACCGTACACCAAATAGCATACCTTCTCTCCCTCTTGGGACAGGGCCTCATATATTAAACGGTTGAGCTGCTCAAAATCGTCCGCTTTTTCATAGCATTCGTCCAGAGCGCGGGCCGAGGGATTGTGAGAAAAGGCCTCCTCTGCCGTGGGTATGCGCCTGGTTTGGACGCATAAGCAGTGGGCGCTTTGTATTTCCTTAAGCATGCGTTCGGTCAGATCCCCCTGGGAAACGCCGCCGCCGATGATTATAAGCTCATTCATTTTTCTCTTCCTCTTTTGATGCTTGAGTTTCTTCTGTGTTTTCAGGCTCTTTGAGTTCGTCATCGCCAGGCGCTTTAGGTTGTTCTTCAGGCGCTTCCTGGATGGCGGCAGATGCCGATTCGCCGGACTCCGCTTCTGTTTCGCGCGGCTTGAACATATTTTTCAGCCGCCTGAAAAATCCTCTCGGCTGGGGAGCCGCATGGACGTGCTCCGGCGTGTCTGCTTTTTCAGGCGGGGACCCGGCTCCGCCGCTCTCTAGAATAATTTCTTCCTCTTTGTGTGAAGCGGGGGACTGTCCGCCTGGCGAGTGAATTAGTTCATCTGTATTAGTTTCAGCGTGCGGGAAATCCTCAGATGCTTGGGTTTTGTCGGAAATATCCTTTTCTTCGCCTTCCTGAGCGGGATTAACGGGCGTTGGAGCGGCTTGAGCGCTGTTTTGGCTGCTTGCGGGGGAGGCAGGATCAGGACTGGGAACAGATTCGCCCAGACGCTCGCGGCGGCTGGAAGTTTTTTCGCGGCTTCCCTGGCCAGCCTGCTCTGAGCTTTGGGTTTCCGCAGGGCTTAATGAATTTTTTTGAGCAAGAGCTTCGCCGGGAGCGTGTCCCCGTGACCTGGGGCCGCGTATAAGCGCCAGCTCTTTAACCGAGAAGGGCCGGATTAAAAGCAGTATGCCCAGATATACAACCGCGCCTGCGCATACGGAGGCTATAGTGATAAGGGGATGGAGAATATTGCTGCCCGTCAGAAGCTTGATAACGTAGATGATAAGAGCCATGACTGCCGCGGCAAAAAGAGGCTTGAGCAGGAAACCTGCATCCACGCCCGCATGCAGCCGTTTGCGCAGCTGTATGTAATCAAGTATAAAAGCCGTAAGGTAGCAGGCCAGAGTCCCAAGGGGCGCGCCTAAAATATTTATGGCGGGTATCGAGATGAGAACGGCGCTGAATACCAGCTTTACGCCCGCGCCTATAAGCAGGTTCTTTATGGGAATATATATTTTCCCTGCGCCCTGAAGCGCGCCTGTCATAGCCTGAACCGAAGTAAGCAGCAGCATGGCCGGGCACATGACCAGCATCAGGCTTTCAGCCAGATCCATCTGCATGAATACGAAATGATATGGGGTATGCAGGGTCTGCACGGTTATTTCCAGAGCGGACTGGTCGGCCAGAGAGGTGGTATATAAAAGCTCCAGTATGGGCCGGGCCAGCATTATAAGCCCTATGCAGGCGGGCAGACCGATAATCAGGGCCAGCTTCAGCCCCAGGGAAGCCGTGCGGCTTATTTCACGGCCGTTTTTCTGCGCCCGCGCCCGGCTTATGGCCGGCACCAGGCTGGCCGAAAGGGCAAGGGTTAAAGCGGTAGGCATATTGGCCAGGGATACCACCATGCCGCTGAGCACGCCGTACATGCTGTTTATCTGCGATTCTGAATAACCCGAAAGTTTAAGGCACCATGTCGCCAGATAAGCGTCCAGAGTGTTTATAAGGGGCATTATCGCGCCCCCTACCGTTAAAGGGACGGCAAGAATAAGCAGGCTGCGCAGCAGCTCTTTATTGCTTTTGCCCGTAAGCGAGCCTGTTTTTGCCGGCAAAGCATTTTTTTTGCCGGCACGGTATTTTAAGGCCAGATAAAGCAGGGAAAGACCTTCGCTTAAGGAGACGCCCAGCAGCGCGCCTGACGCGGCGTAAACAGGGCCTCTGGGAAGCAAAATTGCCGCTAAAGAAAAGCCGACGGCCAGCTTTGAGAGCTGCCCTATTATCTGGGAAACAGCCGTAGGAGCCATATTCTGCAATCCCTGAAAATAGCCTCGGTAAGCGGAGACGGCTGTCAGAAGCAGAGAGGGGGCGATGCAGATTATGACCATGCCCCCGTCTGAAATTCCCAGAGAGCGAGCGATGATATCGGACAGCAGGAGCATTATCAGAGCGCAGATTCCCCCAACGGCCAGCAGCATACTGCGGGTTAATTGGAGGGTGCGCTTTGCGTTTCGGTAATCAGCGGCCGCGGCGTATTCGGCTACTAATTTTGAAACGGCGGCAGGCATGCCGGAAGTGGTCAGAACCAGCAAAAGGGAATAAATCATATAGGCCTTGGAATAAATGCCCATGGCCTCTGCGCCTATAAGATTGGTAAGGGGAATGCGGTAAACGGCGCCTATTATTTTGCAGATTATGCCTGCTGCGCCCAGTATGGCCGCTCCTTTTATAAATGTGCGCGTCTGCTTGCTTTCCATTATGAAACGCTCCTGATAAAGCTTAGTTTATGGTATGCAGGCCGGGCTAACTGCCGGCTTGCTCCTGTTATAATCATATTAGGACTACAGGCGGAATATCCGCGAGCCCATTTAAATATTATAACATAAGGAATGCAGAGCGGACAAGGCTTTTCTTGGGGTTGAGTGACTGAGAAAAATATATTTAGTAAAAGGAGCGGCGGGCCTTATCGGGCGAAAAAAGGCGGCGCGCTGGCATACGGCGCCCCCTACGGGGGCGCCGTAT
>URYI01000157.1 GCA_900552055.1 uncultured Eubacteriales bacterium | reverse complement strand
CCCGGCCGGAGAATCCGGCCGGGGCGGCCCGTTCGGGCCGCAAGAGCCGCCCCCGCGCCCTATCCGGTTAAAATATTTCCAGGCAGTTTCTCAAAAGAAAAAAGTCCCAAACAGTCAAAAATGAGATGGAGAAAGCAGACATTTTCCGCTTGACATTATAAATTAAACGCGGTACTATATTGTTCGTGTCCGAACAAACTAAGCGGTCGATGCTTAAAGAGGAGCTGACGCATGTGGAAAAAGACTGCGGCGCTTTAATTAATATATTGTCGCACAAGGTCAAAAAAAGGCTTAACGCCACGCTGCAAAATCTTGGCATTACCGGCGTGCAGAGCCGTATAATTTTCTATATACTGAATCACTATCAGGATGCCCCTGTGTTCCAAAGGGATATTGAAAGCGTTTTCGGATTGAGCCGTTCAACGGCTACGGGCATACTCCAGCTGCTCGAAAAGAACGGTATTATCCGTAAGGAGAGCGTTGCAAATGACGCTCGCCTTAAAAGCCTGGTGCCCACTCAGCGCGCTGTTGAGCTGGACGTAAAGGTAACTCAATGCCTGAAGGAAACCGACCGAATGCTGACGCGGGGCATTTCTGAGGGCCAGCTTCAGCTTTTTAAGGAAACTGCGGCACAAATGCTGCGCAACTTGGACGATTAAGTAAAGATTTTTGTTACAAACGAGAATAAAACAGGTTCGCAGCAGAACAATATGCGGCGCTTTAAAAAGGCTCCGTATGTAAAAGACACGCCAAAAACGTATTAAACCGTATAGGGAAGTAAAAAGGAGGAATGTAAATATATGATAAAAACTCTTGCTCGCAGTATACGCGAGTATAAAAAGGCTTCAATTCTGACGCCTATCCTGGTAACTGTTGAAGTTATCCTGGAATGCGCGATACCCTTCGTCATTGCCAATCTGGTCAATCAGATGCAGGCGGGCTGCACTATGGACGTGATAGTCAAATACGGAGTGGCGCTTATAATAATGTCAGTGCTCTCTCTTATATTCGGCGGCGCGGCAGGCTCAACCTGCGCCACGGCCTCGGCAGGCTTCGCGCGCAACCTGCGCAAGGATATGTTCTATAAAATCCAGGATTATTCTTTTGAAAATATCGATAAATTTTCGGTATCCAGCTTGGTGACAAGGCTTACAACTGATATCACAAACGTACAGATGGCTTATATGATGATAATCCGGGTTGCTATCCGCTGTCCGCTGATGCTTATATTCTCCTTTATCATGGGCTTTGTTATGGGCGGTAGGCTTGCAATGATTTTCCTTATTACCATTCCGCTGCTGGGCATTGCCCTGTTCCTGGTCATCCGGGCCGCAACTCCTCTTTTCCGCCGCGTTTTCCGCAAATATGACGCGCTGAACGATTCAGTTCAGGAAAACGTGCATGCAATGCGTGTGGTAAAGTCTTATGTGCGCGAGGATTATGAGAAAAAGAAATTCGGCGCCGCGGCTGATAACGTCCAGAAGGATTTCACCCGTGCCGAGCGTATTATGGCTATAAATAGCCCCATTATGCAGTTCTGCGTTTATGCCGGCATGGTGTTCGTGCTTTCCTACGGTTCCTATGCTGTTATCACCAGCCAGGGCCTGGATCTGAATGTGGGCCAGATGTCCTCAATGCTGACTTACAGCTTCCAGATACTTATGAGCCTCATGATGCTCTCCATGGTGTTTGTTATGATTACCATGTCGGCCGAATCAGCTGAGCGTATCGTGGAGGTGCTTAATGAGGAAAGCACGCTCAACAGCCCTGAAAACGCCCTTACCACCGTGAGGGACGGTTCTGTTGATTTTGACAACGTAAGCTTTAAATATTCCCGGAAGGCTGACCGAATGGCTCTGGCCGATATTAATTTACATATTAAATCGGGCGAAATAATAGGCATACTGGGAGGTACGGGCTCGTCTAAGTCCTCCCTTGTCCAGCTGATTCCCCGTCTTTATGACGTTACTGAGGGCAGCGTCAAGGTTGGCGGCGTGGATGTGCGCGAATATGATTTGGAGACGCTGCGCAATCAGGTGGCCGTTGTGCTTCAGAAGAACGTATTGTTCTCAGGCAGTATTAAGGACAATCTGCGCTGGGGCAATCCCGAGGCTACTGATGAAGAACTGGAAGAAGCATGCCGTCTTGCTCAGGCGGATGAGTTTATCCAGCAGTTCCCCAATAAATACGATACCTGGATTGAGCAAGGGGGCGCTAACGTCTCAGGCGGCCAGAAACAGCGCCTGTGTATTGCCCGCGCGCTGCTGAAAAAGCCCAAGATATTAATTCTGGACGATTCCACCAGCGCCGTGGATACCCGCACCGATGCCTTAATCCGCAAGGGCTTCCGCGAATTTATTCCTGATACTACTAAGATAATCATAGCTCAGCGCGTTGCCAGCGTGCAGGACGCCGACCGCATCATTCTGATGGAGGGCGGCAGGATAGCTGCGGTGGGCAGCCATGACGAGCTTATGCGCTCAAGCAAAATTTACCGTGAGATTTATTATTCTCAGAACAGGGCGGGAGGTGAGCAGAATGCCGAATAATTCTACTGCCCGCGGACAGCGCGCTCCTAAGGGAGTGCTGCGCCGGCTTATCAAAATGGTGTTCCGGTTCTACCCCGTGCTTCTGCCCATAACTTTAATCTGTATATTGGTCAACGCCATTGTAAGCTCGGTGCCCTCTGTATTTATGCAGAATGTTATAGCCGTGGTGGAGGAAAATTTCCGCACGGGGAACTGGGCGGGCGCTTCGGGGCAGATATTCTCCCTGCTGGGTATTTTGATAGCCATGTATGTAATAAGCCTGCTGGCCGGCGTGCTCTATACTCAGCTTATGGCGGTTATTACTCAGGGCGTCCTTTCCAAAATGCGTAAAAAGATGTTCGACCATATGCAGGATTTGCCCATAAAGTATTTTGACACCCATAATCACGGGGATATCATGAGCTTTTATACCAATGATATTGATACCCTGCGCCAGATGATAAGCCAGAGCCTGCCCCAGCTGCTGATTTCAGCCGTGACCCTGCTGAGCGTGTTCTGTATTATGCTCTATTACAGCATTTGGCTGGCGCTGGTGGTGGTCTGCGGGGTAATTGTAATGACCATTATCGCCCGGTACGTCAGCGGTCATTCTTCCCGCTATTTCTTAAAGCAGCAGATGACCATAGCCCAAACAGAAGGCTTTATGGAAGAAATGATGAACGGGCAGAAGGTAATTAAGGTGTTCTGCCACGAGGAGGGCGTTAAAAGAGATTTTGACAAGGTCAATGACGAATTGTTCTCCAATTCCGAAAAGGCCAACCGCTATGCAAATATCCTTATGCCCCTTTTGGCTAATATAGGCAACGTAATGTATGTTGTCGTTGCACTGGTGGGCGGCAGCCTGCTTTTATCGGGAGCCTCTAACCTGAGCATTTCGGGTATGGCGCTCAGCATAAGCATAGTGGTTCCCTTCCTGAATATGACCAAGCAGTTTGCCGGCGCCATAGGCCAGGTGTCCAATCAGGTCAATATGGTAGTCATGGGCCTGGCGGGCGCCCACCGTATTTTCTCCCTGCTGGATGAAGAGCCTGAAACAGACGGCGGCTATGTAACCTTAGTCAACGCGCGGCAGAATCAAGACGGTTCTCTGGAAGAGTGCGCTGAACGTACAAACGTCTGGGCCTGGAAGCATCCTCACCATGACGGCACGGTAACTTATACCCGCCTCCAGGGCGACGTCCGTTTTTACGATGTGGATTTTGCCTATGAGCCGGGCAAAACTGTGCTGCATAATGTCACGCTGTATGCTAAGCCCGGCCAAAAGGTTGCTTTCGTAGGCTCCACCGGCGCTGGAAAGACCACAATTACCAACCTTATAAACCGTTTTTATGATATTGCCGACGGCAAAATACGCTATGACGATATCAATATAAACAAGATAAAGAAGGCGGATCTTAGACACAGCCTGGGCGTTGTGCTCCAGGATACCAACCTCTTTACGGGCACCGTAATGGATAATATCCGGTACGGCAATCTTGAGGCGGACGATGAAGAATGCATTGCGGCTGCCGAACTGGCCGGAGCGGACGACTTTATCCGCAGGCTGCCCCAGGGCTACGATACAATGCTGACGGGCAACGGCGCCAATTTAAGCCAGGGACAGCGCCAGCTGCTGGCTATAGCCCGCGCCGCCGTAGCCGACCCGCCGGTAATGATACTGGACGAGGCGACCAGTTCGATAGATACGCATACTGAGGCCATAGTTCAGAGAGGTATGGATGCGCTGATGTCGGGACGCACTACATTTGTTATAGCGCACCGTCTCTCAACAGTGCAGAACGCGGACGCAATCATGGTGCTGGATCACGGCCGCATTATAGAGCGGGGCACCCACGAGGACCTTATAAAGCTCAAGGGCACCTATTACCAGCTCTATACCGGCGCGTTCGAGCTGGAATAAGTCTGAAAGTTTCGCCCGC
>URYI01000156.1 GCA_900552055.1 uncultured Eubacteriales bacterium | reverse complement strand
AGCAGGACACGGAAACAGCCCTGTCCTGACCGTATATGCCCTTGTCAATTTAGGGCAGACTATAGCAATTAAAGTACAATACCGTATTGGGCTCAGAGCGCCTGTTTCATCCGCTTTTCAGTGCATGCATAAAAAGCTCCTAGATATATGAACGGCTGCGTTCCAGGCGCTCCGCAGCCGTTAGCAGAACTTCACTTTGACCGCGAGGAGGACAATTTTTCAACTCTGCAAACCGGTATAAAGCCGAAATACCGTTAGAATGCTAACCAGGCAAAATCAAAAAGCCATTTGCGGCAAACCGAACTCTATCTAATTCTATTATCCAATTCTATGCGAATATTTCTGCACATTGGCCAGGTTAAACTATTTTCCCGCGAAATATTAGAAAATTTTCAGGCTTAAACGCATATCCGGCAGCATTTGAATTTGCAAAAGCGCGTCTTTGCTGATATAATACTTCTGTTTCAGATTACCTGATTTTACATGCTTTTATTTAAAAATAACATCAAAGGAGCAGTTGATATGAGCGATTATATGACGGAATACAAACGCTGGCTGGATTGCGGCGACAACGACGAGCGCCTTGAGCTTAAAGGGCTTACAGAGGACCAAATAAAAGAACGCTTTTATGCAGACCTGGAATTTGGCACGGCGGGCATGCGCGGAATAATCCGGACGGGTACAAACGGCATGAATTGCAGGACGGTCTCCCGCGCCACCCTGGGTTTGGCTGAATATATAAAAAGCTGCGGACCTCAAGCCGCTTCAAGAGGCGTGGTTATATCCTATGATTCCCGCCTTAAAAGCGCGGAATTTGCTTCTCTTACGGCCCGCGTGCTGGCCCAGGCGGGAGTAAAGGCCATATTGTACGATGCGCTCAGGCCTGTTCCCCTGCTCTCCTTTGGCGTAAGATATTTTAAGGCTTTTGCCGGCGTAATGATAACCGCCAGCCATAATCCTAAGGAATATAACGGATATAAGGTTTACGGCGAGGACGGCGCGCAGCTGGCTCCCGAAGCCGCCGCAGAAGTACTGAAAGAAATAAACAAATTGGATTATTTCAGCATCCCCTGTGCGGATATGGAGCAGGCCTTGTCCCAAGGCATGATTGCATTAGCGGGCAAAGAGGTAGATGACGCCTATTTAGCGGCCATACTGCCTTTAGCAGATATGGAAATTATAAATAAGCAGTCCGATAAGCTGAAGCTGATATATACTCCCCTGCACGGCTCAGGTCTCTCCAGCGTTAAAAACATGTTTAACGCGCTGGGCTTTAAAAATATTGAGCTGGTTCCTGAGCAATGTATACCGGACGGAAGCTTCCCTACCGTAATTACTCCTAATCCGGAAAACGCGGAAGCTCTCCAAATGGGCATAAAGCTGGCTAAAGAAACAGGCGCTGAGCTGGTTATAGGCACAGACCCCGACTGCGACCGCATGGGTGCGGCAGTAAAGAACGAAAAAGGCGAATTTATTCCCCTGACAGGCAATCAGCTGGGCTGCCTAATGCTGGAATACAGGCTGCGCTCCCTTAAGAACCGCGGACTGCTTCCTAACAACGGCGCGGTTATAAAAACCATTGTTTCAACCGAGCTGGCCCGCGCAATAGCCCAAAGCTATAATGTTGAGCTGGTAGAAGTGCTGACCGGCTTCAAATTCATCGGTGAAAAGATAAAAGAATATGAAGCTACAAATGAGCATACATTCATATTTGGCTTTGAGGAGAGCTTTGGCTATTTGGAAGGCACGCACGCACGGGATAAGGATGCCGTTGTGGCATGCATGCTGCTGGCCGAAACCGCCTGCGATTATGCTTCCCAAGGCATGAATCTGCTTGAAGGTTTAGAATGCATATACAAAAAATACGGCTATTACTCCGAGCGGACGCTCTCCTTTACATTTGAAGGAATCCAGGGCATGCAGCAAATAAAAGATATAATGAGCAAATTGACCCAGGCGCCCCCTGAGCATATGGGCGGGCTGAAGGTACTGGCTCTGCGCGATTATGACCGCTCTGTGCGCATTATTGGCGACCGTAAAGAAAAGCTGGCCCTGCCAAAGAGCAATGTATTATACTGCGAGCTGGAACAAAACTGCTGGTTCTGCGCCCGTCCTTCAGGGACAGAGCCAAAGCTGAAACTGTATATCGGCGCGCGCGGCTCTGACAGGGAAAACTGTCAAAATATAATGGAAATGCTTTTAAAGGACGCGCAGGCACTCATTAATTAGCCGGATGCCGCTTGGCGCGCGGCGTTTGGCAGGCGCCGTTTTGCGCGCATGCCCTGGCCGAACGGCCAGGAGGCCGGAACGGGCGCCAACGCCGCGCGCATTTTGCGGAAATTTTTTCTTAAAGCAGCCTTGAAAAAACATTGCGTTTAATATTAAATCCCTTCGGCCTCCCTCCTGACAGCGCTTATAATAGCGGGCAATGCCCTCATTTACTACTTATTAATCTATCGGAGAACTGCCATGCGTTTTACATACCGTCACACTTCGGCGGCCTGCTATACCGGATATATCGTGCAGGCGGCCGTAAATAATCTGCCTCCGCTGCTGTTTGTCACCTTCAGGAACCAGTTCAATATCAGCATGGAAGCGATTACTCTGCTTATATCCATTAATTTTGCCATACAAATGCTTGTGGACGTATTTACAGCTAAATTCATTGGCCGAATAGGCTGTAAAAGAGCGGCTGTTGCAGCACATTTTTTCGGCGCCGCCGGACTGGCGGGCATGGGCATACTTCCCTTTATAATTTCTCCTTACGCAGGGCTCTGCATTTCGGTAATTCTGAGCGCTATAGGCGGAGGACTTATTGAAGTAGTAATAAGCCCCATAGTGGACAGCCTGCCCAGCGAAAAAAAGGCGGCTTCCATGAGCCTATTGCATTCTTTTTACTGCTGGGGACAGATGGCTGTTGTTTTAATAACCACTGCTTTGCTGTCCTCCGGCATGTCCTGGAGATATTTACCGTTAATCTGGGCCGCCGTTCCGTTTGTCAATGCTTTTTTCTTTATGCTGGTACCCGTAAACGTGCCGGGGGAAGAAAAGCACGCTTCGGTTTTAAACGTGCTGCGCGACAAGGGAATATGGCTGTTTATAGTGCTTATGTTCTGCGCGGGAGCCGCCGAACTGGCCATAAGCCAATGGGCCTCCCTATTTGCCGAGAGCGGTCTTAAGCTCTCAAAAGCAGCCGGAGATATCTTCGGGCCATGCCTGTTTGCCGCATGCATGGGAGCCGTCCGCCTGTTTTTCGGGTTTGCAGGCAGGCGCCTTAAGATAAGAAACGCTTTGGCTTTAAGCGCCGGTTTATGCGTGATAGGCTATTTAATAGCAGGGTTGTCCCCCTGGCCGGCGCTGGCGCTGGCAGGATGCGCAATCTGCGGACTGGCCGTTGGCCTTATGTGGCCGGGCACAATAAGCCTGTGCGCTCGTGAAAATACGCACGGAGCTTCCATATTCGGCCTGCTGGCCATGGCCGGGGACATAGGCTGCGTTATGGGGCCGGCGCTGGTTGGTTTTATTTCAAACGGTGCCGCCGAGGGCCTGCAGACAGGCATGCTGGCAGCCACGGTTTTCCCGATACTGATGCTTATCGCTTTGACAATGCTGCGCCGTAAAAGCAAAGCTTAAAGACGTATAAAAAGAGGATGATATAATAATGAAAGTACTGTTCCGGCTCTTTGGCTATGCCAAGAAATACAGGATAATGCTCATTATCACGGTTGCAGCCACGATTATATACGCGGCCTTGAATATGGTAGGCCCTTATTTGCTAAGAGAGCTTACCGGAATAGTATCAAACGGAGAAACGGCACAGAAAAGAGACGTAATAATCATTATCGCTCTGACTTTAACAGGCACCTATTTGCTGCGCGCGATACTGCAGTTTGTAAAAAATTATATAGGCCACAAAGCCGCATGGAATCTTACCGGCGAAGTGCGGGTAGACCTTTTTAAGCATATGGAAACTCTTTCTATGAATTTTTATCACGATACCCAAACTGGCCAATTAATGAGCCGTGTCATCAACGATACGGCTAATTTCGAGCTGCTGCTGGCGCATGCCATACCCGACGTAATAACAAACGTAATACTTATCTGCGGCGTAGCTGTTATTTTATGCAGCATTAACCCTCTGCTCACCCTCTTTACCCTAATCCCCATTCCCTTTATAATTGGCGCAAGCGTATTTTTTGTTAAGCGCATACGGCCCGAATTCAGGGAATCGCACGCCAAAGCAGGAGATTTAAGCGCGCAGCTCCAGGATAGTTTAAGCGGTATGCGGGAAATTCAGGGCTTTAACCAACAGAAGCGTGAAGCGGAAAACATACGCTTTTATACCTTTGCCCATGTATCCAAAACCCTGTCCGCCATGAAAAAAAGCTCTGTATTCCATCCCTTTGTCGAATTTTTCACCAGCATGGGAACAGTCGTAGTGGTAGTTTTCGGCGGTTTAATGACTATTGGCAGCGGAATGCCTGTTGAAGATATAGTAGCATTTCTGCTGTATCTTT
>URYI01000155.1 GCA_900552055.1 uncultured Eubacteriales bacterium | reverse complement strand
CTTTTTTATCCGCTTTTTTGATCTCTACTGTCCAAGATGTATTGTAGCTCTACAAATTCGGGAAGGGGCTGTTTTTAAAACAGCTTGTTTTCCGGGGCTTTTTTTGCTATAATTATATAATAATATTTGATGGGCAGGAGAGATTGTGATTGAAAATTATAGATTTGTTAAAGCAGAATAAACCCATGCTTTCTTTTGAGGTGTTTCCTCCTAAAACCAGCAGTACATATGACAGCGTTTTTAAGGCCACGCAGGCGATAGCGCAGCTCAAGCCTCCTTTTATTAGTGTTACCTACGGCGCGGCGGGAGGCGCCCGCTTTTATTCTCTGGATATAGCCAGGAACCTTCTGGCCGCCGGTGTGACGCCCCTAGCTCACCTTACCTGCGTTTCTTCCACTAAAGAGCAGATAATTCAAAAGCTGGGCGAGTTAAAGGAAGCGGGCATAGAAAATATAATGGCGCTGCGCGGGGATATTCCTGAGGACTTTGATGTATCCGGGCCGAGGGATTACAAATACGCCAGCGAGCTTATAAGAGATATTAAGAGCTATGGGGATTTCTGTATAGGCGGCGCGTGCTATCCTGAGGGACATGTGGAATCGGCGAATTTGCAGGAAGATATAGTCCATCTTAAGGAAAAGGCGGACGCCGGCTGCGACTTTTTTACTACCCAGATGTTTTTTGACAACGAGATATTATTCAGCTATTTATATAAGCTGCGCGAAGCGGGGATCAGCACGCCGGTTATTGCAGGCGTAATGCCGGTAACAAATGCAAATCAGATAAAAAGGATTACCGCGCTTTCGGGCACATATCTCCCTGGACGCTTTAAAAGAATAATAGACCGTTTCGGGGATTCGCCTGAGAGTATGGAAAAGGCAGGGATAGCTTATGCCACAGAGCAGATTATAAGCCTTTTTGCGGGCGGTATAACGGCTGTGCATGTATATTCCATGAATAAGGCGCATGTGGCGGCCAAAATTCAGGAAAATCTCAAGGGGATAATATAATGTCTGTTTCATTATATAAATTTACATGCGGTGCGGATGAGCTGGATGTGGATATTGATGAAATTTGCAGATACATGGGTATCAAAAGAGGGTATGCAGATGATGCCAGCAGGCAGGCGGCGTTAAAGGCGCTGTGTGAAGTGGCCGCGGGCAGCAAGCCCAGCGCGGTATATGCAGTCAGCGGCATAAAGGAACTGGCTCAAGAAGGCTCTCTTGATTTAGGCTTTGGCGCCTTTTGCAGTAAGGATTTAAAAAAATGCCTTAGCGGCTGTGAAAAAGCCGTTGTATTTGCAGCTACCATAGGAATTTATACAGACCGTCTGGTAAACAGGTATGAGCAAATCAGCCCCTTAAGGGCTTTGGCGGTCAACAGCGCGGGAACGGCTCTTATAGAGGCATTCTGCGATTGTTTATGCTTGAATCTGGCCGAGCAGTTCCAAAATCAGGGATTTAAATGTATCCCGCGCTTCAGCGCCGGATACGGTGATTTCCCTCTGCAGTGCCAGATTGGTATTCTGAATATGCTTATGGCGGAAAAGACTTTGGGCATAAGTCTTGACCAGAGCCTGCTTATGACGCCTGCTAAATCGGTTACGGCGGTCGTCGGGTTAAAAAGGGTTTAATCAGTTTATATTTATTGTTTGCAGCATCATGCTGACGGGTGCGCATTTTCAAATCATATTAGCTTTTGGCGGAGGATATATGAATATACTAGAGGGCTTTGAGAATAAATTTTTGATATTGGACGGCGGCATGGGCACAATGCTCCAAAATTCTGGTCTGGAACCGGGAGAGCTGCCCGAAACCTACAATATAACGCATCCTGAGGTTGTAGAGGATATACACAGACAGTATATTCTTGCCGGAGCAGACATTATAAGCGCGAATACCTTTGGCGCCAATATTTTTAAATATCCTCTTAAAAAAGAAGGAGAGCAGTTCACCCTTTCGGAGGTAGTAAAAGCGGCTTTCGCAAGAGCGCGCGCCGCAAAGGAAAAAACGGGCGCTGAGTGCCGGATAGCTTTGGATTTAGGACCTACCGGCAAGCTTTTAGCGCCTTTAGGCACGCTGGAATTTGAAGAAGCGGTCAAAGTGTTTGCTGAGACTGTGCGCTTGGGAGTGGAAAACGGCGCTGATTTAATAATTATAGAAACCATGAACGATACCCTGGAGCTTAAAGCGGCCGTGCTGGCGGCAAAGGAAAATTCCAATCTGCCCATTCTGGCCAGCGTGGTTATGGACGAGCAGGGCAAACTGATGACAGGCGGGGATGCCGGAGCGGTTGTTGCTCTGCTGGAAGGGCTGAGAGTAGACGCGCTTGGGATAAACTGCGGGCTGGGCCCGGATAAGCTGCTTCCGTGGGCTGAAAGATTATGTACCCTGGCTTCTATTCCCGTCTGCGTTATGCCTAATGCCGGCCTGCCTAAAGTAAGAGAGGGAAGAACGGTATATGACGTAACCCCCGAAGAGTTTGCCGGCCAGATGAAGCTGATAGCCCAGGCGGGCGCGCGAATGGCGGGCGGCTGCTGCGGTACGACCCCGGCGCATATAAAGGCAATGAAGGAAGCGCTTAACCCAATCAGCCCGCTGCCTGTTACCGAAAAAAATACTTCGCTTATTTCCTCCTATTCGCATTGCCTGAGCTTTGACGGCCCGCCCGTGCTGATAGGCGAGAGGCTTAATCCTACCGGTAAGCCTAAGCTCAAGGCGGCTCTTAGGGAAAATAATATAAGCTATATACTGGAAGAGGCGGTAAAGCAGCAGGAGGCCGGGGCTATGGCGCTGGACGTTAATGTCGGCCTGCCTGAAATTGATGAAGCGGGGGTTTTGGGCGAAATTATACCGCGCATCCAGGCGGTAAGCGATTTGCCTCTTCAAATAGATACTTCCAATTATGAGGCTATGGAGCGAGCCATGCGGGTTTATAACGGCAAGCCGATGCTTAATTCGGTATGCGGCAAAAAGGAGAGCATGGATAAAATATTCCCTCTTGCGGCGAAATACGGCGGGGTGATAGTTGCCCTTACGCTGGACGAAAAGGGGATACCCGATACCGCTCAGGGAAGGGTGGAGATAGCCAAAAGGATATATGAGGAGGCGGAAAAATACGGGATAAAGCCTAAGGATATTATAATAGACGCTTTGGCCATGACTATAAGCGCCGATGCGAACGCCGCTAATGTTACGCTGGATGCGGTAAAGCAGATAAACGCTGTGGGAGGGCGCACCTCGCTGGGGGTTTCAAATGTTTCCTTCGGTCTGCCCAACCGTGAGACGGTTAATTCGGTGTTTTTCGCCGCTGCTTTGGACCGCGGCCTTAACGGCGCTATAATGAACCCTTGTTCTGTAGAGATGATGAAAACCTATAAGGCGTTCTGCGCGCTGCGCGGTCTGGATGAAAAGTGCTCCGCTTATATAGAGTATGCCTCTAATATTGTTGTGCAGGCCCAGGATATCAAAAAAAGCGATAATGCTTCAAACGGGCCTTCGGAGGAAAACAGCCTGCGTTCTGCCGTTATTAAGGGCTTTAAGGATAATGCCGCCGTTATGGCAGAGGGACTGCTTAAGAACGGAACGCCGCCTGTAAAAATTATAGATGAAGAGATAATTCCCGCGCTTAATGAGGTGGGCGACAAATTTGAAAAAAAGATTATGTTCCTGCCCCAGCTTTTGGCAAGCGCTGAGGCGGCAAAAGCGGCCTTTGAGCTTATAAGGGCGGCTATGCCCCAGAAAAAAGAAGGGCAGGGCAAAAAAATAGCGCTTGCGACGGTTAAGGGAGATATTCACGATATAGGCAAGAATATCGTTAAGGCGTTATTGGAGAATTATGGCTTTGACGTAGTGGATTTAGGCCGGGACGTACCGCCTGAAATTGTAGTCAAGACAGTTGAAGAGAATAAAATAATGCTTGCGGGCCTAAGCGCGCTAATGACCACCACCGTACCCGCAATGGAGGAGACAATAAAGCTGCTGCATGACAGCTGTCCCTGGTGCAGAGTGGTTGTGGGAGGCGCCGTGCTTACCCAGGAATATGCCGATATGATAAAAGCGGATAAGTATGCCAGGGACGCTATGGAGACGGTTAGGTACGCGCAGGAGATTTTTAAGGATTAATCTCTGCTTTTATGACTGTCAGTTAAAATTATATCGGGCTGGTCAATAATAAGTTTGCTACTATTGCAGTATTATTCTGTGAGATTAAGGAAACTAAAGAGAGGTTGTCCTAAATGTATTATATTATAGGTTTATTTGCCTTATTTCTTCTTGCCCGAATGTTTGTACACGTTTTTCTGTACTATAAAAGCGCCTATTTAAAATAACTAATAATTCCTATCTGAAAATGCGGCGGGACAAGGGACGATATGGCGAATATCTTACATACGGCCAGTTGAAGTTTCTGGAAAAGGACGGAGCTAAGTTCCTTTTCAATCTGTATATTCCCAAGGCAGATGAAACAACCGAAATAGACGTTTTAATGATATATGGCAGCGGGTACCCTAAATTGACAAGGGGATACACG
>URYI01000154.1 GCA_900552055.1 uncultured Eubacteriales bacterium | reverse complement strand
AAGGGCGCCCCAAACCGGCCTTTATAAATTCTTATTTCACCAGAATTGATTAATGCTCACCGCATTATCTTCTCTTTCTGCTCACAACAAGCGCACCAGCCGAGCAGGCGGCAACCGCCAGATAAGCTATGGTGCTTATATCGCCATCTTCCTGGGGATCATCAGTTGTGGGCGCCGGAGCAAAGTCAGGAATATCCTCAGTAGTAGCAACTATATCGCCAAGGACAACATCTACATTTTCCCCTTCGGCAGGAGTAAACGCAAACGTAAGTGTTGTAATGTGGTATTCATTAGTACTGTCAGCAGCTATCGTGCTGTTCCAGGTGCTGTTCTCAACCAAAGCCAGCGCGCCATTCTCAGAAACCTCAGGAAAACCGTTTATATCAACAGAAGTATTGGGAATAAGCAGCCAGCCGTTAAAATTAGCCGGAACAGTGATCTGAGAAAGCTTATATCCCCTTCCCAAGCCGGAACCATCAACTTCAGCAACAGTAACATCAGTATTTTCAGTCATATCTGAATTATAAGCCATAACATTTTTAACCAGGGTTTCGGTAGATGCACCGCCTCCGCTCGCAGTAAGACCCACAATGAAAACAAAGCCTATGGAACTGTCCGACTTGTTCTCGAATTGGACAGCCAAATACTTATTAGTCCTATGACCTGCCCAGTTGCCAATATAACCAGTTGCAACGTTAATGTTTATAAATCCCTCGGCTCCTGTAAGAGCAATAGAACTGCCATCCTCTGCAACCGTCTGCGTCAATGTTGTTGAAGCATCACCTATAACACCCGTATTGTCATAAGAACCGCTGGCGGCCGGAAAAGCAGTTGCAGCCAAAGAAGGCATAACCGCTATGCAAAATGCAAGCGCAACTGCCAGTATTAGTGTAACTTTTTTCATGCTTATTCCTCCTAAGATATTTTTATTTATTCATATTATAATCATTAAGTTTACGCCTGTACAATCAACAATAGTAACTTTAATTAGCACTATATTAACATTCCCACCTATATAAATCTGTAACCAAAATTGACAAAAACAAATATGCGCTATAAAATGATACAGAAATAAATCAAGCACATAAAAGGGGTATATTTTATGAAGCTGGAAATGCACGCGCATACCAACGAAGTAAGCTTCTGCGCGCATATATCCGCAAAAGACACGGTTAATTTATACAAAGACAGCGGATATGACGGAATAGTTATTACAAACCATTACAGCCGCTATTTTATCGATATGATGCACGACCGCTCATTTGACCATTTGATGGATTTTTATTTAAACGGCTTTAAGCTGGCCCAGGAAGAAGGGGATAAAATCGGGCTGAGTGTATTTTTAGGGCTGGAGCTCTGTTTTGACAGCTCTCTCCCTACCGATTTCCTTGTGTATGGGTTGGACGAGGAATTCCTTCGTACCCACAAATTCCTCAACAGAATGGATTTGGATTCATTCCTCAAAATTCTCCCTGACGACGCGCTTATCTATCAGGCTCATCCTTTCAGAAACAGCATGCACATAATACCGCCGGGCAAATTATTCGGAATAGAAGTACATAACGGCAATCCAAGACACGATTCAAGAAATGATATAGCACATGCCTGGGCGGATAAATTTAATATGCACAAAATATCAGGTTCGGATTTCCATCAAACTGAAGATGTGGGTCGCGGCGGCCTTATTCTTAACAGAACGGCAGTCAACAATAAAGAGCTTATCGATATTCTGCGTTCAGACGATTACACGCTTATTGAGTAACCGGCTTATACATCCAATAAAAATTCTACTAATAATAAATGAAGAACCTTCCGGTCTCTGCCGCCTTAAGGCGGCAGGGGCCGAGTCTCCATGTTTTCCTTAAAGCTCTGCTTTAAGGAAAACATGGAGACTCAGGGCCCGGCCTTCGGCCGGGCCCTGCCCATATAATTAATATATAACATCCACGAATACTTATTTCTGAAGCTTCTTATAATAGCATCCCTTGCAAACAAAATTTTTCCAAGATATTATTTTATAAGATAGAGATTTTTTCGACCTTTTTAATGATTTCAATAGTCAAATAGAATACTTTTCCCTTTGGAATTTGCGTAACCTTTAATTATAAAACAATGGTTCTTTGGCTGGACAATGATAATTTCAGCCCAAATCCTTAGTATCTAATTTGGATAAAAATAAAATTAGAATTCATAGAAAAAAAGAAATAAAAGGATTCAAGAGTTCATTAATAATCACACTAATCACTGAGATTGCTATCTTCTGTTTTATTGCTTCCCTTTCTTGCTTTAATAATCAAAAAACTCGGCTTTATAAATTCCTTTTTTAAACCGGGAAGAATTTCCACAGCACTCTTGCTGGGCAAAGGCTCAACCATTTCAGTAATTATAAAGCCCGCGTTTGCCAATGCATTAATTATTTCAGACAGGGTACGATGATATTTTTCCACTCCGTCCACAAACCAATGTACAATCCGTTTACCACTTAAGCCGTAATCCGCCATTGTATAAGAAACTGCATTCCCCGCCTCATCCATATTGTAATGCCCCAGCCCGTCAACCGTAGCCGTAGCAATGGGATGCTCCTGGGAAAACAGCAGTTCCCCGTCATTATTGAGCAAAGCATAAATATCCTTAGCAAATTGCGAAAAGTCTTTTATATAATGAAAAGCCAAAGAACTGTAAACAACGTCAAATTTCTCTTGCAATTCAGAAATACGCGACATATCCATATGTATAAAGCAAATATTTTCAGAATGCCCTTTACGCTCCGCAGCGTTAAGCATCCGCTCTGAAATATCCACTCCGACAGCCCGCCGCGCCCCACGTTCTATAAAGTCCCGGCAATTATCGCCGTACCCGCACCCCAGATCCAATACTGCCTTCCCCTGCATTTCGGGCAGCACTTCAAGCATAGCGGGCTGCTCCAAAAGTACATTATAATTATCCTCCCGGCTCCTCAGCTCCATATAATTTTCAAAAAACACCTGATCGTCAAATATATTCCGAGCCATAATACATTATTTCCCTTCCAGCATTTCAGACAGTTTCCTATAGCATGCTTCCAGTTCTTTCAATTCCGTATAGCACTTATTATACACCTCTATAATAACCGGCCCTTGATATCCAAATGACACAAGCCTGTCAAAAAAGCTGTCAAAATCAAATTCACCTTTTAAAGGCATATAAAGCATTCCCTCATGGTCATAATCACATATATGCACATTTTGAAGATGCCCCTGCATAGGCTGAAGATATTCCACATAATCCCTGCCCGACTGCATAGCCTGCTTTATGTCCAATGTTGTATATACGGGACATGGGCATTTCTGCGCCAAGCGTGTAATAAAATCCGGGTGGTTGTAATGCGCCCAATGCACATTCTCCCAGGTCAGCTTAACCCCCCTGCGCCCGCAAAGCTCGCTTAAAAACGCCGTGCGCTCGCCATAAAAGGTATAATCGGTATTGTATTTCATGTACTTTATAATTCCCGGCCCGTGCATTACATAATTCTGCGCCTTCAAGCCCTCGGCAATCTCTAAAACGCTTTCAAAAATTGCCAGCGCATCGTCAAACTGCCTGCCTGAAGAAAAAAGCTGCGCTTCAAAATGGGTATTAAGGGTATGTACCGAACTTACCTTTATATTTGTATTATTCTGCGCCTTTAAAAGCACCTTTAAAAAATCCCTTTTATATTCGCTGTGAGAGGACAAAAAAACCTCCGCGCACGAAGCGCCCATATCCCCTATCCACTTAAGTGCGTCTTCGGTATTCAGCCGTCCGTGCAGGGATGCTGTTGAAATCCCCAAATGCATAATATATCTGTTCTCCTTTCTCAGCCCATCTGGTCCAGATTCAGCTTGAAGCTGGGAGCAAAATGCTCCATAAAATATTTAACTTCAGGCGCATCTATTTTCTCGATTTCTGCCAATATGCTCTTTTCAGCGCTTGCAAACTCAGTATTGCCCAAATTAAGTTCCTCTACGCATTTAAAATATGCGCACAGCTTATCCGCCCACTTTACAATCTTATTAATCTCATCATCCCGGCAAAGCATATATCCCGAATAAACCTCCTGCAAGTCAGCCGGAAGCATATCTATCAGCCTTCCGCAGGCTATATGCTCCAATTCCTTATACGCCTTTTTTATTTCGGGATTATAGTATTTTATCGGAGTGGCCAAATCGCCCGTTATAATTTCACTTGCCTCATGGAACATAGCTACGGCAGCTGCTTTGTCAGCATCAATATCCCCGTTAAAAAACGTATTGCGGATAACAGCCAGCGCATGCGCCAGCATAGCAGTCTGAAGCGAATGCTCTTGAATGTTTTCCTGGCGGGTATTGCGCATAAGCCCCCAGCGCTCTATATATTTCATTCGGGCCATATAGGCAAAAAAATGATTCATAGGCAATCCTTTCCCTAATATAATGCAAATAAACCAGCCGTTAATCTATAAATATTATAGCACAGTGTATTTCTTTTCTCAATCTGATATTTTGTAAACATCCTTTAAAAACATGTTGCGCCGGCGCTTCCAAGGCATAGCCTTGGAAGCGCCGGCGG
>URYI01000153.1 GCA_900552055.1 uncultured Eubacteriales bacterium | reverse complement strand
GACACTCAAACAGCCCTGTCCTGACCGTATATGCCCTTGTCAATTTAGGGTATATGTAATTGAAAATAAAAATTACAGCGGATGGATATTTGGCGGAGAAAACTTGCGCACCTGGACTCAAACGCTGCCTCAGGGCAAAGGGCGTGCTGCTCATAAAGAGCATTTTCTTAATCCTGTATTTCAAAATAATTTGCATATAAAATATTTAAGAAAGCTGTTAGAAAAAGATTGTGCAATGCATTCAATAATAGTTTTTTCTAATAGGTGCGTTTTTAAAAAGCTTGAGCTTGATAAATCAATAGTAATACATAGAAGAGATCTAAAAGGAATAGTTCAATCTATAGACAAAGCGGTTGCAAGCAGTCTTTCGAATAAAGATATAGCTGATTTGTTTGCAAAGCTGCGTCCGTATTCCAATGTTGATGAAAAACTCAGACAACAGCATATAGCAAATATAATAAATAAATAAGGCGTGTTTTCCCAAATGCAGATTTTTCGGGGGAATATCATTAATTAAACAGCTGATGAAGCATTTTTATAGCGGCTTGCGCCTCTGAATCAAAATCACGGTAAAGGGCTTCTATACTTATACGTTTATTGTATCCGTTAATACGGAGCGAGCTCATGAAAGGTGAATAATCGTAAATATCGCCTGGAGCAGGAAAAAATCGGCAGTGATTGCCGTCCGGCGCACTCAGGTGTATATGAACGAGCATGCCGTTTATCTCTTCCAATATACCCCAATCCTCTTTTTCTTCGTTCATATGATATAGGTCTGCCAATACTTTTATATTATTGTTATCCAGCTGCCGACATAATTGGGCAGCTTCTTTTACAGTATTGAGGTTATTGCATTCACGGCGGTTGAGAGGTTCTATGGCTATGATGATGCCGTATTGAGAGGCTATATCTCCAATCATGGCTATAGCCTGAACAACCTGCTTCATTCCTTCATTGAATGGGGTATCCTGCGGAATACTGCGCGAAGCGCCGCTGCCCAATACGCATATTTGAACTCCCAGCTTTTTTGCGCGGGTCAGAGCGTTATGCGTAAAATCCTTTATCAACTTGCTGTTGGTATTGGGGCTCGACAGTGTTATATCTGGAGGGAAAAAACAGTTGCATACAGGCAAAGGAAGGTCATAATCGGCCAGAAGCTTTTTATACTCGTTTGTTTTGGCGGGGGTCAGACCGGCAAGCCGGCTTAGAGAGCTTTCAATATAGTTATAGCCAAGCTGTTTGAGCAAAGGAACTTTTTCTAATGGAGCACATATTCCGAATTACATTTTTTAATCCTCCTGTAAAGGCTGTCTATTAGTTCTTATTTGATAGAATGTAAAAGGGAAGCTTGATATAAATTATATATACCACAAATTGACAAGGGGATACACGCCTCCGGCGGTCTGATTCTGGCAATTTATGCGTCGTCGTCAATGGGTGTACGTTCAGTACACCTCATTCCGCTTCTTTGAAAATGCCGAAATCAAACCCGCTGGAGGCCGAAGAGTCAGACAGCGGCCGCTTGAGTTGCCCTGCAAGGCGCTTGAAGGACGTGTACCGGACGTACACGGAGCGAAAAGCAACACAGCAGGACACTCAAACAGCCCTGTCCTGACCGTATATGCCCTTGTCAATTTAGGGTATATTATAAGCGGTATATTTATCAAATTAAATTGTGGATTTTGCTTAAGATATTGATAATATTGCTGCATTCGGGAAATACTACGGCAGACTTTTGCATCAGGCCGCCTTACTTTTTTTCTACAAACCACTTATTAAAGCAGTCGAAAAAGAGATAGGTAATTGTCCGGCCTATTTTTATCGTATACCTTATGCCTATGCCGCCTGCCTTTGTGCTGGCGGCTTTTCTTACGTCCAGTATTCTGTCTATCTCGTATTCTCTGCCGTCCTCCCATTGAATGGATAACGGAGTGACGCTGCCGTCCTCGTCGTATAAGACCATAACCTTTACATAAGTTTTCATTATACTGCTCCTAATAAGCTTTGTTTTTATATCTATGACATAATTCACAAATGGCTTGAGCCAGCGGGCAGCGTAGTGCAGCCCAAAAGGCCCGCTCCGCTTAAAGCTTTATCGGCTAAAGCAGTTCCCCTGGCGATGGACCAGTAACCAAACCGTCCGCGTACTTCGTCAATGCAGCGTTCCAGCTTTTCCAATTTCTCTCTTTTTACATGTTCACCCAGCATGCTCAGTTGACAGGGTGAATTTTCGGGAACCAGTTCGCTTAAGCGTATTCCCATGCCGCGCAGGGGACGTTCCCAATTATAATTCTGGGCGAGCAGAGCCGTGGCTGCGGCGCATATTTCGCATGAAAGGCTGGTGGGCTGAGCTAATTTCATCTGTCTTTCTATCCGTCCTAAATCGTTTCGCCTAAGGCTTATCTGCACTTTTTCGCCTTTCAGCGCATGCTCCCTCAGGCGCGCAGCCACGCTTTCGCTGAGGCTGAAAAAGACAGTTTTGGCTTCATCCATGTTTAGTATATCGCGCGGAGCGGTAATGGAATTTCCGATGCTTTTTATAACCCTTTCGCTGCCCGCTCTGGCTACGGGGGAAAGGTCGTCTCCGTGCGCAAAAGCATATAGGGTATAGCCCCATTTCCCCAGCCATTTTCCCAGCCTTTCAGGGCCTGCTTCGGCCAGCTCGCCTATGGTGCGCACTCCCTTGCTATAGAGCTTTCTTTTAGTTGCGCTTCCGACATATAGTAAATCCCCAACTGGCAAAGGCCAAACCAGCTGCTTATAATTATTTCTGTCCAGTACAGTTACGGCGTCTGGCTTTTTCATATCTGAGCCCAGCTTGGCAAAAACCTTATTAAATGAAACGCCTACGGATACCGTAACGCCCAGTTCGCTCTTAACACGGCGGCGGATCTCATCAGCTATTTTGGGTCCGCTGCCGAACAGCAGGCGGCTGCCTGAAACGTCCAGCCAAGCTTCGTCTATGCCGAATGGCTCTACCATATCAGTGTATAGATTGAAAATTTCTCTTATATAACCGCTGTATTTAAGGTATAACTCGTAATTGGGCGGAAGTATGATGAGATTCGGGCATTTTTCCCTGGCTTCCCAAAGAGCTTGTCCTACTTTTACGCCGTAATCCCTGGCCTGATAATTTTTCGCCAGTATTATGCCGTGCCGCTCCTCGGCGTTTCCGCCTACGGCTACAGGTTTGCCTGCCAGAGAGGGATTATGCAGGCATTCTATGCTGGCGTAGCAGTTATTTATATCTACATGAAGTATTGTACGTTCCATAAAGCTATCTCGAACAAATGTTCTATAAATATAATACGACAAAAATCACGCCATTACAACATGTAAATATTACCAATTATTAATGGGCGCTCTTGCGCCGTATGAAGGCTTTTTTGGTTAAATGCCCCGCTGCACGGTATGGCCCAAACCGGGAACGGGGGCCGTGTTCAGGCAAAGCAGCATTTATTGTTTTATCATCTGCGTCTATGCAGTAATTGGCCAAACATGCGCCGCTGCCGTGGATTCATAGGGGTCCGTATTTCACGCGGGCAATAGTCCTCCTCACTTTCTTTGTTTTCACAATGACCGCTTTCCTCTTCCTCAGTATCTTCTTCTGACATGCTTTGCACAATGTTTATCATATTTATTAAGGTAGGAATATCGGGGAGGTTTTTGCGCATTTCATCGGGAAGTATTGCCGACAGCATGGCAGAGAGCCCTTCAGGAGAGCTGGGGTCAATGTTTTTCAGCCGGCCCATTGAGGACATTAGCCTGAAAAGCATTATTGGGGTTTTATCACGGCTGATATGCTCTATTACTTTCAGAAGCTGTTCGGGATTTTTGCTGGTTTCTCCCTTATAAAAATCAGGCTTTGTAATGCAGGTTTCATATTCGCAGAGGGCGCGCACGCCTCGTCTTGCTTCAAGAGGCATAAATGGGGAAAGCTCGGCCAAAAGCTTGGGGTCGAGATGTTTTGAGCCGTTTATTCCTTTTCCCATAAGCAAAAATAATAAAAGAAGGTTCATATTCTATGACCATGCCTTTCCGCAGGGCCAAGGCCCTCCTTGAGCAATTTATACTATACTGCTGTTAATAATATATGCCGCAGGGCGGTTAAGTTGAAACATTTTGAGCAGGTATAAATATAATGGAATATAACGATAAATCAAAGGAGTGTAGCAAATGGACTCTAAAAAAGGTTTTTCGGAAAAAGACTTAACCCCTGAACAGAGAAGGCAATTTGAGGCCATGAAAAATACGGCTGCTAAATACAGGGGCAGGAGCGAAGACGAATTGATGCGGGAATTGAAGCAGACTGTACAGAAAGATAAAGCGGCGGGTACGCTGACGGATAAAAAAATGGAAAATTTCCAGAAGAAAATTTCACCTATGCTGAATGAGCAGCAGAGAAAAAAGCTGGATAAGATTATGAAAGAACTTAAAGGAAAATAAACAAATTTTAAGAGCATTATTTAAACCCTGTCTTTATTGTAAGGCTAGGGTTTAAATTTATTGAAAAAAGCCGGAAAAAGGTAAGCGTTGGCAGAACCGGGATAAGAAAATATGCCGCGGCGCGTTTGCGGCCGGATACGGCCGCCGG
>URYI01000152.1 GCA_900552055.1 uncultured Eubacteriales bacterium | reverse complement strand
TCCCGGCCGCCGGGCCGGGCTGCCGGCGCAGCCTGGCCCGGAGCAGGCGTTTTACGCCTGCCCAAGAGCCGCCCCCATTAAGGCGTGTTTGAATTTAAAGAAAACAGGCATGCCTGAATTGACATGCCTGAAAAATTCCGCACCCTGCTCCGCTGAGGCCGGGCGGTATTTTGAGAGATAAATGCGCGCTGAAAGCCTTAAGCGGCGCTTTTTTCTTTTTTGTTGTATCCCAGTACCTTGCGCATAAGGGGAACCAGGGTGCCTAAAATAACCGGATAGGTAATAATATAGAACAGTACCGACGGCGCGCGCTTAATGGCTTCGGCCCAGAATAAGTTGAAGCCTGTATAAAAGACCGAGTTCCAAAAGGTATTTAGCGGGTAGGTGACAAGGGTCTGAATTAATATTACCGTAAGCAATATCTTATAGAACAGCTTTAGGTTTGTTTTTTTATCCAGAAAATTAAATACTAACCATATTGCCGCTCCAGTTAAGGCTAAAGTGAGGGTATATGCGGGATTAATTGGGTATTTAGCTTCTAAAAGAGTTCCCAGCAGATCTATGACTCCGCCAGTTATTGCCCCTAAAAGCGGTCCGTAGTTTATGGCTGCAAGATAGATAAACAATACATGGACTCCCAGCCGGGAAAGCAGAGTGGAGCCTATTGTGATGTTGATGGAGAGCATTGCCTTGCATACTACTCCCATTGCGGCCAGCAGCGAGCAGACTGTCAGGGCCTTTACGTCAATTTTTCGTTTTGTTTTCATAAAAAATACCTCCTTTTCCAGAAAAATGCAGTTTCCTAAAATAAGGAGATATAAAAATAGTCCTTATTCAGCAGCGGACGCGGCGACGCACCGCAGGCTTAAAAGCCTTTCGTCCGGGGGCGACTTCCCATCCTTCCCGGCACTTAACGCGCGAGCACCTACTCTGCAAATTTCCTAATAAGCATACAATAAAACTGTAAATATAGCAAGCGGTTTTTGGTGCTCGGCAGATTTATTTTATATATTAGGGCGAAAGCTTGGTATGCAAATGTTTTTTCTTAAGCTCTGCGCTTCTTGGTGAGCTTCCCCTGAAGGGAAAGTCTTATGCATATCAGATTCATGGCAAGGCACACCGCGCTTTGGATGAACATGGCCAGTATATAGCCGTATATGCCCAGAGGGGCGGTGAGAATATATGTAAACAAAAGGGAGACGATACCGCCGGTAATGCTTATCTTAAAGGTTTTGCCTTCATACCCCAGTCCGTTAAGTATGGTAGAGCTTATATGGGTCAGGGCGTTTATTACAGTATAGGGCGCCAGCGCCAGCATTAAAGTGCCTGCAAGAGGCTGATTATAGAGTATATCTCCGGCCGGGCGCGCGAGCAGGGAGATAATAACTGCTGAAAACAGCGCTATCCCGCCTATGGACAAGAGTGCGCGCCGGATTTTGCTGCGCAGCAGAGGAATATCGTTATATGCGCGGGTGCGGGCTATATCAGGAAGAAGCACGACGCAGACGGCCGAGGTTATGGTTGAGGGTAGGAACACTATGGGCATGGCCATTCCTGTAAGCACGCCGTAAACTGACAGCGCTTCGCTCTGGGAGAGTCCGCCGGCAGCCAGGCGCAGGGGGATGACTATTGCTGTTACCATTGAGAGCAAAGAGCCTATAAGCCTGTTGGCCGTAAGGGGAGCCGCGGCTTTGACCATTTCAGAAACGCTGTTTTTATCTGTTTTGCCGGGGAGTTTGCCGGTAAGCAGGCGAATAACTATAAAGGATATTACGCCGCCTGCGCTTATTCCTGCGGCGGCTATTGCCGCTCCGCTGTATTTATCAGGCGCACCGAAAACATAAAATACCGATATTACAAAACCTACTTTGAAAAGCTGTTCTATTATTTCAGATAAGGCGGACACCCATGAACGCCCGCAGGCATGCAGGTATCCGGTAGGTATGGAGCCTACTCCTCCAAAGAGCACGGCGGGGATTAATGCCAGCACTATTATGCCGGCGTTAGCGTCCCTTATTATAAGGCCGGCAATAAGATTGGCGGCGGCCAGCATAAACGCGGCGCTGAAAATAGATACCGCCCATCCGATTTTAAGCCCGTTTTTCAGGGCCGACCCTGCTCCGGCCATATCATTGCGCGCAAAGCGTGCGGCGCTGTAGCGGGAAACGACGTTTGGGAGTCCGGAAGAAGCAAAGGTAACAAAAAGCATGTATACCGACATGCCTAACTGATACAAACCCAGGGATTCCGAGCTTATGCTGCGTGACAGCCATACCTTATATGCCAGTCCAATAAAGCGTACAATTATATTGGAGGCGATTAAAATAGCCGTATTTTTGATTAATGCATTTCTCAAATTGCAGTCTCCTTAATTTCCGCTTGCTATATTTAGTAATGCCTGTTAATATCATATTAAGTTTTTAACTGATTTATTTTAAAAATAAGCGCGTAATAAAAGGAGGCTGCATATGAGACTGGAATTAAAAATGCCTGAAAGGATTATATTTGAGGAAGGGTGCCTTAAGGAGCTGGATGGATGCGCAGCTGAATTGGGGGATAATATTTTTATAGCGGCTTCCAGAACATTGCTTAAAGAGGGTAAATTGGACGGAGTTTTTGCCGGCCTTAGGCAGAGAAATATCAAATATACCGTTTTTGACGGGGTTACGGGGGAGCCGTCTCCCCAAATGGTGGATGACGCCGTAAATATGGCGCGGGCGGCAGGCTGCGGCGCTGTTGCGGGAATAGGCGGAGGCAGCGTATTGGATCTTGCAAAATGCGTGGCTGCGCTTATAAATAATGAGGGAGGGGCGGAATGCTATCTGGAGCTGACGGCTTCTCCTAAAAAGCTTGAAAATGAGGTTGTGCCTTTTATAGCTGTCCCTACAACGGCGGGCACTGGCTCTGAGGCTACCAAGAACGCTGTGGTATCTTCGGCGGAAAAAGGATATAAAAAGAGCCTGCGAAGCGATAAAATGCTTGCGCGCATTGCTTTAATAGACCCGCAGCTGACCTATGGGCTGTCTCGGAAAATAACCGCCCGTACCGGAATGGACGCGATAACTCAGATAATTGAAAGCTATACGTCAAAAAAGGCGACCCCTCTTACCAGAGCACTGTGTATTGACGCGGCAGCTAATTTCGGCTGTCTTATTCAGGCATGGGAGAAGGACGACCATTCTGCGCGAAAGGGCATGAGCTATTTAAGTCTTATAAGCGGGATAGCGCTTGCCAACAGCGGTTTGGGAGCGGCTCATGGCATAGCGGCTGGATTGGGCGCGCTGTACAATGTACCTCACGGGGAAGCCTGCGCAGTTCTGTTGCCTCATGTTATGCGCTTTAATATGCGGCTGTGCGGGGAGGATTATGCTGAGCTGGCATATAGGGCAACGGGCCGCCGCAGCGCCGAGGCCTTAATAGATTATATTGAGGCGCTTAATGAACAAATGGGTATTCCCGGCCGGCTGGATTATCTTAATATAAGGGATACTGAGGAACTGAGCAGGGCCAGCATGGGTTCCAGCATGAGCGGCAACAGGGTTGAAATGGATGTGCGCCAGTGCGCTGAGTTTATAAAAGGACTTATTTGAGTAAAGCACATACATCCCTCTTCGGGCATATGATATATCGTGTTCATTTCATATAACGGGTGAGGGAGTGTAGTTATGTTTACTTATTATACGGTTCAACGTGGGGATACGCTTACAAGCATAGCCAAAAAATTTGGCACCAGTGTCGCGCTGCTTCAAAGGATTAACGGTATAAGCAATCCTGACATGATAGACGCGGGAGATATGCTTATAGTTCCTATCACGGGCTGGAAGCCGCCTGAATGGTGGAGAAACGGCATGGTTATTTTTGAATTGCCGGACAGGGATAAGCTGGAAAGCCTTTTAGAGCAAAACCAAATGCCCGAAGAAAGCGAGCCGGGCTGCATTACTTATACTGTTCAGGAGGGAGATACCCTTAATTCCATAGCCAGGCGCATGGGAACTACGGTAAACGTGCTCCGCCATATCAATGGGCAGGAAACTCTTAATAATTTAAGAGTGGGAAGCGTTATATGCGTGCCAGATACAGAAAATACATATATATATGCTGTACGGCCGGGCGACAGCATATATATGATTGCTAAAAGGTTTAATGTGCCTGCAGAAAGAATCCTGCAAGCCAACTATATGAAAGCCGAGGATATAATACTGCCGGGGATGCAGCTTGTTATTCCCTTCGGCTGAAAATACTATAAATTTACCCGCGGTGTTTGGGCACTGGCGGGTATTTTTATTTTATGGAGGCTAGATATCTGTTTCTGCTGCTCCGCTAATAGATACTGCCCGATTATAAGCATTAACTGCATCTATGTGCATGTGAAGCTCATGAGCGGTATGAATATAATTGCTGCGGTTATGAAGGGCAAGCTGCATTTTGACAGGCTGGGACAGAAAGTAACGGCGGGTACTGCTGCTGTGAATTAGCAGGTCGTGCAGGTCGGCATATTTCAAATTAATCACCTCGGTTGTATTATGGCCTTGACCGAAGGGGTGTATACCTTATAGGCCTGGGAGAAAGCCGAAAGGGTTTTAAACTAGCGGCCGGTT
>URYI01000151.1 GCA_900552055.1 uncultured Eubacteriales bacterium | reverse complement strand
GAAATCAGGCCGCTGGAGGCGTGTATCCCCTTGTCAATTTAGGGTAGACCTATTGGAAGCATACACCCCAAACACCTAGGACTTATCTATCCTATTAATTACGGGTATATACCAAATGTATTTGGTGGTGATGGTGAAGAACTCGATGTGTATTTGCTTGGCATAGATGTTCCGATCCAAGAATGCACGGCCCGTATTATCGGAATAGTTCATCGCCATAACGATGTGGAAGATAAGCTGGTCGCTGCACCCGAAGGATTAAAATTCGATAAAAATAAAATTTCAGAAGCAGTCCATTTCCAGGAACAATATTATGAAAATGAAATTGAGATATATAATTAATCAATAAGAGAGTTGGCAGCGATATAAAAACGGTTTTATTAATGTGATACAGAAAAACCGATATTGCTATGTTATGAAACTTATCGGTGCACGAATATATAATTTACGATGTTGAACCATAGGTGTAGCGAGCATCGGATTGTGACACCGCAATCCGAAAAGAAGACAAATATAAATCATTGGGGCACCTTGCTTACGGAGGGTGCCCCAAGAGGGATACTTCGTAAGGAAGTTAAAAATTGCAATTGACAAATAGGAGGTTCCCTTATGAAACATAGTGGTACACAAAGGTTAGAAACTGAGAGATTAGTTTTAAGAAGATTTGTGAATGAAGATGCTGCGGCAATGTACAAAAATTGGGCGGCAGACGAGGAGGTTACAAAATACTTAACGTGGCCTCCTCATCCAAATCAGGAAGTAAGTCAAAAGGTTATAGACGATTGGGTAAAGTCATATGATAGCGAAAGATATTATCAATGGGCCATCGTATTGAAGGAAAAAGGAGAACCCATCGGAAGCATAGCTGTAGTGCATATGAACGAAGATGTTTCTATGGTACAGATCGGCTATTGTATCGGAAAAACTTGGTGGCATAACGGTATCACAGCAGAGGCATTAAAAGCAGTTATGGATTTTCTTTTTGATATTGTAGATGTAAAACGTATAGAGAGCCGGCATGATCCGCGAAATCCTAATTCAGGCAAGGTCATGAAAAAATGCGGCATGAAGTATGAGGGAACTTTACGCAGTTCTGATCGGAATAACCAAGGCATATGTGACGCTTGCTATTATGCACTGCTAAAATCTGAACGTTAAATTATAGTTTTGTTTATAAAAACAACCTTTTGAATTGCACTTTGATATACTTATATCTACAGATATAACGAGCATCGGATTGTGACACCGCAATCTGAAAAGAAGCCAAATATAAACCTTGGGGCACCTTGCTTACAGAGGGTGCCCCAAGAGGTCTCTCTTTATTCTTAATTTAAGTGCATATATGCGCTTATATGCACTTAAATTAACTGCTCGTGTTTTTCCGGCTTTAGCGCTTAAGCAGGTTCTTGCTTGGCAATCCTTAAAAATAGCAGCGCTTTGCTATAAAGTAAATAGGCTTAAAATGCCGGCGGCATGCTTAAACCCAGCCAATGCTGACAAACGCAAAACGCATTTCCTTTTTAATGATTATGCCAAATATCGCTATCAGGTTTTAATTTGGCAGTCAGACATGCCAACGCTAGCTGACCAGGGTAACTGCTTCCTGTAAATTCGCCTGATTTTTGCGTTAGCCTCAGTGTCCGTTGAGTTTTTCAGAGCCTTCCTCGTCTGCCTTGGAAAGCGGTCAATTTGCCAAGGTTCTATTCCTCAAGTTAAAATGCACTGATTTATGGCCCAGGCAAAACATAGAAACAGCATGTACCAGGCGCGCGCAAATCACGAAAGCAAACACAGCAGTGACGCAAATTCAGCCGTTTTGAGCTGTAACTGTCCCTTGTCCAATAACTTTATTATTTTAATATAAACTAATTTAAAGCCTGTATGCCATGAATAAAATTAGCGCACAATAATAACGGTGGTGAAAACTATGGCAAAAAGATATGTACGGGCAAAACACGTCAAAACCAAAACTGCGCGCAGTATCGCCGCATATACGGTTGACGATTACATGAACTATCTGACTGATACTAAAAAAATAATAAAAAACAATCTTATAGCCGGACTGGCCAGAGGGTTGGGCATGGCTGTAGGTTTTTCCATACTGGGCGCCGTAGTTATCTATCTGCTTACTGTTATGGCGGGCAGCGGAGTCCCCATTATAGACAAGCTTATATCTTATATAATGGATATTGTAGAAAGAAACAGCTAAATGGCTTTCTAAAGCAAGCTGCATGACAAAGAAATTCAATCAAAATAACTTCAGTTCATTTAAACAATCGCATATGACGGCCGCCGCAAAATTTAAAAAAAAGAGAGAAAAACAAAACAGCTTGCCATAAACCCTTTAATTGCCTTATAATAATTTACAACCTAAAATAGCGAGGTATTAAAATGCCGCTTGTAATAATCATAGCTGTGCTGGGCATAGCCGCCGACCAGATTTCCAAACTGATAGTGTCCCAGACTATTCCTCTTGAGCAGTCGGTTACGGTGATAGAGAACGTCCTGTATTTTACATATACCCATAACACGGGAGTGGCCTTTGGGCTTTTTGAAGGAGCTTTTTGGCTGTTTATTCCCATTACTATAATTATTTCCGCGGCTTTAATCTGGTGGCTTGTCAAGAACAGGCCTGTCCATCTGCTTATGCGCATTGCCTCCGGACTGATACTGGCCGGCGGGATAGGCAATTTAATAGACCGGATATTTTTAGGATATGTACGGGATTTCATACACGTCAACATTAACTTTGCTATTTTCAACATTGCGGACAGCCTGGTAGTTATCGGAGCCATATTACTGGGAATCTATGTGCTGTTTATACATGATAAATATATTGAAGCAACAAAAGAGATAAAAGCCGCAGAAAAAAACGAGGAAGAAACAGATGACGCCCAATCAGCCCAGCCTTGAATTTACAGTTGAAAATGAAGATTCGCAAAAGCGGCTGGACGTGCTTCTTTCTGAAAAATCTCATTTAACGCGCAGCGCAGCCGCTTCGCTTATAGAAAACGGCAGCGTAAAGGTAAACGGTCAGGCCAAGCCCAAAAAATACAAGCCTTTGCCGGGAGAAATAATTACGGCTGTTCTGCCTGAGCCCAGAAGCGGCGACATAAAGCCCCAGGATATAAATATAGATATTATTTACCAGGATTCCAGCATAGCGGTTATAAATAAGCCAAGAGGAATGGTAGTGCATCCTGCGAACGGACACTGGGAAGGTACACTGGCAAACGCGCTTATGTTCTGCATGGACAGCCTGTCGGGCGTAAACGGAAAAATGCGGCCGGGCATTGTTCACCGGCTGGATAAGGATACCTCAGGACTGCTTATAATAGCTAAAAATGACGCGGCGCATCAAAATTTAAGCGAGCAGTTTAAAAACCGAACCTGCGTTAAAATTTACCGCGCACTGGCCTGGGGCCGCTTTAAGGAATCACAGGGCACCGTTACGGCCAATTTGGCCAGATCCATAAAGAACCGCAAACGGATAACCGTAACGCCTCAGGGCAGAAACGCCGTTACCACTTATGAAGTATTAGAGCAATTTAAAAACTGCGCATATATTCAATGCGGGCTTATGACAGGGCGCACTCATCAGATAAGAGTGCATATGGCTTATATAGGGCACCCTCTGCTGGGTGATCCTGTCTATGGCACAAGTCTGGATAAAAGCGGTTTTAATGGTCAGGCCCTGCATTCCTATTACCTTGAAATAACCCATCCCGAAACAAAAGAGCGCATGAGCTTTACTGCGCCGCTGCCTGAGGACATGCTTAATCTCCTCAATAAGCTCAGAAGTACGCCGTCAATGCAATGAAACAGAGAGAGCCGAACCGGGGACGCCCTTCCTGACATAAGAGCGCCCCAATCATATCCGTTCCCTGGCGGAACGGGTGTATCTGCGGTATGCTATCGCTCTGCGGGCGATTATATATGCCTATGGCATATTAAAAAGCGGATATTATATTTTCATAAAATGGAAATATGTACAACATGAAGTCCAGGTCATATATCATATCCCGCCAGAGGCATATCGTTATTTATTTGCCGATAAAACTGCTCGTCCGAAGTCTGTACCAATTTTGGTACTGAACCCATTATGGAACTTTGCCCCCTGAAAAAGGCAATTTTTAATTAGAAAAATCTCAGGCTGCTTCTTTCTAAATGTCTGCGTTAAAGCAGCTTCTTTTTATGTATTATTTCTTCAGCGTTAGTGTACAAGAGATAATGCACAGCCTTTCTATGAATTTGCCTGCTTTTGTATTATCCTCAGCAAGCTATGCTTATTTTCGCACCGCCTCTCTCATCTGCTTGGAAAACAGGCAGATATTATTGAAGGACTGCGGCTGAAGAGTTAAAAAGATGCTGTTTTACGTCCCGGCCAGGCACAGAAACGGCATATAACGGGTGCATATTCAGCAAAAGCAACACCGCAGGGACGCAAATTCAGCTCTTATAGGCCATACACTTATATGCTGGCGCTGGGTGAAAGCGGGGATAAACGGGCGGCGTTTGGCAGGCTTTTAAGCCTGCCTGGGCCGCGCTGGAAGCGCGGCTCCAGCGGCGCTTCCAGCGGTTCCGGGACGACGACACCTCCCCCGGAGGAGACGCCGGACACCCCGGTGG
>URYI01000150.1 GCA_900552055.1 uncultured Eubacteriales bacterium | reverse complement strand
CGGCCGCCAAACGGCCCCCCCCCGGCGGACTGCATTTCTTCCGGCCCCTCTCTTCCCCTGCCCCGAAAAGCCGCCATAAAATCCAACCGTATTAAAAACTGCCATCCCAACCCTTAAAAACCCAAGCCGCATAATTATAATTAATAAACTAACGCCGCTTCATTCCACAGGCCTATAAAACCAAAGCAGGCCAAAATCAGCCCTGCGGCGCGGAGAGTATATCCCTGGCCACTACAATTCCCGTCACTGAGGCCTGCATAAGCCCCCTGGTTATACCCGCGCCGTCCCCTATGCAGTAAAAGCCCTTAATCCGGGTCTCAAAGCAGCTGTTTACCTTTACCTTGCTGGAATAGAATTTTACCTCCACCCCGTAGAGCAAGGTGTTTTTTGAATACAGCCCTGGCGCAACCTTGTCAAAAGCCCGCAGCGCTTCTATTATGCTGGTAAGGTGCCTGTGCGGCAGTACAAAGGAAAGGTCCCCCGGCACTGCCGTAGTGAGGGTAGGCCGGGTGGTGGATTTATTCAATCTGGTCTTATCAGTGCGCCGCCCCGAAAGCAAATCCCCCAGCCGCTGAACCATTATGGGGCCGCCCGTAAGCATATTGCCCAGCTTGGCAATGTATTCCCCGTATACAATAGGGTCGTCAAAGGGAGAGGTAAAGCGGGAGGAAACCAGCAGCGCAAAATTGGTGTTCTCAGTCTTTCTGGACTGGTCGCCGTAGCTGTGCCCGTTGACAACCGCTATGCCGTTGGTATAATGCTCCTCCGAAACCACCCCGCCCGGATTCATGCAGAAGGTGCGCACCCTGTTTTCAAAGGTATCTGAGTAATACACCAGCTTGGCCTCGTAAAGATGCCTGGTGAGATGGTCCATAATGCTGTTGGGCACTTCTACCCTCACCCCTATATCCACCTCGTTATTTTCATTGGGCACCCCCAGCGTGCGCACAGCCCGGTTAAGCCAGTCCGCCCCGCCTCTGCCGGGCGCGGCCACCACATAATCCGCCTCCGCTTTAAAGCGCGTCCCCTCTTTTTCAAAGACCACCCCCGCCGCCCGGCCGTCCTTTACAAGTATCTCCTTGGCCTCGGTCAGCTCGCTGAATTCAAAGCCCGGCTGAGCATAAAGATATTTGTACATGGCCCTTAAAACGCCGAAAGCGCGCTCAGTGCCCAGATGGCGCACCGGGCAGGGCACAAGCGCTATATTGTATTTGGAGCATTCATATTTGATTTCCTCCACTTTTTTATCATTGAGGCCGTGCACCTCCGGATTGGCCCCAAATTCACAGTATATCCCGTCTGCGTACTTTATAAGCTCGTCTGCCTTTTCTTCGCCCAGATAGTCCACTATATGGCCGCCCACATCATGCGAAAGGGACAATTTCCCGTCCGAAAAAGCGCCTGCGCCCGACCAGCCGCTGACTATCGCGCAGGGCTTGCAGCGCGCGCATACGCCCGTAGTGCGCGCCGGACACTTCCGGCTGTCTATGTGCCGGCCCATATCGGCCAGCAGCACGCTCTGCGCGCCCCCGCGCATAAGCTCTATGGCGGTAAAAATGCCCGCAGGCCCCGCGCCTATTATAATAACCTGATATTTATCCTTCATAAATTCCTCTCCCTCATATAATCAGCCGCATAACAGCAGCATTAATATATTACGCAGCTTTGTCCAATGTATAACCTCCGGCCGCAGGAACCCCAATATATAACGCGGCCTTAAAAAGCCGAATTTGTGTCCCCGCCGTTAACTGCCCTCGCTCACGCGCACATCCGGCAGGCGTTTAATTAAATCCTTTGCAAAGGCTAAAACAGCGGCATCTTTGCTCCCCGCCCCAGCCCTCTTAATCCCTTTCTCTGCTTTTAAAACAGGGAAAAGGCCGCGCTATGCTCTGCCCTGATGGACACGCAGAAAGCCGGCAGATATTCAGAGCTGGGACGCATTCCCCCCTCGTACGCTGACGCTGATAAGCGCCTGAACAAAAAAGAAGCCGGGGCCTCCAAAGCCGCCCGGAATTAACGCCGCGGCGGCCCTAAAAACAAGCCCCAGCCTGAAATGCTCATAAGATGCACAGTTTTACGGTCGGCGCACGCCTTTACCAGCCGCCGGTATAAGGCACAACTGTCGAATCATCGTACGCCGTCAAAATGTATTCTCCGCCGCTTATCTGAAAATCCGAACAGACTATATAGCCGTAATTCCCTGTTATAACCTCAACCTGTACGGTTAAATCAGCGCTGGAGGAATTAAGATTGGAATCGTCCTGATAGGCCACCACCAGCCCCCTGTTCATCTCTTCCACCGTCTTGGCCTTATGCCCGTCAGTATCAATGGGTATGCCGTAAACCTCAAACGCTGCTAAAAGCTGCTGTGTCTGGGAAGGCTGAAGGGGCACGTTTGTATTAAAATTAAAGGAGATAAATTCGGGCAGGGCCTTGCGCTGCTGGTCTATAATCAGATTAACGGCCAGATCGGTAGCTTTAATATAAGCCCCCAAAATCCCCGAATCCTCAGGAACCTCGGCATATTCGCCCGTAAGCCTGTGCGTGGGCAGACTTGCCTCTTCAGGCGCACAGCCGAAAAAGGACGCCGCCAAAATCAGCACGAACAACAAAACAGAAATTTTTTTCAAGCTTTCAACCTCCCTGCACGGCGCGCACAAAGCCTGCGCGCTCCTGCGCTCTTAATTATAACGCCGCTCCGTCTTTTATCAGCCTCTTTTTGCCGCCCGTCAAAAATATTATCCAAATTATCCCCGCTTAAACACTAAGCGCAAACGGCGGCTTGCTTTTCATTAAAGCGATTAAAGAACTCCGGCGCCTTAAAGAAGGGCTTTATCCGCCTTCCGCGCCCAAAACCGCGGCAGCCTCTAAAAACGCATAATCTTTAGCATTTGTTCACAAAGTATAATACAGCCAAAAGACCGAAGTTTATGTTCCGGCTGTGCTGCCTAGACTCCATCCAATGTGCGCCCGGCACATATCTGCGCCCTGCATGAGCGCAAATTCAATCATTTTTGACTCTGCGGGCCTTTGACACTATCAATCTGCCTGTTTTTAAGGCCGCCGCAAAGGCGCAGAGGCAAAGCTTCGGGGGATAACGCAGAAAACGGGCAAATTACCGGCGGCTGAGGCGCATTATCCTTTGTACAGTAATTCTATATAATTATAGCATAAATAAAATGGAAAAGCAATTTTCTGCGTTGCGTTATTTTAAAGAAAATAGTATAATTATTGCAAAATCAGTATTTTTAATTGTCCGCAGGCCCCCATAATACTGCATTGCATCTCCAACAGGTCTTTAGAAGGGGCAAATCCACGCCGGCAATTCAAATAGAGGTTAATTTATGCAGAATCAAACCAACCCGCAAAACGCCCAGGCCAGCCCGCAGAATACCCCTCAAGCCCCCAAGCCCAAGCTTACCATAAGATATTTTGCCAAAACCGCAATGGAACAGCTTAAAGGGAAAATTCCCATCATCCTGCTTGTCCTGGCCCTGCTGGCGCTGCCTGCGGCTGCGGTAAATGCTTATTCCTCCGCCAATATGCTTTCAAGCGTCAGCCAGCTCCTGAACCGGTACGACTTTTCCTCTCCTGAGGATATGCAGGGCTTTATGCCGGCTCTGCAGGACGCCCAGAGCATATCCTCCTTTGCAGATATAGCGCTCTGGTTTATTTCCCAGCTGCTTTCCTGCGCCGTAATAACAGCCGCCGCGGTATTTGTCTATGAGGCGCTAAACAAGGAAACTCCCTTTGACGAAGTTAAGGCGCGCATGCCTGTGACATTATTAAAGCGTTCGGGCTGGGTGTTTTTGATAAGCATATTTGCAAGTTTTCTGATGAGCATGCTTTCCACATATATAACCTATCTGGCGCTCCTTTTTGCTATGTTTATAAGAGGAACCGCAGGGATTATATTTTCAAGCGTAGTTTTCCTCATTGTTCTCTGGCTGGCAACGGCTTTTATAAACCTGTTTATAATTAACATGCGCACCGCCGTAGCGGTCAACCGCGCCAGGCTGCTCTTTTCAGTCACCTATGTAAGCACCATCCTCAAGGGCAGATATAAAAAAAGCATGCCTGTATATCTAGTCGCCCTGGCCTGCCGCTTTTTAATAACCGCGCTGCTTACTGCCGCAGCTTACTTTATACTTCCCCTCGAAGGAGGGCCGGGGTATATTACGCTGTTCGTATATTTTTTGCTTTCCCTGATTATAGACGGACTATTCTCCGCTTTTTACACCGTCAATTTCTTCAGGCTGGAAATCACCGGTCAGAAGCAGCTTATAAAGCTTCAGGCGGCCATTATGAAAAAATACGAGGAAGCTTTGCGCCAGTCGGGCCAAATGCCTCCGTCAGGCCTTTTTACTCCCTCGGCCCGGCAGCAGCGCCCAGATGACCAGCAGCAGCCCGACGGCCAAGCTTCAGAAGAAGGGGCGCAGGGCAATGGAGACGGCTCTAACGGCAATCCTTCTCAGGAGCAAAATCCCTCCCCTGAAAAGGATTCGCATGAACAGAACCAGGCTTCACCAGAAAACCCAAACGATAAGGCAGATAACGCTTAACCGGCGCGCGGGAGGAAAAAAAGGGGGGCGGGGGCGGCTCTTGCGGCCGTTTCACGGCCGCCCCGGCCGGCGGCAGCCGGCCGGGGA
>URYI01000149.1 GCA_900552055.1 uncultured Eubacteriales bacterium | reverse complement strand
CCCCTCCGCTTTAGGCGCCCATTTTTATAAAAATGGGCGCCTAAAGCTTTTTAAAGATACAGCTTTCCTTCCTTTACTTTTATAATCCTGGCTGGGAGCTTTTTCAAGCTTTCAGACAATTCAGCCGCCGTAATAAGCGCCTGAATGCCTTTAAGCCTGCCTAACAGCCGTTCCTGCCTGGATACATCCAATTCGCTCAGCACGTCGTCCAGAAGCAATACAGGATATTCTCCCAATTCTTCTTTTATCAATTCAAGCTGCGCCAATTTAAGAGCCAGAGCCGCAGTGCGCTGCTGCCCCTGCGAACCGAACCACCGTAAATCCTTATCCCCCAGCTTAAACGCTATATCATCCTTATGCGGCCCGTTTCCAGTTACTTTATTTTTTATGTCCCTGTCCCAACTAACTCTGAGAGTATTAAGCAGCTTTTCCTTAAGCTCTCCTTCTTCCCCTTCTACTGAAGGTTCATATATCGCTTTAAGAGTCTCTTTGCCGCCGCTCAATTCTGAATGAAAGCTTTCGCAAAGGGGGCTTAATTTTTCTATAAATCTCTTGCGCTCGGCCATAATGGGCTGAGCTGCCTCTGCAAGCTTTTCATCCCATATAAATAAAGTGTCCTCCACTTCCTTAGCCGCCGTCAGCTTTAACAGGTGGTTGCGCTGCTCAAGAACATGATTATAGGTGTTCAATGCGTAAAAATAGCTTTTTTTCATCTGGCACCTGTCTAAATCCATGAACCGGCGGCGCTGTGAGGGCCCTGATTTGATTATATCCAAATCTTCAGGCGAAAACATCACGCTTTTAATCTGGCCTATCATATCTCCTATGCGGCTTATAGGCAAGCCGTTAAGCAGCACCCGCTTTTTTTCACTCCGGGAAAGCACTACGTCCACAGTATGTTCTCCGTCCGCCTGCATGCTTACAGCCTTTACCCGCGCAAAAGGCTCGTTTATGCGTATCATATCCCTGTCCCGCGCTGTGCGGTGGCTTTTTCCCGTGCTTAACAGCGCGGCAGCTTCAAGCAGGTTGGTTTTTCCCTGCGCGTTTTCCCCTGTGAAAATATATATATTATTTTCAAGGGGCAGCTCCAGATATTCATAATTACGAAAGTTTCTGAGTTGAAGCTTAGAAATATACATGTCCTGTCCTTACCGGCTGTTACCGCAAAATTATAACATCAGTATTTTATTGTTTTGCCGGCGCTTTGTCAATTACGAGCGTATATGCTTTTTAAAAGCCTGCGTTATCTGCATTAAATTACCATTTGTTATATAAGAAAAGGCCTAAAATGGGGGGCGGCGCAGCGCTATGCGCGCCCTTTTTTTAAGGGCGCGCATAGCGAGCGTCAGGCAGGGGGCGCGGCGTTTGGCAGGCGTTCCGCCTGCCTTGGCCGAACGTCGGTTCGGCCCGCGGCCCAGGGCCGCGAACGCCGCGCCCCCGCCCCGAATATAAAATTCCAAAGCGGCCAAGCACAAATTTATACGAAGTTAAAAACCGCAGCGCTCAGCTGCCATTTCCCAGCTTCAGAGCACCCTTCCCTTCCAGTCCAAGCAGCGCTTTTTTTATCTCCAGGCCTCCGGCATAGCCGACCAGGCTGCCATTTGACCCTATCACCCGATGACAGGGCACAATAATAGATATTGGATTATGCCCTACCGCCCCGCCTACAGCCTGCGACGACATGCTTTTAAGGCCATGCTTGGCAGCTATCGCGCATGCAATATTCCCATAAGTCGTCACCCGCCCGTAAGGAATATTGATTAATTCCGCCCATACCTCCATTCTGAAAGCAGATCCCCGCAACAATATAGGAGGAGTAAATTCCGGTTCATGCCCGCTGAAATATATATCCAGCCATTTTTTCGCCGTTTCAAATACGGGCAAATCCTCCCGAAGCGCTTTTTCGAGCAGCATATATGGAAAGTATTTTTGCCCGTCCAGCCACAGGCCGGTAATATTCTGTCCATCGCTGGCTAGAGTAATACCTCCGATATCCGACTGATAATGATTTATATACTGCATTATGCATGCTCCTCTATCAAAAATTTTATTGAAAACCGAAAGTTATTTAGCGCTTATCAATTTATGTTTTTTAGGGGCGTAATCCTTCAAACCCTCTACTGCGCCGCCGGCCGCTGCCCAGAGATATAGGCTGGCAACGCTGCAATAAGGGCTGAAACGCCGACGGTATTTTTCAAAAAGCTCCCTGCTGATGCTGCGGTGGTGATAGACCATTCTAAGGCCGCGTTGTATAGCTAAATCATTATAGCTGAATACATTGGGCCGCTGCATACAGAAAAGCAGTATCATTTCAGCCGTCCACTCTCCCACTCCCTTAAGAGCGGACAATTCCTTTATAACCTCATCGTCCGATTTCGTCCACAGGCTCTCAAGCTCCAATTCACCATCAGATACTTTTCGGGCAAACTGAATAATATAATCCGCTTTCCTGTATGATATGCCCAAAGCCTGCAAATAATCAGCCCCGGCAGACAATATGGTTTCAGCATCTATTACTCCCAGCGCGCTGTTAATACGGCTCCATATAGTTTCCATAGCCTTTGTGGAAATCTGCTGGCCCACTATCTGATGCACTACAGAGGGAAACAGTTCGCAGTCTACACGGCGCTGGATATATCCTACTTTTTCTATTAATTCACGCATACGCGCATCGCGTTTTTTTAGATATTCCAGTTCGGTTTCACCGTATTGAAAATACATGTTTCGGCCCTTCCCCTCTGCCGCTTTTTTATTATTATAGCATAGAAAACAGGATAGGCAGCTGGATTTTGACGCCTAACCGCAAATTATTTCGCATATAGTAATTAACCGTTTTATAAAGGCAATTTAAAAACAGTTGACAACATGATTTTATATGTTATAATGTCGATAACTAAATAAAATAAACCGTTGAGTAAGAAGAGTAACCTGACATACCTCCTTTCAGAGAGCCGTTAGCGGTGGAAAGCGGCAGGGCACGGAGTCTGGTGAATGGACTTATGAGGGCAGGTCGAAAAGTTCAAACTGCTTAGTAGTGCCTGCTGGGAGCTTTACCCATTATCCGCAAAGCACGCATTGGTTTTTCAGCGCGTGAAAATAAGAGGACGTTTTTATACGTCAATTTGGGTGGTACCGCAGAAGCAAGGCTTTTGTCCCTTAGTGGGATGAAAGCTTTTTTGTTTTTCCCGCGGTTTAATTTAAAAGATTTTAAAGGAGCGATGCAGAATGAAAAAAGTACCCTACAGATTTTATCTTTCAGAGGACCAAATTCCGGCGCAGTGGTATAATCTGCGCGCCGATATGCCCGAACAGCCCGACCCGATGCTTAATCCGGCCACTATGCAGCCCGCGCAGCTGTCAGATTTGCTGCCCGTATTCTGTGAAGAGCTGGCACGCCAGGAGCTGGACAGCCAGACCAGATATTATGACATCCCAGGAGAAATTATGGACGTATACCGGATATACCGTCCGGCTCCGTTAATAAGAGCCTACAATCTGGAAAAAGAACTGGATACTCCCGCCAGGATTTATTATAAATTTGAAGGCAACAATACCTCAGGAAGCCACAAATTAAATTCGGCCCTGGCCCAGGCATATTACGCGAAAAAGCAGGGACTTACCAGTTTAACTACCGAAACGGGCGCAGGCCAGTGGGGCACGGCGCTTGCGGAGGCCTGCTCATACTTCGGACTGCCTTTAACCGTATATATGGTTAAAGTATCCTACGAGCAAAAGCCCTTCCGCAAAACAGTTATGCAGACTTTTGGCGCAAACGTCATAGCCAGTCCCAGCGATACTACAAACGTAGGGCGCAATATACTGGAAAAAGACCCGAATACAGGAGGAAGTCTGGGCTGCGCTATAAGCGAAGCCGTAGAAAAAGCCGTAACAACTCCAGGCTGCCGCTATGTGCTGGGCTCAGTTCTCAACCAGGTGTTGCTGCATCAGTCCATAATTGGCCTGGAATCCAAAAAAGCTTTAGAGCTGTTGGATGAATATCCTGATATCGTAATAGGCTGTGCTGGCGGCGGCTCTAATTTAGGCGGTTTAATCGCACCCTTCATGCAGGATAAGCTTCTTAAAAAAGCCAATCCGCGCATAATTGCAGTAGAACCCGCTTCCTGCCCCTCGCTGACCAGAGGCAAATATGCCTATGATTTCTGCGATACCGGCAAAATAACCCCTATGGCAAAAATGTATACTCTGGGCTGCGAATTTATACCCTCGGCCAATCATGCCGGAGGACTGCGTTACCATGGCATGTCTCCTATTTTGTCCAAGCTCTATCATGACGGATATATGGAAGCCATGTCAGTTGAACAGTCCAAAGTATTTGAGGCCGCTGTGCTTTTTGCAAAAAAAGAAACTATCTTGCCCGCTCCGGAATCTGCCCACGCAATATATGGGGCTATTCAGGAAGCACTTCGCTGCAAGGAAAGCGGAGAAAGCAAGACCATATTATTCGGTCTTACCGGAACAGGATACTTCGATATGACGGCATATAATTCTTACATTACAGGCTGCATGAATGATTATATTCCGACTGATGAAGATTTACAGAAAGGTTTTGACGGATTGCCCAAGGTCCCCGGCCAAGAATAAATCCTAATAACCGTTAAATGCTCTCAGGGGGCGGTGTAAACATTGGGGCAAGGCGCATTCTGCGCC
>URYI01000148.1 GCA_900552055.1 uncultured Eubacteriales bacterium | reverse complement strand
ATTCGCCGCGTATTTCTCCCCGTACTGTAGAGCCGATATGCATAACATGGGAATAGCGTTCAATGGAGTGCAGTTTTTCTACCTCGACAGTGCCGAATCTGCTTATTTTGCCCAGGTCGTTCCGGCCCAAATCCACAAGCATATTATGCTCGGCAAGCTCCTTTTCATCGGATAATAATTCAGCTTCTAATTTTTTATCTTCTTTTTCTGTTCTGCCTCTGGGGCGGGTTCCTGCCAGGGGAAAGGTATGCAGTATGCCGTTCTCTAATTTTACCAGAGTTTCGGGAGACGCTCCGGCTACTTCTACATCGGCGCCTGCAAAATAGAACATATAGGGTGAAGGATTGATTGTGCGCAGTACCCGGTAAGTGTTGAGCAGGCTCCCCTCAAACGGAGCGCTTAAGCGGTTGGAGAGTACAACCTGGAAAATATCTCCCTCATGGATGTAATGCTTAGCTTTCTGCACCATTTCGCAGTACTGCTCTCTGTTAAAGAGCGCTTCTGCTTTGCCCAGCAGCTTTCCGCCCGGCTCGTCTTTCTTTTGGCCGCTTCGCAGAAGCCTGATAAGCTGGTTCAGCTCCACAACCGCCTTATTATATCCGACCTCGATGTCATTAAGAGGCATATTTACTATAATAATTATTTTCTGCCTTACATTGTCAAAAGCAATAACCTTGTCAAAAAGCATCAAATCAACGTCCTTAAATGCCTCGGTATCCTCTGCTTTGCATTTAACAGCAGGTTCGCTATACCCAAGGTAATCGTATGAGAAATAGCCTACCAGTCCGCCGGTGAATGGGGGGAGCCAGTCAAAGCGGGGACTTTTATATTCAGATAGAATCTGGCGGAGATAATTTGAAGGATTATCAGTATGGAACGTAAGGCTGCCCGCTTTCATTTTGCCGTTAATGCAGGTTATCTCCAATTTTGGCTCAAAACCGAGAAAGGTATAGCGTCCCCATTGCTCGTTTGCCAAGGCTGATTCCAGCATATAGCAATGCGTAGATACGTTTTTGAGTATCCGCATGGCTTCTATAGGCGTTATAAAATCGGATAGAATCTCGCAGCTTACCGGCAGCACATTATATTTGCCGCTTGCCGCTATGTTTTGTATCTGGGACAGGGTGGGCAGAACATTCATATATAGTACCTCCGCTGAAAATAAAAACTCCCCGGACTTTTTCGGTCAGAGGAGTTAAAACAAAAACATCCCTGACAGAATTAGCCCATCTGTCAAGGACGAATAAGATACTCTATAATAAGTACAGCATATCCGCGGTGCCACCTTGAATTCACGGTTTTATCCGTGCGCTTGGCGGGATACCAGCATATCCCCGGCAACTGACGTATGCCAACACGTTGCAGATTACTCTGATAAGATAATATCATTTGACTGCACCCTCAGCGGCCCATTTGACAATCTGTTTCTTGCCTGATTTGCAGCATCGCAGGCTCTCTGTAAAGGCATTATTGCCGTTATCTCCGCGTCAACGGTTTGCGTATTAAATTAAAAATATAATATCATCGGTACATTTCTTTGTCAAGCGAAACATAGCAGTTTTTCAATTAATTGATAAAATTGCGGCTTAAAGCCGCTTTTCTTATATGCATTGTATGACATAGGAGGACTTTTATGTACGTTATACAATGCGCCGTACCGGGGAAATTCTTCTGTTTTGATATGCAGCTGTCATTGGAAAAAAGGTTCTGGTATTTCTGCTTATTGTATCCTCATATAATTTAAGGATTTCCTTTCGCTGGGGTCAAGTATTTTTGCTGGGAGCGTGGATAGCTGCGGGGCGCACAGTCCAAAATATGCCGGAGTATTTACCGTCTGTGTAATAATGCGGGGCGGGCGCTAATACAAAAAAGAATCGCGTTCTGATTGTATTAGCTTACCCTAAATTGACAAGGGGAGAATACACGCCTCCTGCGGTCTGATTTCGGCATTTGCTGTGTCATCGTGAATGGGTGTGCGTTCATTACGCCTCATTCCGCTTCCTTGAAAATGCCGAAATCAGACCGCAGGGGGTCGAAGCGGCCGCTTCCGTAACCTGTAAGGCGTTTGAACGACGTGTACCGGACGTACACAGAGCGAAAAGCAGCACGGCATGACACTCAAACAGCCCTGTCCTGACCGTATATGCCCTTGTTCATTTAGGGAGTTTATCAGATATAAAAAGCCCGCCTGAGGCGGGCGGCAAGGCCGTTATTTTATCCATTCGTCATGCTGAGCCTTAGTTATGCCGTATATGAAGCGGTCTATGTATTCGCCGCTGTCCAAAAGTATATCCTGGACGAGCAATCCTTCCTTTTTAAAGCCAAGCTTTTCTGCGAGCTTCTGCGCTTCGTAATGTTCCTTATCCACGGTTACTGTAATTTTATTGTAATTGAGCAGCTTAAAACAGTTGCCCAGCATTTCGGCCGTAGCCCGTGAGGCTATGCCTCTCCGTGAAAATTCACTGTTGCCTATCAGAATATAGTATTCGGCTTTTTTGTTGGCTTCGTCTATATTGAAAAGACCAAGCATGCCGATGGGAGTGCGCTCGCCCTCTTCATTTACCGCGTGGATTACGAAATCGTCCCGGTTGCGGTCTATAAGCGAGCGCTGGAACCATTGGTTGCCGTTCTGTTCAGTTTGAGGCAGAGCAATATGAAGATGCTTCATAAGATTCTGATTTCTGGCCCAGGTAATAATAGACGGCATATCGCTGCGCTCAATCTTTCTTATACTTAATCTGTAGTTGGCCATAATAAACTCCGTTTCTTCGCCCGGCGGACAAGTAATTTGGATAATGCTGCTTAAAAAGCAGTTATCAACAATTTATTTTTTATATTATAGCATATGCCGGCGAGTTTTGTGAATAGTTTTTTTGAAATTTATTAACAAAAGCTGCATATAAATTCAACGCACAGGCAGAAAGAGCTCGTGCCGATGGGTAAAAAATTAAAATTGCCTGAAAATATCAGTCATATTTGAGTTAAAGGGCTTATAGAATGTAATAACAATTAATGGGACAAATTTTGATTGTGCCGAGGGAGGAGCGAATATGGATATTACCATGGAACAGTTACGTTATGATGAGGTCGCCGCTGCGGAGTTCACGCGGAGCGTGCGGATAATTGCTCAGTTGCCGGGCACGGACGCCCAAGCCGTTTTATTGGGAGCGGATGTTGAAGTAAGCATGGGAAGATGCGAGGCTCTTGCTTCTGAAGGCATCCTGGAAGGAACCGTGCGGGGCTGCGCGGTTGTTTCGCAGGAGGACACTCTTTTGAGGGTAAACGGAAGCCAGGCATTTGATTATGCGGCAAAGCTTCCGGGGCTGAGTCCAAAGGCCACAATTAAGGTTTGCCCTGTAGTTAAAGACTATACCGCGTCCATTCAGGGCGGCAGCGTGGTTTTTGACGTAGAACTGCTTCTGCGCATAATGACCATAACGGCCGAGGATATCAGCGCAGTCTCTGAAATCCAGGATGAAAACGTACATGTGCTGTCCGCTGATGTGGAGAGCACGGTAAATGAAGGCGTATTTTATTCCCGCTTCAGCGTTAAGGAGGATATTGAACTTTCGGTAAGGATGCCTGAAGTTAAAAGGGTGCTTTGCACTCAGGCCAGCGCATTAGTCAGCGAAGCCCGGTGCGAGGACGGCGAGATATTATTTGAAGGAGATATAGTGCTTAGGATTACATATGACTGCGAGGATGAATACGAGCCCATAGCGCAGGTTGCGGATAAGATTCCCTTCAGCAGAGTCATAGAGGCGCCGGTGCGTGCCGGCATGGAAGCAGAGGTCTGCGCTATGGCAGAGGAATGCAGCATTCAGATAGAAACAAATCAGCAGGGCGAGTACCGCATTTTGACCTGCGAGTGTCTGATTAACGCCTGCGCCGGCGCGTGCAGCCAAAAGAGCGTCAATCTTATAATGGACGCATATTCTACTCAGAGCGAGTTGGCCCTTGTGCAGAAGGAGATTGAGTATAAAAGATGCGCTGTTCAGGCCCAGGCAAATCTTGCGGCGAGAGTGGCGGCCACGCTGCCTAAGGGCATGCCTCCTATGGCGAGGATTTCGGCAGTATTGGCGCAGCCCTATGCCCAGAATGTTACCGCTATGGACGGGCGGGCGCTGCTCAACATGGCGGCAAGGGTATATGTTATATATATAGCGTCAGGTACAGGGGAATTAAGCTCCTTTGACCAGATTATAAATTTTGAAATGATATTTGACAATCCTGATATCCGCTCAGGCATGGAGATATACGTCAATACTGCCGTTGAACAGATGGTGTCAGCGCTGATTGGCTCCAGTGAATGTGAAATCCGTTTTGGGATCATGGTGGATTTGACGGGATTTGAAAGCAAAAAAGCCAGCGTGCTGCTGTCCGCTGAGGATTCCGGCGAAATCAGGCCGGATGGCTACGGAATATGCATTTATATTATGCAGCCCGGCGATACGCTCTGGAGCGTGGGCCGTGAACTGGGTGTGGGCGTAGAGGATTTGAAGGCGGTTAATCCTGATATTTCTGACGATCCGCCGGCAGGCACAAGGCTTATAGTTTATAAGCAGATAAAGGTTTGATATATTTTGAAGCTTATAAAGGGCGGATTTTCAACTTAGCTGAGAATCCGCTTTTTTATGATATATGGGATCTTAATGTGTTATAAAGAATAGCCCCATAAGCAGTAACCGCGGCGCCGGGGGCGTTTGCGGCCTTCGGCCGCCGGGCTGG
>URYI01000147.1 GCA_900552055.1 uncultured Eubacteriales bacterium | reverse complement strand
CGTCCGGCTTTCAGCCGGACGGGCGCAGCCCGCCATTTGAATTTACAGTAAAATTACTCAGCAGGCTGTTCTTCCGCACCGTAGGAGAAGCTGCACAGTCTCAGTGTGGTTTCGGGCTGTACAATCTGTATGAGCATATTATCATAGTCAACAGCGTAGTACATATAAGTAGCATAGTTGGCAAAGAGAGTATTGGGGCGCACGCAAACAACATAGCAGTTAAACGTGCCAGCCTCGGTTTCAACTTCGCGCTGTTCCATAACAGAAACATTCATGCTCTGCAATTTGTCCCGGTTGCAGGAAGAGAGCATTACATCCAGCTCGTATCCTACAGACAGAGGCATTGTAGAGAGAACAAACGCTAAAGACTCTGAATCAAAATATTGTTCTGCGGTATTAACCACATAATTTGTAGTTTCCAGTTCGCTGGAATTTTCATCGGCGTATTGCTGTATTTCAATGGTCTGCGAGCGTACCAAATGGTCGTGTATAGCCGAAACATATGTGTTGTCCGTAACCTTGCCCTGATCCTCGTAGGTAAGTCTTACAGATAAAGGCATAAGGCAGGTTGCGTTATCAGTATTCTGCGCCAAAAGCACGCTTTCAGTTTCCATAGTCTGATTTCCGCTGGCAGCCTGGTTTAAAATGCGGATTATATCCTGCCCGTCAACGGTTTCCCTAGTCAGGATATAATTGGATTCATAGGCGAGGCTGTCGCTTTCTCCGCTTGAAAGGGATGTAAGATACACTAAATGCGCAATTTGTTCTCCGCGCATAAGCTTGTCTGGGTTGAGCTGGTTTTCGTTCGCTTCAATAACGGTAATTTCGGCTGAACAGGATGTAAGTGAAAATATAAGGGTTAGTATGCATGCCGCACAAACAACGCTGCGCAAAATTTTTTTCATAGAATTAAGTCTGCCTTTCTGACGCATAGCGTCAACGTAATTTTAAGCTGGAAGCACTTAAAGTACTCTTATTATTTAAACATATATTTTATAAAAAATCAACGGTTTTTATTGCGGCGGAAGGTTATTTAACAGTTTGCTCAACATTAGCGCGTGGCTTGGCAGTATTGCGCCTGCCTTTTTCCCAAGCTGGCTTTAATTATGCGCAGTTCCGTCTTAAACAGAGTAATTGCACTGAATGTTAATATCTTCCGGAGGGCTTGCTTTTGCGCTTAAGCAGCCTCTTGGCGCTTAAAAGCAGGTTTTTTATATTTAAAACAAACATCAGCACGAAAAGAAGTATTTCAAATACCAGCCATCCTTTTATCTCGAATATCATAATTATGCTTTGGGCCAGCATTATAAGCAGGCATATACCCGCCTTGACCGAATGCAGATTGAAATTAATCATACGTTTGGCGCTGATTCCGCGCAGTATATATACAAGCAGGTAGCTTATGAAAGTTGCGGCGGCCGCGCCGTTTACGCCCCATTCAGGTATAAGTATAAAATTAAGCAGTACATTGGAACCGGCTCCGGCAATGGTGGTTAGGAGAGATTTTACGCTCTTCTTTTCCAGCATATACACGCTGCCCAGAAAAGAAGTGAAGCAGGAGCAGGTGGTTGCCATAATAAGCAGGGGAATATATTCCCATGAGGCATAGAAATCAGGAGAAACCAGGATGGAGGTTATAAGCTTGCAGCACAGTATAAGCGCGCTGCCGCCTATAAAGACCAGCGACTGCAGGCTGCCGAATACATTATGAAAAAATTCCCGTCCGTCCTTTTTCTTGCCGTGCGCTAGAGAGGATAGCTGCCAGGCTTCCATAAAAACATTGGATAAAAGGGTCAGAATGGTGGGGATTTTATATGCCGCTGCATAAAGGCCTTCCGCCTCAAGGCTGACCATGTATGTTACCATATATCTGTCCGAAACATTTGTAATCCACCAGAATACCGAAGTGGGTATAAGAGGTACGGCATATTTAAGCATACTCAGCGCGAGCTGCTTGTTGATGCTGCGCAAATCAAAGTATTTCCAGAGGGAGGCCACTAAAAACAGGCTGACGGCGCAAATGATATCAGCCAGCACTGTGGCCAGCACATATCCCATTACCCCCATATCAAATATTACGAGGAAAAGTATGTTGAAGATTATGGTCAGCACAGTGCAGAATATGCCGTCTATTGCAAAAAGCCTTACCATCTGTCTGGCCCGGACAAACTGAGAGCATATAGAATGCAGGCAGGAGCAGAGCACATAGGCGCAGATAAGACTTGTGTAGCCCGATATTCCTTCTATATGCGAAAGCAGCGGGGAAACGGCCAATAGGAGCAGAAAGCCGCACATTATTGAAACCAGGCATACGCTGAATACGCCCTGCCTGTTGCCGTTTTTATCCAAGCCGAATCGTATTACGGCGTTAAACATGCCCATGGAGACAAAAGGAATAAGCAGATTGGCCGTCTGCACAATCAAATCAGCCGCACCGTACTGCTCGTTTGTAAGTACGCGGGTATATAAGGGCATAAGGAGAAACACCAATGCCTTGGAGGCAAAGGTGCCTATTGCGAAAATTATTGTGTTGGAAAGCAGCTTTTTGTATTTATCCATTATGCTCCAATGTAAGGATATATTTTAAAGCATGAAAAGACCGGCCGCTTCAGCCGGTCTTTAGCCCGACCGCCAGCTTAAAAGATAAGCCGGCGCTCAAGGGAAAATAATATCCTTATCCATAATTCCGAGATTCTCAATCTCCAGCCTGGCGGTTTTGCCTGCCGAACTGTAATTAAGCTGGTACGGGCCGTCAGCTTCTCCGTCAATCAGCGCGGATACGCTCTGTCCTGCCCATGTTATATTAGCAGTGCCAGCACTGTCATAAACTATGGACATCTCTCTGTCCTTCGCGGGCAAACTGATTGTGTCATCGCTGAAGGTAAAACTGGAGAAAATACATGCCGCGCTCATATTCTCGAAAAAGCGCACCGTACTGTTGCCGCGGTAATCTGTTATAAATACTACCACTTTTATATTAACGGCATCCATATTCATCTCATAATCGCGGCTCAATATATAGTCGTCGCTGAAAATCTCATTTCCCGGCTGACTGTAGCCTGTATCAACAGTTATGTGCAGCGCAAGCACCTGGTTGGAGCTTATATTTATGGGTTGAGGAGTAGGTGTGGGAGCAGCTTCGGAGGCTGTAGGAACAGTGCCGCCGGCCGCGCTCTGAGTGCTTACGGCGCTGGACGCAGGAAACTGCGTTGCGGAAGCCGAAACGGTCTGAGTTTCAAATATGTCCTGCGTTCCCGAAGGAGAAAGCATATTTGTCTGAGCGGATATCATCGGCTCAAGAGTAGTTAAAGAAGATGAAGGGGAAGCGGGCTGTGACGAGCAGCTCCTGCTTATGAGTATTATGCATAATATTAATAATATAAGTCCCAGCGCGCAGATGATTACCGTATACAAATTATTATTGGTTTTGCCGCGGCGTCGTCTTTTGGTTGCAGACATCCTTTGTATTACCAGGGGCCGTAAAGGCCGTTCCTTTCGTTATAGATAATGATGGGGTACAGTCGGTTATTCTACAGTTATATATAAAAAACATATCCCATCATATATATTATAACTCAAAACGGCCGATTACGCTATTAAATTTTATTACCGACCTGTTAAATCTGCATGCGGGCTGTTTGTCTTTGGCCGACAATGGCTTGGCGACGGACTTTCAGCATTTTCTTGGGGCTGAGCGGCACCCTCGGCAGAGCCTGGCTTGTCTTTCTGTATTTCTGGCGTTTTCAAAACCGGCGGCTGATTGCTTTCATCCGGAAGGCTGCAGTTTGCGGCGGATTGAATGCTGGCCGAAGCCTGTTGTTCAGATTCTTTTTCATTTGCGTGTTTTCTGGATGAAATCTTTTTATAAACCAGAAGGCCGGCCGCGCTGATTATGACAGTGGCGGCAAATATGATTACGGCCGCGATATATTCTTTGGTTCCGAGCGCGTTTCCGCCCATTGTGCTTGTTATAATGGAAGGGAAACGGGCAAGGGAGGTTATCAGCATCCAGGTGGTTATCTTCATTGGAGTGAGGCCCACAAAGTAAGTCAGCACATCCTTTGGCGTGCCGGGAATGAGAAATACGATGGTGGTAAGCATAGTAAGCTTCCTTTTCGTATTTAAAAATTTAAGTTGGGTTATCTTTTCGTGAGGTATAAAGATATCTACTACCTTGACTCCAAAATAACGGACAAATAGGAATACTATAACGCCTCCGGCGAGCGAGCCAAGCATGCAGAGCAGGGTGCCTTCAAATACACCGAAAGCGTAGCCGGCCACTATTTCAAGAGGTTCGCCGGGTATAACGGCTACAATTATCTGCAGGGCAATCATGCCTATAAAGGCAAGGCGCCCCCACACGCCCAGATTATCTACCCATTCTCTGAAACGCTCAGGCTCTTTGGCAAATTTAATCATGGGTTCGCCTACAAAAATAAATACCACAATTAGGATTATTAAAAAGGCGGCTATGCAGAAAATGCCTATGAACTTGTTTTTTTTGCTTGTTTTGCCGGACGGCTGCCGGTCTTGTCCGGCTTGCTTGTTATTTTGCATTATATTTCTCCTAGAGAGCGCATCTTGATTATATCATGCGTAATTCCGCTTTTTTGATGCAATAACCTTATTATAGCCTATCGGCGTTTTAGCGCAAGCGAAAAATATGCGTATATTTATACTAAATATATGATGATTTTCTTAAATTATTATAATAATTATAATGCAAGCCCGCCCTCCGGCCAAGCCG